>NZ_JBFAPP010000026.1:0-107671 GCF_040676775.1 Micromonospora sp. NPDC049523 | reverse complement strand
ACGACGGTGACGTCGTGGCCGGCGGCGGCGAGGGCGACGGAGAGGGCGTGTACGTGTCGGCCGAGTCCGCCGACGAGGACGGGTGGGTATTCCCAGGACAGCATCAGAATCCGCTGCCGGCCCTCGACCGGACCGCCGGAGCCGGTCGGCAACCCCACGTGCGGCCGCGAGGTGGGGATGGGGCGGCAGGTGAGGTCCGGGCTGGTGGAACCGTTCGCGAGGTGCTCGCCGACCCGTCGGGGCGTCACATTCGTCTCCGTCCAAGCGAGAGTGGGCACGCCGGCACCAGTGCCGGCAGAGGAAGAACAGGAAGGGGTGCGGCCGAACCGGCCGGGCGGGCCGTCCCACCGCCACACCGCGGCACGCGACCCCACGTACAAGGAAAAGGCACTCGGGCCGGATCCGCATCCCGAAAAGCCCGAAGGTGACCGACGACACCGGCGCCTCGGCCGGGTGTCCGCCAACCGCCTCCACAGTGGTGACCGAGCATCCTCCGATCGGGTCGATCGTCGACCGTCGTTCGACCATGCCCGGTGGGGCTCGACCACCTCCGGTCCGGATGGCCGCCGGCCCGGTCGGGTGCTTGTTCCGCGTTCTGCCCGGCGCGCCACCAACCGCAGGTTAGCTTGTGGTGAGGGCGTACGGCGGCGGTCGTCGGGCACGGGTGACCCGCCGCCCCGGTCGGTCTGTTCGACGACCGGGGCCACGGGCGAGAGGTGTGACCGGGTGGGTAACGCAGACGGGGCCGGATCGCCGGAGGAGTCGCCCGAGGTGGCCACCAGGGGGACGGGGCCGTTGCCCAGGTTGCTCGGTCTGCTGAGCGCCGGACTCGGCGCCGCGCTGCTGGCCGTACCGGAGCGGCTCGCCGAGATCGCCGGCCTGGACCACCTCCCGGACCACCAGACCATCCTGCGCGGCGTTGGGGCACGCGAGCTGGGCAGTGCCGCCGGGTTGCTCAGCGGGCGACGGCCGGCGCTGTGGACCTGGACCCGGGTCGCCGGGGACGCGATGGACCTGAGTGTGCTCGGTCTGGCCCTGCGGACGGGAGACCGGGAGCGGCGCTGGCGTCTGGCCGTCACCACGGGCGTCATCGGCGCCGTCACCGCGCTCGACCTCTTCGCCGCTGCGTCGGCGACCCGCGCCGCTCGCGCCAACGGACGGGTGATGCGGCTGCGGGCATCGGTGACGGTCAACCGACCCCCCGACGAGGTCTACCGGTTCTGGCGGGACCTCGCCAACCTGCCCCGCTTCATGCGGCACCTGGAGTCGGTACGGGTGGGTGGCGACGGGCGGTCACGGTGGACTGCCAAGGCACCGGCGGGGCGCAGCGTGTACTGGGACGCCGAGATCGTCGAGGACCGGCCCTCCGAGGTGCTCGCCTGGCGCTCGCTGCCCGGCACGATCGTGCCCAACGCGGGCCGGGTGCGGTTCGTGGCGGTTCCCGGCGGACGGGGCACCGAGGTCAGGGTGGAACTGGGCTACGCGCCGCCGGCCGGCAGGCTCGGACGGATGGTCGCCAAGCTCTTCGGTGAGGAGCCGACGCAGCAGGTCAAGGATGATCTGCGCCGGTTCAAGCAGGTGATCGAGACGGGTGAGATCGTCCGCTCGGACAGCAGCCCGGACGGTACGGATCTCCGTCGACACATGATGCGGCGTCCGGCCCAGCCGCTGGCCGGATGAGGGATCGGTAGCGGTTCGGCGAACGGGGGGAGCCACGATGCGAGCGAACTGCTGGATGGGCCGCAACACCGTCGAGGTACGCGAGGTGCCCGACCCTCGGATCCTCAGTGATCGGGACGCGATCGTCCGGGTCACCTCGACCGCGATCTGCGGCTCCGACCTGCACCTGTACGACGGCTACATCCCGACCATGAAGAAGGGCGACATCCTCGGCCACGAGTTCATGGGCGAGGTGGTCGAGCTGGGTCGGGAGGTCCGCAACCTGCGCGTCGGTGACCGGGTCGTCGTGCCGTTCCCGATCGCCTGCGGTCACTGCGCCGCCTGTACGCACGGCTTCTTCTCGGTCTGCGAGAACTCGAACCCGAACGCGGCTCTGGCGGAGATGGTGATGGGCCACGCGCCGGCCGGTGTCTACGGCTACTCGCACATGCTCGGTGGTTTCGCCGGCGGGCAGGCCGAGTACGCCCGCGTTCCGTTCGCCGACGTCGGCCCGATCAAGATCGAGGGCGACTTCCGGGACGAGCAGGTGCTCTTCCTGTCCGACATCTTCCCGACCGGCTACATGGGTGCGGAGATGTGCGACATCCAACGTGGTGACGTCATCGCAGTCTGGGGTGCCGGCCCGGTCGGGCAGTTCGCCATGGCCAGCGCGCGGATGCTCGGCGCGGAGCGGGTGATCGCCATCGACCGGTACCCGCAACGGCTGCGGATCGCTCAGGAGAACACCGGCGCGGAGATCATCAACTACGAGCAGACCGACGTGCTGGAGGCGCTGCGGGAGATGACCGCCGGCCGGGGTCCGGACGCCTGCATCGACGCGGTGGGAACGGAGTCGCACCACCCGTCCGGTGCGATCAACGCGTACGACCGGGGCAAGCAGGCGGTACGGCTGGAAACCGACCGGCCGCACGCGCTGCGCGAGGCGATCCTGAGTTGCCGCAACGCCGGCATCGTCTCCGTCATCGGGGTCTACGGCGGGTTCGTCGACAAGTTCCCCATGGGATCGCTGATGAACCGGTCGCTGACCCTGCGCAGCGGTCAGTGCCACGTGCAGCGTTACCTGCGGCCGCTGCTGGACCGGATCCGCCGGGGCGAGATCGATCCGAGCTTCGTGGTCACCCACCGGATGCGGCTGGACGAGGCGCCGCAGGCGTACGAGGTGTTCAAGAACAAGCAGCAGGACTGCAACAAGGTGGTGCTGACGGCCTGAGCTCAGCCCGGGTACGGCCACTCGTGCACGGGCTGGTTGCTGTGCATCAGCGGGATGTAGCGCCGGAGCACCTCGCAGAGCGCGGCGGACCGGTCGAGGCCGCCGGCACGTTCCAGGTCGTGCAGGGTCGCCACCTGCCAGGTCGCGCCGTTGCGGCCGGTCAGGCAGCGCTGCTCGATGATGCCCAGCAGCCGGTCGGACTCGGCCGCCGCCAGCCCCCACCGGTCCAGGCCGGTGCGGGCCAGGGGCAGCAGCCGACGCAGCACCAGTTCGGTCACCGGCAGGTAGCCCAGGCCGGGCCAGTAGACATGGGCGGCGATGCCCTGACGGGCGCAGGTGTGGAAGTTCTCCTCGGCGGCGCTGAACGACATCTGCGACCAGAGCGGGCGGTCGGACTCGGCCAGGCTGCGGACCAGCCCGAAGTAGAAGGCGGCGTTGGCGATGGTGTCGACGACCGTCGGTCCGGCGGGCAGCACCCGGTTCTCCACCCGCAGGTGCGGGCGTCCGTGGACCACGTCGTACACCGGGCGGTTCCACCGGTAGACGGTGCCGTTGTGCAGCCGCAACTCGGACAGGGCGGGGATGTCGCCGCGGGCGAGGGTGGCCGCCGGCTGTTCGGGGTCGCAGATCGGCAGGAGGGCGGGGAAATAGCGGACGTTCTCCTCGAACAGGTCGAAGACCGAGGTGATCCAGCGTTCCCCGAACCACACCCGCGGCCGTACGCCCTGGGCTTTGATCTCCTCCGGCCGGGTGTCGGTCGACTGCTCGAACAGCGGGATCCGGGTTTCCCGCCACAGCTCCCTGCCGAACAGGAAGGGGGCGTTGGCCCCGAGCGCGACCTGGATCCCGGCGATCGCCTGGGCGGCGTTCCAGTACGCGGCGAACTGGGCCGGACTCACCTGTACGTGGAACTGGGTGCTGGTGCAGGCGGCCTCGGGGGTGATGGTGTCGGAGGTGGTCTCCAGCCGCTCCACCCCGGCGATCCGGATCGCCACGTTTTCCCCGCGCGCGGCGAAGATCTGCTCGTTGAGCAGGGTGTAGCGCGGGTTCGCCGACAGCGCGTCGACGGTGAGGTGGTCCGACCGCAGCGTCGGCAGGATGCCGATCATGACCAGTTGGGTGTCGACCGTACGGGCCTTCAGGTTGGCCGAGTTGAGGCTGGCCCGTACGTCGGATTCGAAGTCGGCGGTACCGGTGCCGGCGAGTTGGCGCGGTGCGACGTTGATCTCCACGTTGAACTGTCCCAGTTCGGTCTGGAACTGGGGGTCGGCGACCGCGGTGAGCACCTCGGCGTTGCGCATCGCGGGCATCGAGTAGTCGTCGACCAGGTTGAGCTCGATCTCCATCCCGGTCAGCGGCCGGTCGACGTCGAACCGGGACTCGCGCAGCATCTCGGCGAAGACGTCCAGACAGTGCCGGATCTTCTCCCGGTACCGCGCGCGATCCTCGCGCGTGAACGTCCGCGGGCCAACCTCTTCACCCATCAGGTCACCATCCAGCTACTCCGAGTGGTTCCAACCTCGCACGGCCGCTGCCGCATGGGAAGTCTCGATCGACATGGTTCCCCGGGCGGGTCGCGCTGACACGCCCGCCGCCGGGCGCCTCCGGTCGCGCGGGAACACCCGGATACGGCGGTATCACCCGGGGGCGACCACGGGTTCGCGTACGATCACGGGTCGGAAGTCGAAGGAGGGCCGATGCGGCGTACGGCGCAGAAACTGTTCGTGGTGGCCGCGATCGCGGAGGCGATCTCCTGGCTGGCGCTGCTGACCGGAATGATCTTCAAGTACGGACCGACCGAGAACGAGATCGGGGTGCAGATCTTCGGCCCGATCCACGGCGGTCTCTTCGTCGCGTACGTCGGGCTGGTCCTGCTGGTCAGCCGCCTGGGCCGGTGGAGTTGGCCGGTGACGCTGGTGGCGCTGGCCTGCGCGGTGCCGCCGCTGGCCACCCTCGGTTTCGAGCGTTGGGCCCGGCGTCGCGGCCTGCTGTCCGACCCCGCCCCGGCCAGGACCCCGGTACCGGTCGCCTGACCGACCGTCGCCCAGCCGGGTTCGGCCGGCGCGGGTCAGCCGTTGACCACGGTGCAGGCGGCGATCGCACCGATCAGCAGCAGCCCGAAGATCGCCTGGAGCAGCAGTGCCGGTCCCAGGTGCGACCAGACGGTCGGCGGGCGCGGGGTGAGCAGTTGCGCGGTGGTCAGGTTCACGATCCGTTCCACCCGTGGCGCGAGCTGCATGTCCTTCTGTGGTCGGATGGTGACCTGGATGTGGTCGGACGGTTCGATCGCGCTCTGCGGCAGGTGGCCGTGGATCTCCATCTCGCAGAGCACACCCTCGCTGTCCCGGATCCGCAACGGCGTGACCAGGAACTCCGGGCCCTTGCGCAGTTCCTTCCAGCGACGCTGCGCCCCGGCTCCGGCCCCCGACCGCAGCAGCGAGGCGAACAGCAGCAGGATCACCCGGGCCACCCCGGCCGTGGCGAGCACCGCGACGACGATGGGTTGCTGTACCCGCATCTCGCGTGAGTAGCCCTCGAGCAACCGGATGACCCGGCCGGTGACGATCGGCCCGCGCCGGTACGCCACTCGCTCGGGATAGAGCTCGCTGTCCATTTTCACCACCGAGAGTCCGCTTTGGTTCACGCATTGTATCTGTAGCCACCGCTGGGCGGAAAGTGAGTGAATCCCGCCTCCGGTGATCGCGGTCAGGTGACAAGCCGGGTGGCGCGGGTATGCCGGGGTCGAGTTGGAGAGGGGTCGACAACCATGGAGCTGTCCTTCCTGCGCCCGATCTACGCCCGACCGGGACCCTGGGCCTCGGTCTACCTGGACGCCTCACGTGACAGTCAGGACGCCCGGCCCGCGCTGGACCTACGCTGGCGTGCCCTGCGGGAACGGCTGGCCCAGCAGCGGGCCGACCCGGCGACGGTCGCGGCACTCGACAGCGTGGTACGCGGACACGACCCGATGGCGGGCGACTACGGCATCGCCGCCTTCGCCACCGAGGGCGAGGTGGTGCTCACCGAGTACCTGTCCGCCCCGCCACTGAAGGACATCGCCGCCAACGGACCGCTGGCGCACACCATGCCGCTGCTCGCCCAGCGCGGCGAACAGGTGCCCTGGGTACGCGTACTGGCCGACCGTACCGGCGCCAGTGTGGACGGGGTCAGTGCCGGTGGGGTGGCCCGGCGCGCGGAGGTCGGCGGCGGGAACACGTTCCCGGTCCGCCGGGTCAAGCCCGGGGCCTGGTCGCAGGGGAACTTCCAGCGGGCGGCCCTCACCGCGTGGAAACGCAACGCCGGTGACGCCGCGGCGGCCACCGCCGAACTCGCCGACGCGGTCGGTGCCGAGGTCGTCGTGGTGGCCGGCGACACCCAGGCCCGGACGATGCTCGCCGCCCAGTTGCCCGCCCGCTGGCAGGACCGGATCGTGCACACCGACGCGGGCTTCCGGGCGGCCGGCAGCGACAACTCCGCGCTCGACGACGTGACCGTGCAGGCCATCGCCGAGGTGGCGACCGCGCACGCCGACGCCGCGCTGGACAAGTTCGGCATGCAGGAGCAGATCGGCAACGGGATGGACGCGGTGGTGACCGCGCTGCAACGCAGCCAGGTCGAGAACATGCTGCTGGTCGACGACGCGTCCTCCACCGACCAGCTCTGGATCGGCCCGGAGCCGACCGACATCGCCACCGGGCCGGACCAGCTCACCGCCATGTCGGTGGCCGACCCGCAACCCGTACGGGCCGACGCCGCCCTGGTACGGGCACTGGTCGCCACCGACGCGGGGCTGACCGTACTCGGGCCGGACGAGGCGCCGGACCTGCCCGACGGCGTGGGCGCGATCCTGCGGTACGCCGACGCCAGCACCCCGGGGAGGACGGATGGCTGAGCCGACCCGGGTGGTCGCGGACCTGCTCGTCGAGCGGTTGCGCGCATGGCACGTGCCGCGTGTCTTCGGCGCCTCCGGTGACGGCATCGAGGGGATCGTCGCCGCGTTGCAACGGGCCGGCGGCAAGCCCGCGTTCGTCCAGGCGCGACACGAGGAGACGGCCGGTTTCATGGCCACCGGCCACGCCAAGTACACCGGCGGGGTCGGTGTCTGCCTGGCCACCCAGGGACCGGGCGCGATCCACCTGCTGGGCGGTCTGTACGACGCGAAGCTCGACGGCAAGCCGGTGGTGGCGATCGTCGGCCAGCAGCTGGAGGGCCCGTACGGTGCCGCGTACCGGGAGATCGAGCTGCTCCGGCTGTTCAGTGACGTGTGCGAGTTCGTCCGGGTGGCGAGCAGCGCGGAACAGGTGCCCTCACTGATCGACCGGGCGTTCCGTACCGCCGTCGCCACCCGGAGCCCGACCTGTGTGATCGTGCCGCAGCAGTTGCAGACGGCCGCCGTACCCGATCTGCCGCCACGCTCGGACGGCGTCTTCTCGATGGCGCCGGGACTGCCCCCGGCCCGGGTCGTGCCGCACGAGGAGGACCTGAACGCGGCGGCGCAGTTGCTCGGCGCCGGTCGGCGGGTGGCCATGCTGGTGGGGCAGGGCGGCTACGGTGCGGCCGAGGAGATCGTCGCCCTCGCCGACCGGGTCGGCGCCGGCATCACCACCTCGCTGCTCGGCAAGCCGGTGCTCGACGAGCGGCTGCCCTTCCACACCGGGGTGATGGGGGAGTTGGGCACCACCGCGAGCGCGCAACTGCTCGGCGGCTGCGACACCCTGCTGCTGGTCGGCACGAACGATCCGTGGACCGACTACTACCCGATGCCCGGCCAGGCGGCCGTGATCCAGATCGACATCGACGGCCGCCGGGTGGCCAACCGGTACCCGGTGGACGTGCCGCTGATCGGGGACGCGGCGCAGACGCTGCGCGCCCTGCTCGACCGGGTGCCGCAGCGGGCCAACCGGGAGTGGCGGGAGACCATCGAGGTCTCCTTCGACCGCTGGTGGAGTGATGCGACTACCCGTGCCGACGCCCCGGCCGAGCCGATGAACCCGCAGCACGTCCTGCGCGAGCTGTCGCCCCGGTTGCCCTGGGACAGCGCGGTCGCGGTGGACGTCGGCTCGGTGACCTACTGGTACGCCCGCCACGTGCAACTGCCGCCCGGTGTGCCGGCACACCTGTCGAGCACCCTCGGCGCCACCGGCTGCTCCCTGCCGTACGGCATCGCGGCGAAGTTGGCGGTGCCGGACCGGCCGGTGGTCGTCCTCGCCGGTGACGGGGCGATGCAGCACAACGGCCTGGCCGAGCTGGTCACGGTGGCCAACCGTTGGCACGAGTGGGCCGATCCCCGGTTTGTCGTGCTGGTGCTCAACAACCGCGACCAGGCCGGGATGAGCCAGACCCAGCGCGGGTCGGGACAGGTGGCGGTGCCGGACGCCCAGCGGCTGCCGGACGTCCCGTACGCGGGATGGGCCCGGCTGCTCGGCATGCACGGCCTGCGCATCGACCGGCCGGAGATGATGGGGGCGGCGTGGGACGAGGCGCTCGCCGCGGACCGGCCCACCCTGATCGAGGCGGTGGTGGACGCCTCGGTGCCGCTCTCCCCGCCCGACCAGCCGTTCGCGGACCTGCGCGGGCTGTTGACCGAGCGCGCGGAGGACGGCGGCGAGGTGGCCAGCCGGGCCCGTGCCGAACTGGTCCGGGAACGGGCCGACGGCGGCGACGAGCTGACCTGACCGGCGTTTTGCGGGCGGCGGCCGGAAGCCGACGCCCGCGTGCCCAGGACGGCGCGCGGCACAGCGTGTCCCGGACGCCGCGCGGCAGGCAAGCGGTCACCCGGTACGTAACCGGGTGAGCGGGGCCTGCCGGTGCGTTGGTGGCCCGGTGATGCAGAAGGGGCCCGTCCTCGGATTAGTCACGCAGGGTTGCGGAAAGGTCGTTTGAACGCGATCCGGACGGGAAGCCCGCGTGTGGCAAGTGGACGGATGAAGGGCGGGTCCCGGTGCGGGAGATGCAGGAATGGGTGGCCGCGAGTGGGCCCGACGTCCCCGGACCGCGACGGATCGTGGCGCTGGACAGTCCGGCGCGGGTGCTGCTCGCCGCGGCGTCCCGGGCCCTGCGCGGCGAGGACTGCGCCGACCTCGGCTACCAGCCGATGCTGGCCCGGTTTCCGGGCACCCCGGAGGCGGTACGCCGGGCGGCGGTGGCTCGAGCGGGTGGTCGGGCCGCCCTGCCGGTGCGCCAGGTGGGTCAGGTCGACGCCGAGTGGGTGGCCCGCTGGATGGTGGACCACTACCCGTCCGGCGAGTTCCCCGGCGTGGTGCTCGGCTCGCCCAGCGGTGCCGCCGTGCACCTGGCCACCGCCCTGGGCATGCCGTGGCTCCCGGCCGGCTTCGAGGTCGCGGTGCAGTGGCCGCAGGGCGCGGTGGACAACCTGGCGGGTTCCTACGCGTACGGCGCCCAGGTGGCGCAGCGGCTGGTCGCGGCGAATCCCGGCATCCGCGTCCGGCAGGTGCACGACCCGGCCGTACGGGGCGTGCTCGCCGGTTCGACAGTGTCCCTGGTGCTGCGCTGGCGGCAGTTGCCCCAGGCGTACCGGGACTTCCTCGACGAGCGGCTGGCGCCGGGTGCGCCCGTGCTGCTGCTGCGTGACGTACGGACCTGGCCGGTGGCCGATCAGGGTGAGGGTCACGCGTTCCAGTTGGGCAGTCCGGGCAGCGGGCTGACCCCGGCCGACTTCCGTGTCCTCAGCGACCCGCTGGACCAGGTGCTGCGTACGGCGGGCGGTGATCCGCAGCGGTGGGAACCGCCGGCACCGGTCGGCCCGCAGGGTTACGCCGAGCACGGCATCGAGCCCGGCTTCGAGCAGAGCCTGCTGGACTGGGTCCGGGAGGCGGACAGCGCGCTGCACCGGGTGCTGTTCGCCGAGCCGGAGGCGCTCAGCGCGGCGACCGCCGACGTGTACCGGGGTTGGCTGCGTGCCGCCGGCAAGAGCGGTGACCGGTGTGTGGTGGAGTGCGGCCGGCTGATCGATCCGTGGCAGGTGGTACGGGCGGGGCTGGTGCCGTACTGGTGCGAGAACGCCACCAGTCGCCGGGTGGCCGGTGCGGAGTGGTGGCTGGCCGGCAGTACGGCGTTCAGCTCGGTCGACGTACTGCCCGAACCGCCCGGGATGCGTTCACCGGCCCTGGCCGGACTGCCGCAGTGGCTGGCGGTGGCGTCGTTCGGCCGCCGTCGCCGGGCTCTGGACCGGATCGCGGCACGGGGCTATCCGGTCACCTCGGTACCGACCCGACACGCCACCGAGGTGTTGCGCGGGCAGCCGTACGACCTGCCGGCGCCGCCGCGCCTGGGGGTGCAGGAGGCACTGGCTGGCCTGCGGGCCAGCGGCACCGCGCACGGTCTGCTGGTCTGTTGAGGGCATCCGCCGTTCTGTCGAGGGGGTCCGCCGGCAAAACATCCCGCGAAAGTCCGGTCCCGTGATTGAGTACCTACAGAGCGGGAACGTCGCTGACTGCAACCGGTTAACTGCGCTACGTGACGAAATGGTGAGCGGGCGCTGTTGGGCTGTTTCCGGTCAGATCTTCGCGCTCCGGTCCGGTCCACCGTGGCGAGGGCGTCACTGGCCGGTTCCGTAAATCCGGGTGGGGGACCTTCCTGAGGGAGGCGCGGATGTTCGGACAGATCAGCACGGGCACGACCACGAACGCGAGTACGACCACGAGCACTGGTACGCCCACGAGTACGCCCACACCAGCGCCGAACGAGCGCGGGCTGGAGGACCTCGACGCGGCCGCGCTGGCGTACGCGGCACGGATCGAGGGTCTGCCGGACGAGCGCCGGCAGGAGGCCCGGGACGACCTGGTCCGGTTCGCGCTGCCGTTCGCCGGCCGGCTGGCCCGCCGATACCGGGGACGCGGCGAGCCGCTGGAGGACCTCGAACAGGTCGCCCGGCTCGGTCTGGTCAACGCCGTCGACCGGTACGACCCGGAGCGCGGCTCGTTCACCGCGTACGCGGCGATCACGATCGTGGGTGAGATCAAGCGGCACTTCCGGGACCGCACCTGGGGGGTGCACGTGCCGCGCCGGCTGCGCGACCTGATCCTCGAGGTCGGCCAGGCGACCGCCGCGCTCACCAGCGAACTGTCCCGGGCACCGACGGTAGCCGAACTGGCGACCCGGCTCGAAACCCCGCAGGAGGAGATCCTCGCGGCCCTCGAATCCGCCGCCGGCTACAGCCCGGCCTCGCTCAACGCGCCGGTCGGCGGGGAGAGTTCGGCCGAGTTCGGTGACCTGGTGGGTGAGTCCGACGCCGACCTGGAGTCGGTGGACGACCGGGTGACCGTCAGCGGCCTGCTCGGCCGGCTGCCCTGGCGGGAGCGACGCATCCTGGCCATGCGGTTCTACGGCAACCAGACCCAGGCCGAGATCGCCGCCCGGTTCGGCATCTCCCAGATGCACGTCTCCCGGCTGCTCTCCCGTGCGCTCACCTGGCTGCGCCAGGCCATGCTCGCCGACGCCCCGGCACCCTGGCAGGCCGGCGGAGTGGATCCGGACGCACCGGAGACCCGGCTGTCGGTCCGCCAGTCCGGCGACCGCACGGTCATCGCGATCGGCGGCGAACTCGACCGCGACACCAGCGACCAGCTGCGGCGCGCGGTGGTCGAGGCGGTGACCAGCGGCCAGCCCGCCGAAGTGGTGGTCGACCTGGTCGACGTGGGACTGCTCGAACCGGGCGGGATCGCCGCGCTGATCGCAGGCCGGGACGCCGCCGCCCGCAGTGGCGTGGCCCTGAAGCTGACCCGGGCCCAGCCCGGCGTACGGCACTCGCTCGCCTCGGCCGGACTGGCACCGCTGCACGAGTGACCGCCGGGCGGTGGGTTCGTCACCACCGCCCGCCGGTCCAGGCCGCCACTGCGCCGGCATCGAACTCAGGCCTTCCCTTCCTCGTCCGGTGGTCGACCGGTACGCCAGTGCTCGCTACTCGGGCCGCCCCGGTCGTTGTCGAGGTGCACATCGGGTGCGCTCGGCTCGAAACTCGGCCGGCGTACCTCCTCCGGCTCCGGGACCTCGATCGGGCGGGCACCCGAGCGCGGATCGGGCTGCCAGCGGGTCGCCTCGCGGGCACCGTACGCACCCTCGGGGCTTGATTTGTCCGAGCCGTGGTGCTGCTCGGCGTGCAACTCGTCGCCGATGTCCTGCGGCGGTTTGGTCGAGCGCTGCGGCAGATCCCGACCGAGGTCGGCCACGAGTGGGCCGTACTTGGCGTCGAAGGCGGGGCGCTCGGAGCGGATCCGCGGCATCCGGTCGAAGTTGCGCAGCGGTGGCGGACAACTGGTCGCCCACTCCAGCGAGTTGCCGAAGCCCCAGGGGTCGTCGACCGCCACGATCCGACCGAACCGGTACGACTTCCACAGGTTGTAGATGATGAACAGGGTCGAGGCGCCGAGGATGAACGAGCTGATCGTGGAGACCATGTTCAGCACGGTGAAGCCGTCGGTGGGCAGGTAGTCGGCGTACCGGCGGGGCATGCCCTCGTTGCCCAGCCAGTGCTGGACCAGGAAGGTGCCGTGGAAGCCGACGAACATGGTCCAGAAGTGGAGCTTGCCGAGGCGCTCGTCGAGCATCCGCCCGGTCATCTTCGGGAACCAGAAGTAGATCCCGCCGAACGCCGCGAACACGATCGTGCCGAACAGTACGTAGTGGAAGTGCGCCACCACGAAATAGGTGTCCGTGACGTGCCAGTCGACCGGCGGGCTGGCCAGCAGCACGCCGGTGAGCCCGCCGAACAGGAAGGTGACCAGGAAGCCGATGGCGAACAGCATCGGCGTCTCGAAGCTGATCTGCCCCTTCCACATGGTGCCGATCCAGTTGAAGAACTTCACCCCGGTCGGTACGGCGATCAGGTAACTCAGGATGCTGAAGAACGGCAGCAGCACCTGCCCGGTGCCGAACATGTGGTGGGCCCAGACCGTCATCGACAGCACCGTGATGGCGATGGTGGCGAAGACGATGCCCTTGTAGCCGAAGATCGGCTTGCGGGAGAAGACCGGGATGATCTCGGTGATGATGCCGAAGAACGGCAACGCCACGATGTAGACCTCGGGATGGCCGAAGAACCAGAACAGGTGTTGCCACAGCAGTGGGCCGCCGGTAGCCGGATCGTACACGTGGGCGTCGATGCGGCGGTCGGCGTAGAGCGCGAGCAGCGCGGCCGCGAGCAGCGGGAAGACCAGGATCACCAGCACCGCGGTGAGCAGGATGTTCCAGGTGAAGATCGGCATCCGGAACATGGTCATGCCGGGCGCCCGCAGGGTGATGATCGTGGTGATCATGTTGACCGCGCCGAGGATGGTGCCGAGGCCGGAGACGACCAGGCCGATCACCCACATGTCGGGTCCGATGCCGGGGCTGTGCTGGGCCCGGCTCAGCGGGGTGTAGGCGGTCCAGCCGAAGTCGGCCGCCCCGTCGGGGGTGAGGAAACCGAGCATCACCAGCGAGCCGCCGAGCAGGTAGAGCCAGTACGCGAACGCGTTCAGCCGGGGGAAGGAGACGTCCGGCGCCCCGATCTGCAGCGGTACGACGTAGTTGCCGAACGCGAAGACCAGCGGGGTCGCGAAGAGCAGCAGCATGATCGTGCCGTGCATGGTGAAGAGCTGGTTGTACTGCTCGTTGGAGAGGAACTGGAGTCCGGGTCGACCCAGCTCGGCCCGCATGAGCATCGCCATCACGCCGCCGAGGATGAAGAACACGAACGAGGTGATCAGGTAGAGCAGGCCGATCTGCTTCGCGTCGGTGGTGCCCAGCAGCTTGATCAGGTGGCTGCCCCGGATCGACGACCGGATGGGTCCGGGGTACCCGCCGAAGCGCGCCGGTGCCAGCACGATCGGCCCTCGTTCGCGTTCCGGCTCGGTGGTTACCCGCTTCGGCATCGCTTCTCACCCCGTCATCACCGCAGAAAGGACGGGCGTGGCTACCCGGTCTGCGCGGGTCGAAACCCGGCACGTCGGGAAATTTCGGTCTAGCGGGACGCCGCCCCTCGGGGCGGCATCTTCGAGCAGTCGGGACCCGATCGCGCCGTCGGGCCGCGAACCGGCGGAGGGCACGCCGGACCGGGCCTCCGGTGCCGCCCGGCCGACCGGCTGGCGTGGCGACACCGGAGGTCGGCCGGCCCCGTCCCGGACGAGCCGGGCGGGGAGTCGGTCGCCGTCACCGGTCGACCGGCACGCGGGGAGACGGTCGCCGTCACCGGTCGACCGGGGCGCGGGTGGTCAGCAGCCCGAGGCCGACCATGCCGAGCCCGAGGCCGAAGTGCAGCCAGTCGTCGGCCCGGTTGAGCGGCAGGAAGTTCGCCCCGGTCTCGTGCCCGATCACCAGGCCGTACAGCCACAGCAGCAGGTAGACCGCGCCGCCGCCGACCAGGAACCCCCGGGACCCGGCGATCGTACGCGCCAGCGCGATGCCGGCCAGCCCGAACGCCAGGTGCACCAGGTTGTGCAGGACCGACACCTGGAACACCCCGAACAACTCGGCGCCGGAGGCGTGCCCGGCGAAGCCGAGCCGGTCGTACCCGGTGGTGACACCGGGGATGAAACCGAGCACACCGATCAGCAGGAACACCGCGCCCACCGTCGCCGCCGAGATCCGGACCAGGGCCGGTCGGGACCATCCGCGGTTCGCTTCGGTGGATCCGCCGGTCGGGGCGTGGAACTCTCCGGCCATTGCCGTACCTCCGTCCGCCGGCCGGCCGGATTCCCGGTACGGCAGCGGACAAACGTCCCCTGTCGGCTCAGGCCGCCCTGAGCACCGGCCCGGCCAGTGAGCGGACCCGGTCGTAGAGCTCGATGTAGCGCTCCGCCATGATCGCCGGAGTGAACCGGCGGGCCGCCTCCCGCCGGCACTCGTCCGGGTCGATCAGGCTCGACGCGACCAGCAGGTCCGCCAACTCGTCCTCGTCGTCGGTGAGCAGACCGGTCCGCCCGTGCGTGACCAGCTCGGGCAGGCAACCGCGTGCGGTGGCCACCACCGGTGTGCCCAGCGCCAGTGACTCGACCACCGCCGTGCCGCCCGGTTCCTCCCAGCGCAGCGGGAACAGGGTCGCGCGGGCGCTCGCCACCAGGTCGTCACGGTCCCGGCCGGCGACCGTACCGACCCAGCGCACCCGCACCCCGTCGACGTGCGGCGCCACCCGCTCGTCCCAGTAACGTACGTCCGGGTTCTGCCGGGCCTGCCCGTCCGCGGCGGCCAACTCCTCCGGCCGGTGGTACGGGCCGACCGGTCCCGCCAGCACCAGCGGAAAGCCGGCCCGCTGGGCCAGCCGCGCGGCGACGTCCTGCCCCTTGCCCGGATTGATCCGACCGAGCACCACCACGTGCTCGCCCTTCTCCACCGCCGGTCGGCGGTCCGCGTCGACCGCCAGCGGCGTAGCCAGGTGCACGTGACCGACCGAGTGCGCGCGCAGCGCCGCCGGGGCGCGGGTCAACTGCGCCGCCGAGACGCCGTTGACCCGTACCCGGTTTCCACCGTCGAGTTGCCCGTAGAGGTCCGGGTGCTTGCCGAGGTCCCAGTGCAGGGTGTGCAGCACGGGTGGGCCGTCGGCACCCATCGCCGCGAGTGTGGCCAGGCCGACCGCCTCCACGTGGTCGTGCACCAGGTCGATGTCGTCGCGCCCGCGTACCGCCCGGACCACCCCGCCGAGGTGTGCCTGGGCGATCCCGCACACCTGGTTGTACGGCCGCTGCAACGACGGGAACTGGCCGTCGGCGAAGACCGACAGTCGTTCGTCCGCGGCCAGGGTGCTGGAGCCGACCGAGGCGAGCACCACCCGTACGCCGAGCCGTCGCAGCTCGGGCACCAGGGTGGCGACCACGTTCTCGATCCCGCCATAACCCGGTGGCGGTACGGACAACCACGGTCCCGCGTTCATCAGCACGGTCAGCCCCATCGGGACCCCGCCTCGCTCACTGCGGCACCGCTTCGCCCTGCCAACGCCGCATCCGCTGGCGGAACTGGATCAGCGGCGGCCGCTCCTGCACCGACACGTCGCTGACCACGATCTCCCGTTCCAGGTTCGGCAGTGTCTCCGTACCGCCCCGGCGGAACTGGGTGAGCAGGGTGGCCGGTGGGGTCTTCGACCTGACCTGACCCTGCCGGTGCAGCCGGGACCACGCCGTCAGCATGATCTGGGCAGACATCCGTCCCAGCGCCGCCGTGTCCTGGTGCCGGTGCAGGCGCTCGCCGAGGTCCACCTGGGCCAGTGCGTCCAGCCCGACCAGTTCGAGCAGGTCGATCAGCATCGCCGTCTCGACGCCGTAACCGGAGACGAACGGGACCCGCTCCAGCACCTCGCGGCGACCGGCGTACTCACCGGCGAGCGGTTGGACGAACCCGGCCAGCTCCGGCCAGAACAGGTTGAACAGGGGCCGGGCCATCAGTTCGGTGACCCGTCCGCCCCCGTCCGGCTCCACGGTGCCCGCCTCGATCAGCGGACGGTGGTAGAAGCCCTTGACGAACGAGACCGACGGGTCGGTGAGCAGCGGCCCGAGCAGCCCGGTGACGAAGTGCGGACGGAACTCGCGCAGGTCGGCGTCGACGAAGGCGATGACGTCACCGGCCGCCGCGGCGAGGCCGGCCCAGAGGGCGTCACCCTTGCCGTCGAGCCTGGGCAGCCCGCGGGTCACCTCGTCCTGGCTGACCACTCGCGCCCCGGCGGCGGCCGCGACCTCGGCGGTGCGGTCGCCGGACCGGGAGTCGACCACGATCACCTCGTCGACCAGTGCCACCCGTTCGACCAGATGCTCGCGGATCGTCGCCACGATCGCGCCGACGGTCGCCTCCTCGTCGAAAGCGGGTATGACCACACTGACCGTGGTGTCGCCCTTGGCCCGGCTGAGCTGGTGCGCGGTCCACTGCCGAGCCGAGCCGGTACGGTACGTGGACCAGGCTTCCACCACGGGTGAGACGGTCGTTTGCGAGTGCCGCACAGGCCCACCCCCGAGTCATGAGTCGATCGAAGCGTTAGCGGATTTCCCGGACCGGGACCCGACTAACCGGTGACGCTCTAACATATTGATCACCAAAATCTGCTATTTCCTGTCTCGTCCTGATGAACGTTTGATGTCGCCCCTCTCGTGGCACCAGGTAACCGATGATGTCACTGGGGTCTGAGCGGAGGGCGGGTTTGATGGCCAGGTGTCGCATTGGCCTCATCGGCGCGGGGAATGTGGCGCAGCGTCACGCCCGGGTCCTGTCCGGTTTTGCCGACGTGCACCTCACCGGCGTCACCGACGTACTGCCCGATGCCTGCGAGAGACTGTCCGTACAGCACGCCGCCCCGGCGTACCCGGACGTCGCCGCACTGCTGGAAGCGGACCTGGACGCCGTCTACGTCTGCGTACCGCCGTTCGCGCACGGCCCGGCGGAGGAGGCGGTGATCGCCGCCGGACTGCCGATGTTCGTCGAGAAGCCGGTCGCCGCCGATTTGGCAACCGCCGAGCGGATCGCCGGCCTCGTCGCCGAACGCGGCATCCTCACCGCGGTCGGCCACCACTGGCGTTACCTGACCGTCCTGGACCGGATGTGGGACCTGCTCGCCGACCGGCCGGTACGGATGGCCGCCGGCACCTGGCTGGACAAGGTGCCGCCGGTGACCTGGTGGAGCCGGCGGGAGTTGTCCGGTGGCCCGGTGGTCGAACAGGCCGCGCACGTGCTCGACCTGCTCCGGCTGGTTGCCGGTGAGGCGATCGAGGTCAGCGCGTACGGCGACGGCGTCCCGCCGGACGTGGACGGCGCCGACATCGACTCGGTCACCACGGCGAGTCTGCGCTTCGCCACCGGGGCGGTGGGGACGCTGGTTTCCGGCTGCACGCTCGGCTGGAAGCACCGGGCCGGGGTGGAGATCGTCGCGAACGGGCTGGTGCTGACGCTGGGCGAGGACGGCCTGGGCTGGCGGGACGAAACCGGTGACGGCTGGCTGCCGGCCGACCCGGAGGCCGCCCGGATCGCGGTCGACCGGGCCTTCGTCGACGCCGTACGCGGCATCGGCGACGACATCCGGGTCCCGTACCCGGAGGCGTTGCGTACGCACCGGCTGGCCTGCGCGGTGGCGCAGTCGGCGGCGACCGGGCGCCCGGTACGGGTCGCCCCCGAAGTCGAGGCGCTCGCGACCGCCGCCCACGGTGCGCGCGTCGGAACCGGGTTCGATGGCTGAACGGGTGATCGTGGTGTCGGGGCCGGGTGAGGTGACGATCCGCGAGGAGGAACCGGCGCCGCTGCGGCCGGACACCTACCGGGTCCGGACCCTCTACACCGGGATCTCCGCCGGTACCGAACTGAGTTACGTCAAGGGCACCAACCCCTACCTGTCCGCCGGTTGGAACGCCGACCTGGGACTCTTCCAGCCGGGCGAACCGGCCACCGCCTACCCGGTGAACCGGCTCGGTTACATGGAGGTCGGCCAGGTCACCGAGAGCCGGACCCCGGCCGTCAGCGAGGGCACCATCGGTGCGATGGCCTACGGACACCGCACCGGTTACGTTGCCGATCCGCTGGTCGACCGGTTCGTGCCGCTGCCCGAGGACCTGGACCCGCTGCTCGGGATCTACGTCGCGCACATGGGTCCGATCTGCGTGAACGGGCTGCTGCACGCCGCCGCGGACCTGTTCGGCCCGGACGTCCGCACGGTCGGCGACGGGGTGCGGGGCCGTCGGGTGGCGGTCACCGGTGCCGGGGTGGTCGGGCTGCTCACCGCGCTGCTCGCCCGCCACCACGGTGCGGCGTCGGTGGTGGTCCTCGACCCCACCCCGAAGCGCCGAGCGGTGGCCGCGTCCCTCGGCCTGGAAACGCTGGACCCGGGCTCGCTGACCGACAAGGATCAGGAATCCGGTGACCCGGCGGTGCTGCTCAAGACCCGGTGGGCGCACGGGCCGGGCGACCGGGGCGCCGACGTGGTGTTCCAGTGCCGCGGGCAGGGCGGTGCGCTGCGGCTGGCCCTGCGCCTGCTGCGTCCCCAGGGAACCGTCGTCGACCTGGCCTTCTACCAGTCCGGTGCGGAGCAGGTCCGACTCGGCGAGGAGTTCCACCACAACGGGCTCACCCTGCGGTCCGCGCAGATCGGCCGGGTGCCGCGCGGGCTCGCACCGACCTGGGACCGCGAGCGGCTCTCCGGCGAGACCGTCGCCCTGCTCCGGGCGTACGGCGAACTCGTCGCCGAGCACCTGGTGTCGGCCGTCGTGCCGTTCGACGACGGATCCGCCCTCCTCGCCGACCTGGCCTCCCGCCAGCGGCAGGAACTCCAGGTCGTGCTCGCCTGCTGACTCCCGACCGGAGCGCCAGGTCATGCCCTCCGGCGGCGCGTCGCTCGGGCCGGGACGCTGGTCACCCCGGTTACGGTGGAGAACATGACCGCGCCCCCCACCGCTCGGCGCGTCGGCCTGCCGGCGCTGCTGCCCTACCTGCGGGCACACCGCGGCACCCTGCTCGTCGTGGCCGTGCTGTCGCTGTTCAGCGCCGGGGCCGCGCTGGTCCAACCGCTGCTCACCCGGGAGGTGCTCGACGCCATCGGCGCCGCGCAGCCGGTCGGCGGGCTGGTGGGGCTGCTGGTCGCCCTGCTCGTCGTAGGCGCGGCCCTCGACGGCGTACGTGACTATCTGCTCCAGCGCACCGCCGAGGGACTGGTGCTGGGCACCCGGCACCGCCTCGCCGGCCACCTGCTCCGGCTGCCGATCGTCGAGTACGACCAGCGCCGCACCGGCGACCTGCTCTCCCGCGTCGGCGCCGACACCACCCTGCTGCGGGCGGTGGTGACCTCCGGGCTGTTCGAGACCGTCACCGGCTTCGTCATGGTGCTCGGTGCCGGGACCGCGATGATCCTGCTCGACCCGCTGCTGTTCGGCGTGACCCTCGCCGGGGTCGGTGTCGGCCTGAGCGTCGCCCTCTTCTTCGCCCGCCGGGTACGCGGCCTGTCCGAGCAGGCGCAGGCGCGGGTCGGCGAGATGACCTCGGCGGTGGAACGGGCGATCTCCGCGGCCCGCACCATCCGGGCCAGCCGGGCCGAGGAGCGCGAGACGGACGGGGTCGGTACGGCCGCCACCCAGGCGTACGCGGCCGGCCTGCGGGTGGCCCGGTTGCAGGCGCTGATCGGCCCGGTCAGCACGACCGCTGTCCAGGGCGCCTTCCTGGTGGTGCTCGGGGTCGGGGGCGCCCGGGTGGCGACCGGGGCGATCACCGTCGGCGACCTGGTCGCCTTCATCATGTTCCTGTTCTTCCTGGTGCTGCCGCTGGGCCAGGCGCTGAACGCGTACACCCAGTTGCAGACCGGTCTGGGTGCGTTGCAGCGGATCGAGGAGGTGCTGGACCTGCCGATGGAGGGGGCCGGGGACACCCCGGCGCCACTGCCGTCGCCCCGCCACCCGGCCACCGCCGCGGTCGAGTTCGACCGGGTCAGCTTCGGTTACGCCGACGCCGGCCCGGTGCTGCACGAGGTGAGCTTCACCGTGCCGTACGGCACCCGGACCGCGCTGGTCGGCCCGTCCGGCGCCGGCAAGTCGACCCTGTTGGCGCTGGTCGAGCGCTTCTACGAGGTGACCGGCGGCCAGGTGCGGGTCGGCGGGACGGACATTCGTGACCTGTCCCGCGACGCGCTGCGCGCCCAACTCGGTTACGTCGAGCAGGAGGCGCCGGTGCTGGCCGGCACGCTGCGGGAGAACCTGCTGCTGACCGCGCCGGACGCGACCGAGGAGCAACTGCTCGCCGTACTCGCCGAGGTCGACCTGACCCGGGTGGTGCGACGGTCGCCGTCGGGGCTGGACACCCAGGTCGGCGAGGGCGGGGTGCTGCTCTCCGGCGGGGAGCGCCAGCGCCTGGCGATCGCCCGTACGCTGCTGGCGAACCCGCCGGTCCTGCTGCTCGACGAACCGACCAGCAACCTCGACGCGCGCAGCGAGGCGGCGTTGCGGCGGGCGATCGACGCGGTTGCCGCCGACCGGACCCTGTTGATCGTGGCGCACCGGCTGGCGACCGTGGTCGACGCGGACCAGATCGTGGTCCTCGACGCGGGGCGGGTGGTGGCGGTCGGAGCGCACTCGGAACTGACCGAGACCAGCCCGCTGTACCGGGAGTTGGCGGCACATCAGCTGCTCGTCGGCTGAGCCGCTGACCAGGGCTTCCGGGACCGGACATACCGCTGCGGCAAGCCGGGCCGCACAGTTGCGCCGAAGTCGGCTACCGTTGCCGCTCATGGGTGTGTCGACACGGTTGAAGAGCAGGTTCCGGCGTTTCTTGCAGCGGCCGGGTAGCACGGTGGATCTGGCGCCGCTGGAGAAGCTGCTGCCCGCGATCGAGGCGCGCGAGGAGGAGCTTTCGGCCCTCGACGACGCCGAGCTGACCGAGGCGGCCGGCAAGGCCGAGGACTTCGCGGAGATCTGCGCCGTCGGCCGCGAGGCCGCCCGTCGCGGCATCGACCAGCGGCCGTACGACGTACAGCTGCTCGGCGCGATGTCGCTGCTCGCCGGCAAGGTCGCCGAAATGGCCACCGGTGAGGGCAAGACGCTGACCGCCACGATCGCCGCGTACGGGCACGTACGGCGCGGTAACGGGCCGGTGCACGTGCTGACCGTCAACGACTACCTGGCCCGCCGGGACGCCGAGTGGATGGAGCCGATCTACCGGCTGCTCGGGCTGAGCGTCGGCTGGGTGACCGAGGCGTCCACCCCCGAGGAGCGCCGCGAGGCGTACGCGTGCGACGTCACCTACGTCTCGGTCAGCGAGGCCGGTTTCGACTACCTCCGTGACCAGCTCGTCACCGACCTTGCCGATCGGGTGCAGCCGAAGCTGACCACCGCGATCGTCGACGAGGCCGACTCGATCCTGATCGACGAGGCCCGGGTGCCGATGGTGCTGGCCGGCGCGGTGCCCGGCGAGCAGGACCCGGTGCACGCCGCCGCGGCGCTGGTCCGCGGGCTGCGCGCCGGGGAGGACTACGAGATCGCCGACGACGGCCGCAGCGTCGCGTTCACCACCACCGGGCTGTCCGTGATCGAGGCGAAGCTCGAGGACGTCAACCTCTACGCCGACGAGAACATGGAACAGCTCTCGGCGGTCAACGTTGCCCTGCACGCGCACGCCCTGCTGCACCGCGACGTGGACTACATCGTCCGTAACGGCGCGGTGGAGCTGATCGACGAGATGCGCGGCCGGGTCGCCCAGCGCCGTCGCTGGCCGGACGGTTTGCAGGCGGCGGTCGAGGCCAAGGAGGGACTCACCGCCACCGCCGAGGGCGAGGTGCTCGGCACGATCACCGTGCAGGCGTACGTCGCGCTCTACCCGACCGTGTGCGGCATGACGGCCACCGCGGTCCTGGTCGGTGACCAGCTCCGGGAGTTCTTCTCGCTCGAGGTCGCGGTGATCCCGCCGAACACCCCGTGTGTACGGGTGGACGAGCCGGACCGGATCTACGCCACCCGGGCCGAGAAGGAAGAGGCCCTGGTCACCGAGATCAAGTCCAGCCACGAGACGGGCCGACCGGTGCTGGTCGGCACGCTCGACGTCAAGGAGTCGGAGAGCCTGGCCAAGGCCCTGCTCGCCGCCGACGTGCCCTGTCTGGTGCTGAACGCGAAGAACGACGCCGAAGAGGCCGCGATCATCGCCGAGGCCGGCGCGTACGGCGCGGTGACCGTTTCCACCCAGATGGCCGGTCGTGGTGTCGACATCCGGCTCGGTGGCAGCGAGCAGACCGACCGCGACCGGGTCGCCGAACTCGGCGGCCTGTACGTCATCGGCAGCGGCCGGCACGACAGCCGCCGGGTCGACGACCAGCTCCGTGGCCGGGCCGGCCGGCAGGGTGACCCCGGTCGGTCGGTCTTCTTCGTCAGCCTCGAGGACGAGTTGGTCCTGCGGCACGCCTCGGACGCCATCCCGCCCTCGCCCAAGATGAACGCCGACGGCCTGGTCCAGGACGAGCAGGTCGATTTCGCGGTCGAGCACGCCCAGCGGGTCGCGGAGGGTGTCAACCACGAGATCCACCGCAACACCTGGCGCTACAGCGTGGTAATCGAGCAGCAGCGCAAGGCCCTGGCCGAGCGCCGCGAGCGGCTGCTGAGCAGTGACGTCGCCGCCGACATGCTGAAGAACCGATTCCCCGAGAAGACCGAGGAGATCGACTCCGAGGTGCTGTCCCGGGCCGCCCGGTCGATCGCGCTCTACCACCTCGACCGGCTCTGGGCCGAGCACCTGGCCGAACTCTCCGAGGTCCGCGAGGGCGTGCACCTGCGCGCGCTGGGCCGGCTCGACCCGCTCGACGAGTTCCACCGCGCGGCGGTGCCGGCGTTCACGGCCCTGGTACCGGAGATCGAGACTCGGACCGTGGCGACCTTCGAGGAGGCCGAGATCGGCGAGGACTGGCAGCCGGACGAGTCGGAGCTGGTACGGCCGAGCGCGACCTGGACGTACCTGGTCCACGACAACCCGTTCGGGTCGGAACTGGACCGCCTGATCGCCGCGGTCGGCCGGCGGCTCACCGCCGCCTCCCGCTGACCGGAAGCCGGGGCCCCGCACACCGCAGGTCGGTGGGCGGGGCCTCGGCTTTTCCCGGTTTGACCCTCAGCCCCCTCGGGTAGTAGGGCGGGTCCGATCAGGCCGGGGAAAGGCGAGACATGACCGAGGCGAGCGAACGAACGGGGCGTGCCGCGCGGTACGCGGTGGTGGCCTGGGCCCCGGCCCGGTGAGCCTGGAGATCCGGGCGGCGCACCCCACCGAGACGCTGGGTGTGCTGGAGACCGCCGCCCTGCTGCGCGAACTGACCGCCGGGCTGATCGCGAGCAACGACTTCGACGACGCCCTGGAGCGACTCGTCCGGACCAGCCAACGGGCCATTCCGGGGGTCACCTGGTGCGGGGTGACCGTGTTGCGGGCCGGCGCGCCGGCCGCCGTGGTGGCCTCCGATCCGGCGTCCCGGAGCCTGGACGACATCGAGTACGGCACCGACGGGCCGGCGCTCACCGCGATCCGTACCCGGGACCTGGTGCACGTCGCCGACCTGCGCCGGGAGTCGCGGTGGCCGGGCTGGACCCGGCGGGCGCGGGCGCTCGGCGTACGCGGGGTGATCTCCGCCCCGGTCGACGTGGACGACCACGTGCTGGGGGCGATCAACCTCTACTCCCGTGAGCCGGGGGCGCTGGGTGAGCAGAGGCAGGTGACCGCGATGCTGCTCGCCGAGCATGCCGGACTGCTGCTCGCCTCGGTACGGGACCGGGCCAGGCAGCATGCGCTCAGCGGTGAGCTGGACCAGACCCTGGCCAACGGTGAGCTGGTAGGGCAGGCGATCGCGGTGATCATGACCGAGCGGGGCTGTTCCGCGCCGGAGGCGCTGCAGGTGCTCCGGCGTACCTCGGGAGCCCTGTCGATCCCGTTGCGGGAGGTGGCCGAACGGCTGGTCCGATCGGTGGCCCGGCCGCGTACGTCGTGATCTTCTCCCGACGCGCCGCGGGCGGCGCGTCGGGAGATTCTCGCTGATCGCGCCGGAACGCGATACACAGCGTGTCGAAAATCTGGTTCGACGCGATACCGTGCGGGTAGGGCCTGACGGTAGTCGATGAACGAACCGGGGAGGTCGCCACCATGGAGAGCCGTCTGCGGGTGCATGGTCACCCGATCCAACCGATGCTGGTGACCTTTCCCTTCGGGTTGTTCGTCAGCGCAGTGGTGTTCGACCTGACCTACCTCGCGGGCGGGCCGGTGTTCCTCGGCGAGGTCGGCTACTGGACGGTGGTGGCCGCGCTGGTCGCCGCCGCACTTGCCGCCGGGGCCGGACTGGTCGACCTGTGGGACGTGCCGGACGGGCGGACCCGACGGACCGCTGTCACGTTCAACCTGGTCAACGCCACGGTGGCGGTGCTGTTCGTCTTCACCTGCCTGATCCGCTCCGGCTCACCCGAGTACGCCGCCACCGGTGTCCTGGTCGCGGTCGAGCTGCTGGCGCTGCTGGTCGGCGCCATCGGGGTCTGGCTGGGCGCCGTCCTCGTACGCCGCTTCGACCAGGGTCGCGGCGAACCGGGCTCGCTCGACACCCTCCGCCCCGACTTCGAACCCGCCCCCCACCGCCCCTGACCCCCACCCCGTCACCAGCCCAGCGCTGATTCACTGGAAGAGGCGCAATCCAGCGCGGGATTGCCCCTCTTTCTCTGCAACAGGGTCTTGAAGTGGGGTGCGGGGCGGGGCAGTCAGTGGGGGTGGGTGGCGCGGTGGGTGGCCAGGACATCGTCGCCGAAGTCGCTGCGGGGTCGGCGGAGAACCGTGTGCGGGTGGTTGCCGTCCTCGCTGGTGTTGTCGTACTCGATCAGCAGGTCGTCGCCCTGGATCCGGTAGTAGTGCCGCTGGCGGGCAAGGGTCGGGCCCTGCCAGGCGAAGTGCAGGTCGCCGTCGGCGACCCGGAGCGCTTCACGGGCGGCCAGTTCCGCCGGCAGCCGGTCGAGGTAGAGGGCGACGAGCTGGTCCAGCATCGCCCGCGCGGACGGACCCAGCCCGGCGGCCCGTAGCCCGAGCGGTTCGATCCGGGCCGGTGCCACCGGCGAGGTGCCACTGCGCAGGTCGTCCGGCGCCCGGTCGGAGACGATCGCGGCAGCACGGCCGACCGGGCCGATCGCGTCCAGCAACTCGCGGGCGAGGTCCTCCTCCGGGGCCAGCGGGCGACTGACCGGCCGACCCGCGTAACTGACCGTGGCGGGGTTGGCGCCGAGGAAAACGGGGGTGGGGAAGACCTGGTCGCCCAGCACGGTCATGGTCACCGAGAGGTGATGGCCTTCGAACCGCCAGGACCAGTGGTCGTCCCGATCCGGGTCGCCGAACACGGCCACCCAGTAGTCGTCACTGTGCCGGCGTCGGCGCCAGTCCTCCTGCCGGTCGAGCACCTCCTCCAGCGCGATGATGCCCATCGCCTGGGCGTACGCGTGCGGGCTCAGCGCGGTGGCGAGCAGCCGGTGTGCGGCCTTGCGGGCGGTCCGGTCCAGGTCGGCGATGCAGGCACCGGGCCGGGGTCGGGGACGGTACTCGATCCACCGCCGGTCGGCGTCCGCGTCGAACGGGCGGGCCGCGAGTTCGCGCTCCGGGCCGGCGAGCGCGTTCAGCAGTGCCGTCGCCGCGGTGCGCATCTGCCGGTGTACGGGATCATCCACCCGCCCTGTATACCTGGTCGCCCGCCTCGACCTCGGCCTGGGTGACGCCCGCGTCGGTGACGCCGTCGTACGCGAACACCACCATCGGCGTGCCGTCCTGGTCGTGTTCCCGGTCGGTACGCAGATAGCGCTGGACCAACCCGTCGATCTCCAACTCGACGCTCGAGGCGTCCTCGGCGCTGAACAGCGTGCCGTCCCGGGGTCCTCCGACGAGCAGGGCGTCCGGTGTCTGCGGGGTCGTCATGGCCGGCGGGCTACCCGTCCTGGGCGGTGTCAAACGGGCGGCGACCCGCTGGTCAGTCGCGTTGCAGCAGGGCGAGCATGTCGGGCAGTTCGAAGAACCGGGCCGTCTCGATCGCCGACGGGCTGCCGTGGGCCGGGTCGGCACCGGCGTCCAACAGGGCGGTCACGGTCTCGGTGGAGCGGCGGAACACTGCCGCGGCGAGTGCCGTCTGTCCCCGGTCGTTGGCCCGGGCCGGGTCGGCGCCGTGGCTCAGCAGCGCGGCGACGGTGTCGGGATGCGCGTGGTACGCGGCCAGTATCAGCAGCGTGTCGCCCTTGTCGTTGGTCAGGTTGACCGGCAGCCCGGCCGCCACGTTGGCGACCAGTTCGGCGGTCTGGCCCGCGCGCGCGAGGTCGAACATCCGGTGCGCGAACGCCAGGGTTTCCTCGTCCAACTCCTCGGCCATCGGAACAGCTTAGGCAGCACGCGCTCGGTGGGCGGCCCGGCCACGCTGGCGATCAGGATTTCGCCTACTCGGTCAGCAGCCCGCGCATGCGCTGGATCTCGATGTTCTGCTCGGACGCCACGGCGGTGGCGATCTCCTCCACGATGAGGTCGACACCGACCTTGAGCAGGTTGACCGACATGTCGATCGCGCCCTGGTGGTGGTTGGTCATCATCTCGATGAAGAGCCGGTCGAACTCCGCGCCACGGGCTGCGGTGAGCCGGGCGATCGCCTCGGGACTCTGCATTCCGGCCATGGTGCCGTGGTCGTGGCCGCGACGCTTGTCCTCGTCCGGGTCCAGCCCGTACGACTCGAGCCAGCCGCGCATGCGCAGGATCTCGGGCCCCTGGGTGTCCTTGATCCGTGCGGCCAGCACCTTGACCCGGGGGTCGGCGGCGCGGTCGGGCACCAGGTCGGTCATCAGCAGGGCCTGGCTGTGGTGCGGGATCATCATCCGGATGTA
Organism: Micromonospora sp. NPDC049523; assembly: GCF_040676775.1. Lineage (NCBI taxonomy): Bacteria > Bacillati > Actinomycetota > Actinomycetes > Micromonosporales > Micromonosporaceae > Micromonospora > Micromonospora sp. NPDC049523. Next base: position 80,485 of record NZ_JBFAPP010000026.1, on the reverse strand, counting down.
CTCGGCGTCCATTGTGTTGTAACGCGGCTTGTTCGGTGCCACCTGCTCGCCGGGCGGAGCGACCGAGGCGGACTCCCCGGGCCGGCCGGGCATGATCACCGGGGCGTCCCCGCCGGCACCGGCAGAGGGGCTCGGGGTACCGCCGCCGGTGGCCCCGAAGGTACGGTCCTCAGTGGACGGCCCGCCGGAAAACCCTTGTACGACGGCGATTCCGGCGACCACCAGCAGGGCCACCAGGGCGACGAGGACGATCCGCCGTCGGCTTGTTCCAGTCATCTGACCTCTCCTCGTCGAAGATCGTCTTGGATAATAGCCAGGTGACGCGCGAGTTCCTCGATGTGATACTCATCACATCGAGGAATTGATGGGTTAGGTAAGGTCCTCAACATCGATAACCCCTTTCGAAGGGTGCCGCCAGATGTTCAACCTCTCCCCACCAGGGTCGCGGCGACTCCGCATCGTCGGGCTTGCCGCGAGTGCCCTGCTCGTGCTCGGCGTGGCGACCGCTCCGCCCAGCAGCGCCCAGGAGCGGACCACCGCTCCGACCACCGCGGACGCCATACCCGGTGTCGATGAGATCTCGAGCAGCCCGAACCTGCGCCAGATCGCCAACGTACCGAAGGTGGGCCCGTTCAACACCGAGGCCGCTCTCAACAGCGACCTCGCCTTCTCGGGAAACTACGCCTTCGCCGGCAACTACGACGGGTTCGTCATCTTCGACGTCAAGAACCCGCGGTCGCCGAAGGTCGTGTCGCAGGTGCTCTGCACCGGCTCGCAGAACGACATCACCGTCTACGGTGACCTGTTGTTCCTGTCGACCGACTCGTCCCGCAGCGATGACTCCTGTGCCAGCACGTCCCAGTCGGCGGCGAACCCCGCCTCCTGGGAGGGCATCAAGATCTTCGACATCAAGGACAAGAAGAACCCCCGCTACATCAAGTCCGTCGAGACCAAGTGCGGGTCGCACACCCACACCCTGGTTCCGGCCAAGGACAAGAAGACGCTCTACCTGTACGTCTCCTCGTACAGCCCGAACGCCGCCTTCCCGGACTGCCAGCCGCCGCACGACCTGATCTCCATCATCAAGGTTCCGTTGAAGAAGCCGACCGACGCCGCTGTGGTGGCCACGCCGGTGCTCTTCCCAGACGGCGGTAACCCGGGCGGCAACGGTAGCTCGGCCACGGCCGGCTGCCACGACATCACCGTCTACGCGGAGAAGGACCTCGCCGCGGGCGCCTGCATGGGCGACGGTGTGCTGTTCGACATCAAGAACCGGGAAGCGCCCCGAGTGATCAGCTCGGTACGCGACACCGTGAACTTCTCGTTCTGGCACTCGGCCACGTTCAACAACGAGGGCACCAAGGTCGTCTTCACCGACGAGCTCGGTGGCGGCGGCGGCCCGACCTGCAACCCGACGATCGGTGCCACCCGTGGTGCCGACGGTATCTACGACATCACCGGTCGGGGCGACGGCCGCACGCTGGTCTTCCGTAGCTACTACAAGATTCCGCGGGAGAACACGAACTTCGAGAACTGCGTGGCCCACAACGGCTCGCTGATCCCGGTGCTCGGCCGCGACATCATGGTGCAGGCGTGGTACCAGGGCGGCATCTCGGTCTGGGACTTCACCAACTCGGCCCAGCCGAAGGAAATCGCCTACTGGGAGCGTGGCCCGATCTCGGACACGCGCCTGGTGACGGGTGGATCGTGGTCGGCGTACTACTACAACGGCTACATCTACTCGAACGACATCCAGAAGGGCCTGGATGTGCTCGACCTGAACGACTGGCGTACCTGGACTGCGAAGCTGCAGCCGTACAAGGAGTTCAACCCGCAGACCCAGCCCAGCTACTGGTCCTGGTGAGCGAACCCCGGCACCGGTAGCGTCGCTGCCGGAGCCGGGTCGACGGTTCCACACCAGCGGGCCCGACCTCCTCTTGCGGAGGTCGGGCCCGCTGTCGCACGTGTACGGCGCGAGCACGAATCCATCGACGTATGTTGCTATCCGGGATCTTCCTGTGGTCGAATGTCGGTGCGTGCCGGTCGCGAATGGCCGTCTGCGCCGACGGTGCCTGGGCACGGAGCGAGATGGGCGACGCTCCGGATGCGGACCGAGTGGTGCGGGCGAGAGACACCGTCCAGATCTTCGGCGTCGGGCACCCGGGTGTGACTCCTGCGGCGGCCCGAGCCCACGCTGCCGCAGCTCGCGCAACCCGTCCTCGGGACGGACGCGTGAGGTGGCGGCCGTGGCCGCATCGAAAGGAAATACGTTGAGATTCAGACGCAGGCTGGCGGTCATCGCCGCCGCCGCGATCCTGGGCAGCGGGCTCCCGCTGCTCCTCAAGCCCGACGCCGTACTGGCCCACGGGGCGATGACGTACCCCGCGACGCGTACGTACGCGTGTTATCTCGACGGTCGCGCCGGCGGTGGCGGCGACCTGAACCCGACCAACCCCGCCTGCGCCGCGGCCGTCGCCCAGGGCGGCAAGCAGCCACTCTGGGACTTCTTCGCCGTGCTCATCAGCAACGCGGCCGGTCGGCACCGGGAGATCATCCCGGACGGCACGCTCTGCGGCGCCGGGACGACGAAGTACGCCGCGTACAACGCGGCTTCGGCCGACTGGCCCACGACGAACCTGCAGTCCGGCGCGGCCATCACCTTCCGCTACAACGCCTGGGCCCCGCACCCCGGCACCTGGTACCAGTACGTCACCCGCGACGGCTGGAACCCGAACGCGCCGCTGAAGTGGTCGGACCTCGACGCGACGCCGTTCGACCAGATCACCAACCCACCGCTGGGCAGCGGGGCATCGGGCGCCGAGTACGTCTGGAACGCCCGCCTGCCCAACAAGAGCGGCCGGCACATCATCTACTCGATCTGGCAGCGCTCGGACAGCCCGGAGGCGTTCTACAACTGCTCCGACGTCAACTTCGGCGGTAACGGCGGCCCGACCACCCCGCCACCGACCACCGCACCGCCGACTCCGCCACCCACCACGGCACCTCCGACCACCCCGCCCGCCGGTGGGGGAGCGTGCGCCGGCTCCGTACGCGTCGACAGTTCCTGGTCCGGTGGCTACCAGGCCACCGTGACCGTACGCAACAACGGCACCGCGGCGGTCAACCCGTGGACGGCAAGCTGGACCATGCCCAGCGGCAACACCATCAGCCAGGGCTGGAACGCCACCGTCTCGCAGAGCGGCAGTACGGCCACCGCCACCGCACCGAGTTGGGGCGCCTCGCTGGCACCGGGCGCGTCCGTGACGATCGGGTTCATCAGCAGCGGCTCGTCCAGCCCACCACCCAGCGGGTTCAAGCTGAACGGCGCCACCTGCACCGCCTGAGCCACTGACGGCAGAACCTCCCGCATTCGATGCGCGGCAGTATTGCGGGTCTGGCGAGAGGGGCGGGGTGCCACCGGCTCGATCGGATGGCGCCCCGCCCTCATGCGCCTCGCGGTTCGTGCTGCCCGCGGACGGGCCGCTCGCCGGTCTCGGCCTTGCGCTATTCGAGGGCGTTCTCGGGGTTGACTGCGGCGCCAAGCTCCGCGAGCACCGCTTGGATCGCCGGGCTGGCGTCGGCGCTGCGCCGCCAGGCCGCGTGTACCTCCCGCTTCGGTTGCCGCCGCAGCGGACGGGAGACGAGCATTTCTCCCAGGGGCGGGCGGGCGAGCCGAGGGATCAGGGCGATGACGTCGCCTGCGGCGACCAGCGACAACTGGGTGGCGAAATCGTCTACCAGATGGCGCACGTCGGGGTCTTCCGGTACGTCTGCGAACAGTCGTCGGAACCACTGGTGGCACACCGAGCCGGGCGGGCTGGTCACCCACGCGTGGCCGGCGAGGTCGGCACCGGCGAGTGGCGGATCGAGCCGCGCGAGCGGATGCGTCCGACTCATCACGACGTCGCCGACGTCGGTGTGCAGGTGGCGCTGGGTCAGGGACGACGGCGCGGCGGCCGGCAGCCCGTCGGCGTCGTGGACGAAGGCAAGGTCGGCCGTACCGGCATCGACGCTGTGCAGGGCAAGGTCTGGGTCCTGCTCGGTGACGTGCACGCGTAGGTCCGGGCAGCGCGTCGACAGGCGCGCGATGGCGGGCGCGAGCAGCCCGCGGATAGCGGTCGAGAAGGCAACCACACGGAGTACGCCGCGCGGCGCGCCCGCCGAGACGGACTGAGCCGCTTCGGCACAGCGCTCCAGCGCCTGGAACACTTCGGGCGCCGAGTCGACGATGGCCTGTCCGGCCGGAGTGAGCACGACCCCGCGTCCCGCTGGCGCGAGCACGGGCACGCCGACCTGACGTTCCAGCCTCTTGATCTGCTGCGACACCGCCGAGGCGGTGAACCCGAGTTCGTCGGCTGCCCGCGCCAGCGTCCCGAGAGCGGCCACCGAGCGCAGCGCCCGCAGCGCCCCGACGTCAATCATGAAGACAGGCTACGCAATATTGGCAAGAAAGCGTCGCTGGACCGTACCTGTCGGGCCGAGGCAGGATCGAACCATGACCGACCCTCAGCACCCTGCTGACCTGCTCTTCGGCTCCAACCTGGTCGCCATGGTGACCCCGATGCACCCCGACGGCACGATCAGCGAACCCGCGCTCGCCAACCTCGTCGACCACCTGCTGACCACAGGGTGCGATGGCATCGTCGTCGGCGGCACCACCGGCGAGTCGCCCACCCTGACCGAAGCCGAGACGGCCCGGCTCGTGCGTGCCGTGGCGGCCCAGTCGAAGAACCAGGCTCGGGTGGTCGCCGGTGTCGGCACCTACGACACGGCCGCGAGCATTCGTCGGGCACGCGAAGCCGAGGCCGCCGGGGCGGACGCGCTGCTGCTCGTCTGCCCCTACTACTCCAGGCCGTCTCAGGCCGGGGTGGTGGCCCACTGCGTGGCGGTGGCCGACGCCGCCGAGCTACCCGTGATGCTCTACGACGTCCCCGCCCGTACAGGGATCGCGATGGAGGCGGCCACGCTGATCGAACTCGCCGGCCATCCCCGGATCCGGGCGGTCAAGGACGCCAAGGGCGACCTTTTCGAAGCGATGTCCGTCATGGCCCGTACGTCGCTGGACTACTACTGCGGCCTCGACGAACTCAACCTGCCCTATCTCGCGTGCGGCGCCACCGGTGTGCTCAGCGTCGTGGGCAACGTCGTCGCCGACCGCAACGCCGCGCTCGTGCGAGCGGTCCGCAGTGGCGACCTCGATTCGGCGAAGGCGATCCAAGTTTCGCTGATACCCCTGGTGGACGCCATCATGGGTACCTCCCAGGGGGCCGTGATGGCCAAGGCCGCCCTGGCCGAGCTCGGAATCATCCCGTACGCGACGGTGCGCCTTCCGCTGCTCGAACCGCCGCCGCTTCACCGCCAGCGGCTATCGGACGTGCTGGCAACCATCGCCGCGCCCGTCTGACACCGCCCCCGACCTTCGGCACCGGTACGGACACCTGCGGCGCAGCTAGATTGACGGTATGGAACAGGATGCGCGGCTACTTCAGTCCTCGTTCGGCGCGGCGGCGGTCGCGTACGCCGAGCACCGCCCGGACTACGCGCCGGCCGCGGTGCGCTGGGCGCTGGACCTCGCGCCCGGCCCGCGAGTGCTGGACCTGGGCGCCGGAACCGGCAAGCTGACCGGCACGCTGGTCGCGTCGGGCGTCGACGTCGTCGCGGTCGAGCCCGACCCCGCGATGCTGGCCGAGTTGCGCCGTACGCTGCCGGCTGTCCGTGCCCTACCCGGTGGTGCCGAGGCGATACCCCTGCCGGACGCGTCCGTCGATGCCGTGCTGGCCGGAAACGCCCTGCACTGGTTCGACATGGCGGTCGCCGGCCCCGAAATGGCCAGGGTCCTCACGCCCGGCGGCATCCTGGCCGGCCTGTGGAACGTCATGGACGACCGGGTCGACTGGGTTGCCGGACTCGCGCGGGTCAGCGGCAGCGCGGCCATTGGCCCTCGCGACACCCTCGGCGACTGGCGCACCGCGACGGCAGGCGCACACCTTCCCGACAATGGCCTGGTCGCCCGGTTCGGCTCGCCGGAGCAGGCCGAGTTCCCGCACGGGCAGCGTCGCACCGCCGACTCCCTCGTCGCCACAATCGCTACCCGCGCGGGGATGCTGGTCATGCCGGAACGGGAGCGAGTGGCCACGCTGGGCCGGATCCGCGCGTACCTCGCCAGCAGGCCCGAGACCGCCAGCGGCGAGTTCACCCTGCCGATGCTGACCGGAGTCCTGCGCGTCCGGCAGCTCTGAACGCCACCGACCACGACGTTCGACCAGGAGGACACTCGTGCGCCGTAGCGCCCGCCCGGGCATGCGCGGGCCCGGCCCGGATCGGTTGATCCTGGACCGGGCCCGGACGCGGCCCGCCTACCGGTTGAACGCCGCGAACAAGCCAGGCTCGTAGGAACCGCCCCTCTGATGCACGATCACGGCCAGCCGGTTGGCCGCGTTGATCAGGGCGACCAGGGAGACCAGCGCGGCGATCTGGTCGTCGTCGTAGTGCTTGCGTACCTGGTCCCAGGTTTCGTCGGAGACGCCCTGGTGGGCGTCGGCGAGCCGGGTGCCCTCCTCGGCGAGCGCCAGCGCCGCCCGCTCGGCCTCGGTGAACACGGTGGACTCGCGCCAGGCGGCGACCAGGTGCAGCCGGACGGCGGTCTCGCCGCCGGCCGTGGCCTCCTTGGTGTGCATGTCGATGCACCAACCGCAGCCGTTGATCTGGCTGGCGCGCAGGCTCACCAGTTCCTGGGTGGCCTTCGGCAGCGTCGACTGGACGACCACCAGACCGGCGTTGGCGAACCGCTTGGCGAACTTGACGCCGATCTCGTTGCTGAACAGGTCGATACGGGCTTCCATGGCTTCGTCCTCACTCGTGGTGTCGGGTGCGACTGCACTGGACGAACACGAGATGCCGGCGGCCCGATCCTTGTGACAACGCCGGTGACGTGACGAGCGACACCGGCAGGTGGGCGGACATCGGTACGGTCCGGATGTCACAGAACAGCGGTGCCCGGCGTCTGATGGGGTGACCCAGTCGAACGTGAAGAGGAGTCCGTCATGACCGGCACGCCGCGGAGCGCGTCCGACGAGCGCAGCGACAGCCGGGACGACCGTCCGGACCCCGCCACCGAGGCGTTCCTCGCGCACCGCAACCTGCTGTTCACCGTCGCCTACGAGATGCTCGGCTCGGCCGCCGACGCGGAGGACGTCATCCAGGAAGCCTGGCTGCGGTGGGCGGGCGTCGACCTCGACACCGTACGGGACCAGCGCGCCTACCTGGTCCGGATCACGACCCGCCAGGCGCTCACCCGGCTGCGTACGCTCGGCCGACGTAAGGAGTCCTACGTCGGCTCGTGGCTGCCCGAGCCGCTGCTGACCACGCCCGACGTGGCCGAGGACGTCGAGTTAGCCGACAGCGTCTCGATGGCGATGCTGCTGGTGCTGGAAACCCTCACGCCGACCGAGCGGGCGGTGTTCGTGCTGCGCGAGGTGTTCGACCTCGGGTACGACGAGATCGCGGAAGCCGTCGACAAGACCCCTGCCGCGGTCCGGCAGGTCGCCCACCGGGCACGGGCACACGTCGCAGCGCGCCGACCACGCGGTGTCGTCACACGGGCCGAGACCCGGGAGGCGATGGAGGCCTTTCAGCGGGCGACGGAAACCGGCGACCTGCAGCGTCTGCTCGACATCCTCGCACCGGACGTTGTCCTGCTCGGTGACGGTGGCGGGGTCAAGCAGGCGGTGCCGCGGCCCATCGTCGGAGCGGACAAGGTGGCCCGCGTGCTGGCCGCCGGGCTGCCCAGGGTCGCCGCCCTGGGGTCGCTGCGCCCGGCCCAGGTCAACGGCTACCCGGCGTTGATCTTCCGAGTCGACGGCGAGATCGACACCGTTCTCGCGGTACGCATCGACGACGGCCTCGTCACCGGCCTCTACGCGGTGCGCAATCCCGAGAAGCTGTCGCACATGGAGCGGGAGACCGTGCTACGTCGCTGATGTCGACCCCTCGACCAGTGAACGGCGTTTCCTGGTGCAGACGACCGACCGCGCAACGGCCCGAACCCTCAGGTCCGGGCCGTTGCGCTGTCGTGCCTCGTACCCTCCGCCCGCGTCGATCGTGAGGTTCAGGCGGTGCAGGTCACCGTCGGTACGGGGTTCGAGCCGTTCCAACTCGCTAGGAAGCCGAACGTTGCCGTCGCTCCCGGCGCCAGGTTGCCGTTGTAGCCCACGTTGCGGGCCGACACGTTCGTCCCGCTCTGGGTCAACGTCGCGTTCCACGCCTGGTTGACCTGTTGACCGGCCCCGAAGGACCAGTAGGCGGCCCAACCGGCGAAGACCCCGCTGCTCCCGTTGCGTACGGTCACCTCGGCCTGGAAACCGCCCTGCCACTGCCCGATCACCCGGTACGTCGCCGTGCAGCCACCGATCGGGGGAGCGGTTGTCGTCGGCGGGGTGGTCGGCGGCCCGGTCGTCGGGGTACGGGTCGGAGTCGGGCTCGCCGTGGGCGTACGGGTGGGTGTCGGGCTGGTGGTCGGGCTGACGCCGTTGAGGGCGGCGGTCAGCGCCGGGTACCAGCGGTCGGACATCTTCTGGTCGCCCGCGGCGTTCGGGTGCACCCCGTCGTAGGTGTCGCTGCCGGTGCTGAAGCCGGTCCACTGGTCGACCACCACGACCGGTGAGGCCGCGGTGCTCTTCGCACTGGCCCAGCCGGGGATGGCGTCGTTCAGGGCGACCACCCGCTGGCCGCACTCCGAACAGGTGCTCGGCGCCATCGGGATGATCTTCGCGACCAGGACCTTCATCGCCGGGTTGCTGGCCCGCATCTGGTCGACCAGCTTGCCGTACGCGGTGAGGATGGTCGCCGGTGCGACGTTGCTCCAGACGTCGTTCGTGCCGAAGTGCATCAGCACGATGTCCGGCAGGGTGGCCGACAGCCAGCCGGGCAACTGGTTCTGGTTGGCCACGTTGGTCACCAGGGCCCCGCCGTGGCCCTCGTTCTCACCGTCGTACGGCTGCCCGCAGCCCTGTGGGCCGAGCGTGCCGACGAAGTCGACGTTGGTGTAGCCGGTGCTCTGCAGCCGGTTCCAGAGCATGGAGCGCCAGCAGCCGGGCGAGCCGGTGATCGAGTCGCCGAGCGGCATGATCCTGACCGGGGCGAGCGCGGTGACCGGCGCGGACGCGGCCGGCAGGGTGGGCGTCGCGATGGCGAGCCCGATCAGTACGGCCAGCGTGGCCAGCACGGCCTGACCGAGGGGTTTGCGGAGCATGGTCGTCTCCTGTCACGGTGCGCAGTGAAAGGTATGACGGCCCGGTGCTCCCAAGGCATTGAAGCAGGTAACTTCCTGTGGTTCAACTGCGGTCCCCGCTCACACCTGCGGTGACTCCTGGACCAGGACCGCGCTCGACGACCGGAGCCGGGCCCTGGTCTGCGTCGCGACCGCCGCCACGCCGGGCACCCACGAACCCCGCGGGCAACTGCGGATCGCGTTGACCGTCGGCGTCAGCGACGATTAGATCGTCGACCTCTTCGTGCACTCGGAGGCGGACGCGGGTGCGGCTCGCGCGTTCGACACGTACCAGGTCGCGCTGGCGGTGTTCGCGTCGACCCGGCTTGGGTCGTCCGGCCGCACCTCATCACCGGTGCCGATCTTAACCTGCCGAGGTGGACGCGGGTATCCCCGCGACGATGATCAATTGCAGCGTGTCATTTCTCCGAACAAGCCTGTAACAGATTGGCCATTGTCCACCCCGGCAAGTGTCACTAAGGTCCTACGCCATCCACCCGGAAACACCCGAGGGAGGAACGACCGTGGCCGACAGCATCCGCGCCGCCCTGGTGCAGACGAACTGGACCGGGGACAAAGAGTCAATGATCAAGGCCCACGAGGAGTACGCCCGGCAGGCGGCCGCCCAGGGAGCCCAGGTCATCTGTTTCCAGGAACTCTTCTACGGTCCGTACTTCTGCCAGGTGCAGGACCCCGGCTACTACGCGTACGCCGAGTCGATTCCCGGGCCGACCACCGAGCGCTTCCAGGCCCTCGCGGCCGAACTCGGCCTGGTCATGGTCCTGCCGATGTACGAGCAGGAGCAGCCGGGCGTGCTCTACAACACCGCCGCGGTGGTCGACGCCGACGGCAGTTACCTCGGCAAGTACCGCAAGACGCACATTCCGCAGGTGCACGGCTTCTGGGAGAAGTTCTACTTCCGTCCCGGAAATCTCGGCTTCCCGACCTTCGACACTGCGGTCGGCCGGATCGGCGTCTACATCTGCTACGACCGGCACTTCCCGGAGGGCTGGCGGGCACTCGGCCTGGCCGGCGCGACGATCGTGTTCAACCCGTCCGCGACGAGTCGGGGGCTTTCGTCGTACCTGTGGCAATTGGAACAGCCGGCCTCGGCGGTCGCGAACGAGTATTTCATCGGCGCGATCAACCGGACCGGCATCGAGGACCTCGGCGACAACGACTTCTACGGCACCTCGTACTTCGTCGACCCCGAGGGCAAGTTCGTCGGCGCGGTCGGTGACGCGTACCAGCCGGAGCTGATCGTGCGTGACCTCGACCTCGGGCTGCTCGCCGAGGTACGCGACCGGTGGGCCTTCTACCGGGACCGGCGGCCCGACGCGTACCAGGGGCTCGTGCAGCCGTAGCCCCGAGCCCGGCTTCGGGTCGATCGAAACGTACGGGAGGAGCGGGAGATGGCACTGCTGATCACCGGCGGCACCGTGGTCGGCCCGACCGGGGCGCACAGCGCGGACGTGCTGGTCGAGGGCGAGACGATCGCCGCCCTGTTCGCGCCGGGGCGGGCGCCGGACGGCGACCACGAGGTCATCGACGCCACCGGGCGGTACGTGATCCCCGGCGGCATCGACGCGCACACGCACATGGAGTTGCCGTTCGGTGGCACGAACGCCTCCGACACGTTCGACTCCGGCACGCGTGCGGCGGCGTACGGCGGCACCACCACGATCATCGACTTCGCGGTGCAGCGGACCGGTGAGGTGGTCCAGGACGGGCTGGCGGCCTGGCACGCGAAGGCGGCCGGCAACTGTCACGTCGACTACGCCTTCCACATGATCCTCGGCGGGGTCGACGACGACTCGCTCAAGGCGATGGACCAGCTCGTCGCGGACGAGGGCATCACCAGCTTCAAGCTGTTCATGGCGTACCCGGGGGTCTTCTACTCCGACGACGGCCAGATCCTGCGGGCGATGCAGCGGGCCCGGGAGAACGGCTCGATGATCATGATGCACGCGGAGAACGGCATCGCGATCGACGTGCTCGTGCAGCAGGCCCTGGCCCGTGGCGACACCGACCCGATCCACCACGGCCTGACCCGGCCGGCGGCGCTGGAGGCGGAGGCGACACACCGGGCGATCCGGCTGGCCGAGGTGGCCCGCGACTGCCCGCTCTACATCGTGCACCTGTCCGCCAGCGAGGCACTCGAACAGGTCGCGGCGGCCCGCGACGCGGGACGCAACGTCTTCGCCGAGACCTGCCCGCAGTACCTCTACCTGACCCTGGAGGAGCAGCTCGGCGCGCCGGGCTTCGAGGGTGCCAAGTGGGTCTGCTCCACCCCGCTGCGCAGCGGGCACGAGTCGCACCGCCGTGACCTGTGGCGCGGGCTGCGCGCCAACGACCTGGCCATCGTCTCCACCGACCACTGCCCGTTCTGCTTCAAGGACCAGAAGGAACTGGGCCTGGGCGACTTCTCGAAGATCCCGAACGGGATCGGCGGCGTCGAGCACCGGGTCGACCTGGTCTACCAGGGCGTGGTCGACGGCAAGCTGTCACTGGAACGCTGGGTGGAGACGATTTCCACCACACCGGCCCGGATGTTCGGCCTCTACCCGCGCAAGGGCATCATCGCGCCCGGCTCGGACGCCGACATCGTGCTCTACGACCCCGCTGGGCAGACCACGATCAGCGTCGAGACCCACCACATGAACATGGACCACTCCGCGTACGAGGGTTACCGGATCGCCGGTCGGGTCGACACGGTCATCTCCCGGGGCACGGTGCTGGTCTCCGACGGGACATACCACGGGCGAGCCGGTCACGGCCGGTACCTGCCCCGTGGCCTGTCGTCGTACCTCGGTTAGCGAGCAAGGGAACGTGACAACCATGCGTGAGATTCCACACTGGATCAACGGGGTCGAGGTGGCCGGCAGCGGCGACCGCCGGCTGCCGGTCTTCGACCCGGCCACCGGCGAGCAGCAGGCCGCCGTGGTCGCGGCCACCGACGAGGAGGTACGCGCCGCGGTGCTCGCCGCCCGCGCCGCGCAGCCCGGTTGGCGGGCCGCGTCGCTGTCCCGCCGCGCCGAGGTGATGTTCCGGTTCCGGGACCTGGTGGACGCGCACAGCAAGGAGATCGCCACCCTGCTCTCCGCCGAGCACGGCAAGACCGTCGCCGACGCCGCCGGTGAACTCGCCCGCGGGCTGGAGAACGTCGAGTTCGCGACCGGGGCGCCGCACCTGCTCAAGGGCGACTACAGCGAGCAGGCCGCGACCGGGGTGGACGTCTACTCGATCCGCCAGCCGCTCGGTGTGGTCGCCGGAGTGACCCCGTTCAACTTCCCGGCCATGGTGCCGATGTGGATGTTCTGCACCGCGCTCGTCGCCGGCAACACGTTCGTCCTCAAGCCGAGCGAGAAGGACCCGAGTGTTTCGCTGCTCCTGGCCGACCTGCTGCGCCGGGCCGGCCTGCCCGACGGGGCGTTCAACGTGGTGCAGGGGGACCGCTCCGCGGTGACCGCGCTGCTCGCCGACCCGGACGTGGCCGCGCTGTCGTTCGTCGGCTCGACCCCGGTCGCCCGTGCCGTCTACGAGGCCGGCACCAGGGCAGGCAAGCGGGTGCAGGCGCTCGGCGGGGCGAAGAACCACATGGTGGTGCTGCCCGACGCCGACCTCGGCGCGGCGGCCGACGCGGCGATCTCGGCCGGCTTCGGGTCGGCGGGGGAGCGGTGCATGGCGGTCTCCGTGGTGGTTGCCGTCGGCGCGGTCGCGGACCCCCTCGTCGCGGCGATCGCGGAGCGGATCGGACGGATCCGGGTCGGCCCGGCCACCGACCCGGACGCCGAGATGGGGCCGCTGATCAGCGGCGAGCACCGGGACAGGGTGCGGTCGTACCTGGACCGGCCCGGCGGCGAACTCGTGGTCGACGGGCGGACGCTACCGGCCGCCGACGGACCCGGGTTCTTCCTCGGCGCCTCGCTGGTCGACCACGTCAGCACCGACTCCGACCTGTACACCGACGAGATCTTCGGGCCGGTGCTGTCGGTGGTCCGGGTGGACACCTACGAGCAGGCCGTGGACCTGGTGAACACCAACGAGTACGGCAACGGCACGGCGATCTTCACCCGTGACGGCGGTGCGGCCCGCCGGTTCCAGTACGACGTGGTCTGCGGCATGGTCGGGGTGAACGTGCCGATCCCGGTGCCGGTGGCCTACTACAGCTTCGGCGGCTGGAAGGCGTCCCTCTTCGGCGACCTGCACATGTACGGGCCGGAGGGGCTGCGGTTCTACACCCGTACCAAGGTGGTCACCTCCCGTTGGCCGGACCCGGCGACGAGCGAGGTCGACCTCGGTTTCCCCAAGGTCCGCTAGCCCGACCACGAGGAGCAGACGATGGACATCGGAGTCGTGTTCCAGTGCGACCCACCCGCCCGGGAACTCGTGTCGCTGGCCCAGCGGGCGGAGGCGGCCGGATTCAGTCATGTCTGGACCTTCGACTCGCACCTGCTCTGGCAGGAACCGTTTGTCATCTACTCGCAGATCCTGGCCCAGACCGAGCGGGTGGTGGTCGGGCCGATGGTGACCAACCCCGGCACCCGGGACTGGACCGTCATCGCGTCGCACTTCGCCACCCTCAACGAGATGTACGGCAACCGCACCGTCTGCGGCATCGGTCGCGGCGACTCGGCGCTGCGTACGTTGGGCTACCCGCCGACCAGCATCGACGAACTGCGCGACTGCGTCACGGTGATCCGGGAACTGGCCAACGGGCGACCGGCGAACTACCGCGGACAGGAACTGCGCTTCCCCTGGGCCACCGACGGTGGGCTGGAGGTCTGGGTGGCCGCGTACGGGCCGCGGGCGCTGGCCCTGGCCGGCGAGGTCGGCGACGGTTACATCCTGCAACTCGCCGACCCGGACATCGCCGCCTGGATGATCGGCGCGGTGCGGGCGGCGGCGGAACGGGCCGGTCGGGATCCGGCGGCGATCCGGTTCTGCGTCGCCGCCCCGGCCTACGTCGGTGACGACCTGGCCCACCAGCGCGACCAGTGCCGGTGGTTCGGCGGCATGGTCGGCAACCACGTCGCCGACATCGTCGGCCGGTACGGCGCGACCGGAGCGGTGCCGCAGGCGCTCACCGACTACATCGCCGGCCGGCAGGGCTACGACTACGCCGAACACGGCCGGGCCGGCAACCGGCACGCGGACTTCGTACCGGACGAGATCGTCGACCGGTTCTGCCTGCTCGGCCCGGTTTCGGAGCACCTGGACAAGCTGGAGCGGCTGCGCGCCCTCGGGGTCGACCAGTTCGCGGTCTACCTGCAGCACGACGCCAAGGAGAAAACCCTGGCCGCGTACGGCGAGCAGGTCATCCCGGTCCTGCGGGACGGGTCCGGCCGGGGTGGTCCGGTCGAGCGGGCCGAGTCCGCCGCGAACGCCGGATGACCGGCGCCGCACCGGCGGGCGGATCGGCAGCCCCGGCACGGGCGGGTGGATCGGCAGCCCCGGCACCGGGTCGACGCGGTGTGCGTACGGCGCTCGGGGTGCTCGGGGCGGTGCTGCTCGGGGGGCTGGTCTGGGAGGGCTACAAGGCGGTCGGTGACCCGGACGGCACGCTGCTGTTCGGCGTACGGGTGCTGCCCCGGGCCGACGACGCCGCCATGCCGCACCTGACCGAGATACTGGGCCGCTTCGGCGATCCGGAGCGGGTCGGCGGCGATCCGATCTGGCTGGTGGTGACGAACGCCGGCCTGGTCACGCTGCGCAGTGTCGCGGTCGGCTTCCTCGCCGGGGCGCTGGTCGGGTTGCTGCTCGCGGTGCTGATGCAGCGCCTGCGTTGGGTCCGGCGCGGGCTGCTGCCGTACGTGGTGCTGTCGCAGACCGTGCCGCTGATCGCGCTCGCCCCGGTGATCGCCGGCTGGGGCGGGCGGCTGTCGATCGGCTCGTACCCGTGGCAGCCGTGGATGTCGGTGGCGACCATCGCGGCGTACCTGGCGTTCTTCCCGATCGCCGTCGGGTTGTTGCGCGGGCTGACCTCGCCGGCACCGATCGCCGAGGAGCTGATGCGCAGCTACGCCGCCGGCTGGTGGCGGACGCTGGTGAAACTGCGGTTGCCGGCGGCCACGCCGTACCTCTATCCGGCGCTGCGGCTGGCCGGTGCGGCGGCGGTGGTGGGTGCCGTGGTCGGGGAGATCTCCACCGGCACCCGCGGCGGCATCGGACGGCTGGTCATCGAATACTCGCGCGAGGCGACCACCGACCCGGCCAAGGTCTACACCGCGCTGCTCGGCGCGGTGCTGCTCGGCCTGCTGGTGGCGGGCGTGGTCGGGCTCGCGGAAATCCTGCTCACCCCCGGACGAAGGGCGTCGATGCGGTGACCACCACGGAACACGAACCGGCGGTCGAGATCACCGGCGTGACCAAGGTCTTCAACCCCGGCCGCCCGGACCGGGTGACCGCGCTGACCGGCGTCGACCTGACCGTACGGCGGGGCGAGTTCGTCAGCCTCATCGGGCCCTCGGGCTGCGGCAAGTCGACCCTGCTGCGCCTGGTCGCCGACCTGATCCCGGTCAGCGAGGGCACCGTACGGGTGGCCGGCAAACCGGCCCGCACCGCCCGCCTGGACCGGGAGTACGGCATCGCCTTCCAGCAGGCGGGTCTGTTCGAGTGGCGTACGGTGCAGCGCAACGTCGAACTGCCGCTGGAACTGCGCGGCACCGGGCGCCGGGAGCGGCGGGTACGGGCCCGCGAGATGCTGGAGCTGGTCGGGCTGGCCGACTTCGCCGGGCACTATCCGGCGCAACTGTCCGGCGGCATGCAGCAGCGGGTGGCGATCGCCCGCGCGTTGGCGGTACACCCGCCGTTGCTGCTGATGGACGAGCCGTTCGGGGCGCTGGACGAGATGACCCGGGAGCGGCTGCAGGACGAGCTGCTGCGGGTCTGTGCCCGTACCGGCACCAGCACGATCTTCGTGACGCATTCGATCCCGGAGGCGGTGTACCTCTCCGACCGGGTGGTGGTGATGTCGGCCCGTCCCGGACGGATCACCGCCGAGATCGACATCGAGCTGGCGCAGCGGAACGAGACCACCCGGCAGACCGCCGAGTTCTTCGCCGGCATCACCCGGGTCCGGCAGGCGCTGCGGGGCGGGCCGGCGGCGCAACGCCCGGACGAGGCGGGACCGGTGGGCGAGGCGGAACCGGCGGACCCGGCGGTGTCCCGGTGACCACCGCGGGCCGGCTACGCCGGGCGCTGCGCGGCGTCGGTCCGCCGCTGCTGGTCGGGGTGGGCGGGCTGGTGGCGTGGGAGCTGACCGTCACGCTGGGGCGGGTGGCACCGTTCCTGTTGCCGGCGCCGTCCGCGATCGGCACCGAACTGGTGGACAACCGGGCGGTGATCTGGCAGGTCGGTCTGGCCAGTGGCGCGAACGCGCTGGTCGGGTTGGTCGCCGGAGCGGTGCTGGCGATCCTCGCGGCGATGGTGGCCAGCCGGTTCGACTTCCTCGGCGAGGTGGCGGTGCCGGTCGCGGCGGCACTCAACGCGCTGCCGATCATCGCGCTCGCGCCGATCCTCAACAACATGTTCGAGTCCACCAGCAGCATCCCGCGCCGCAGCGTGGTGGCGATCGTGGTGTTCTTCCCGGTCTTCCTCAACACCCTGCGCGGGCTGCGGGAGATCGACCCGGTGCACCGCGAGCTGATGACCAGCTACGCCGCCACCGGCTGGACCTTCACCCGGCTGGTACGCCTGCCCGGCGCGCTGCCGTTCGTCTTCACCGGTCTGCGTCAGGCGTCCTCCCTGGCGGTGATCGCGGCGGTGGTCGCGGAGTACTTCGGCGGTCGGCAGGACGGCCTCGGATCGCGGATCACCTCGGCGGCGTCGTACACCGCGTACCCGCGTGCCTGGGCGTTCGTGGTCGGCGCGTGCGTACTCGGTCTTGTCTTCTACCTGGCCGCCCTCGGCCTGGAGCGCCTGACGATGCCCTGGCGGGCGCGGCGGTCCGGCTGACGGTGGCCGCTGCTGGGCCTTCGCCCGCCCGGCGCCGCCCGACGTCGGGGCCGACCGGCCCCGATGCGCAGAGTCAACCGCTGGAGGACAGATGGGTAGTCTCAGCAGACGGCGCCTTGTCGCCGGGCTGGTGAGTTGTGCGGTGCTGGCCGGTTGCGGCACCGCGGACGGCACCGGTTCCGGATCCACCGCGCCGGGCGGGAAGACCTCGGTCAAGTTGCAGCTGCAGTGGTTCGTGCAGGCCCAGTTCGCCGGTTACATCGCCGCTGTAGACAAGGGCTTCTACCAGGAGCAGGGCCTCGAGGTGGAGATCGTCGAGGGCGGTGTCGACATCGTCCCGCAGACGGTGCTGGCGCAGGGACAGGCCGACTTCGCCGTGGCCTGGGTGCCGAAGGCGCTCGCCTCGCGGGAGCAGGGTGCCGGGATCACCGACATCGGCCAGATCTTCGCGCGGTCCGGGACGTACCAGGTGAGCTTCGCCGACCGGGGGATCCGTACGCCGGCCGACCTCAAGGGTCGCAAGGTCGGCAACTGGGGCTTCGGCAACGAGTTCGAGCTGTTCGCCGGGATGACCAAGGCGGGCCTCGATCCGGGCAAGGACGTCACGCTGGTGCAGCAGCAGTTCGACATGCAGGCGCTGCTGCGCGGCGACATCGATGCCGCACAGGCGATGAGTTACAACGAGTACGCCCAGTTACTGGAGGCGAAGGACCCGAAGACCGGTCAGCTCTACCGGCCGGAGGCGTTCACGGTGCTGGACTGGAACACGATCGGCACCGCGATGCTGCAGGACGCGGTCTGGGCCAACAGCGAGCGGTTGGCCAAGGACAAGGCGTACCAGGAGACGGCGGTGAAGTTCCTCACCGGCACGATCAAGGGGTGGGCGTACTGCAGGGACAACCCGCAGGTGTGCCGGGACCTGGTGGTCGCCCGGGGAGCCAAGCTCGGTGCCAGCCACCAGCTTTGGCAGACCAACGAGGTCAACAAGCTGATCTGGCCGGCGCCGAAGGGGGTCGGGCTGATCGACGAGGCGGCCTGGAAGGCCACCGTCGACCTGGCCCTGACCGCCCGCAACCAGGACGGCCAGACGGTGCTGACCAAGCAGCCGGATCCGGCCGCGTACACCAACGAGTACGTCCAACGGGCATTGGACGCGCTCAAGGGTTCGGGGGTCGACGTGACCGGTGCGGGCTTCCAACCGGCCACGGTGACCCTGAACGAGGGCGGCGCCTGAGCTTCGGTACGGCCGCGTCGAGGGGCCCGTTCCGTCCTGTCCGGCGGGGCGGGTCTCCCTCGCTTCCCATCAGATGAGACGAAGTCAATTACCTACCAAGCCTATAGGTTTTATTGGCTAGGGTGGTGGCACTGGACCGATCGCCTTCGACGAGGAATGACGATGACCATCAACTCCACCGACCCGCTCGCCATCGCCCGGAAGTACGCCTCGAACCCGGCCGCCTGGCCGGTCACCGCCCAGTTCGACCCGGTCGAACGCTGGTACGCCCGGCTGGCCAGCACCGACGCGTACGAGGTCTGGCTGCTCACCTGGCTGCCCGGTCAGACGACCGACCTGCACGACCACGGCGGTTCGTCGGGCGGCTTCCTCGTGGCCGCCGGCGCGCTCACCGAGGAGATAGTGGTCGGTGGCGAGCTGCGGCCCACCGTGCTGGCGGCCGACAGCGGACGGCAGTTCGGCCCGCGGCACGTGCACCGGGTCAGCAACCGGGGCACCGAGCCCGCGGTCAGCGTGCACGTCTACCTTCCGGCGCTGCGCCGGATGACCCGTTACGAACTCGACGGCGGCAAGCTGCGGGTGGCCGAGGTAGCCGAGGCAGGGGTGGCCTGGTGAAACTGATCAACTCATCGCTGCGGCAGGCGAGCTGTCCGGACACGACCGCACCGGCCGGCTCCCGCGGCATCGACGACATCCTCGAGTCGGCCCGGCTGCGACTGCACCGGCTCGAACCGGAGGCGGGGCACCTGGCGTACCGGGAAGGGGCGCTGCTGGTCGACATCCGGCCGGCCGCCCAGCGGGCCGCGACCGGCTCGATCCCCGGCGCGCTGGTGATCGAACGCAACGTGCTGGAGTGGCGGCTCGACCCGCGCAGCAGCGCCCGGTTGCCGGTCGCGGACCGGTACGACCTGCCGGTGGTGATCTTCTGCCAGGAGGGTTACACCTCCTCCCTGGCCGCCGCCGCGCTCCAGGACCTTGGCCTCTACCTGGCCACCGACATCGCGGGTGGCTTCGCCGCCTGGCGGTTGGCCGGTCTGCCCGCGTTCGGCCCCACCGACGTCTACGCCCACCTGACCACCGCGCCCCCGGCGATCGCCGGCCGGGCGTACACCTGATCCCGCGCGCCACCGCGCCGCGGGACGGCACGGCACACCAGCGCTAGGAGGCCCCTCATGTCGGTCATCGCGATCAGCCCGCGCACGTACCCACCGTCGAGCGGATCGGTACGGTCGACAATCGGCCGCCGACGGATCGAACCGGGCAACGCCCCCGCCACCCTCACCGTCACCTTCGACATCACGCTGAACGGCGGCGAGACGCTCACCCCGCAGGCGTCCCGGCTGCTGGAGCTGGTCCAGCAGCTCGTCGAGCAGGGCGACCGGGCGACCGTCGCCGCTGCTCCCGGTGTCGTCGGGCTGGTCGTCGAGCCGGCACCGGCCCTGCCCCGGGCTGACGAGGCGGGTGGGCCGGAGTCCGCTCCACTTCGGATCCTCGCCGGGTCCCGCAAGGTGCTGCGTGGCGGTACGCCGGTCCCGCTCACCCGGCTGGAGTACGACCTGCTCGTTTTCCTGGCCGAGCACCCGCGCCGGGTCTTCACCCGCCTGCAACTGCTCAACAGTGTCTGGGGTTACGAACACGCGGTCGCCCGTACGGTCGACGTGCACGTACGCCGGCTGCGGGCCAAGGTGGGCGAGACGGTGCCGCTGGTGACGACGGTGTACGGGGTCGGCTACCGGCTGGCCGACGAGGCCCGGATCAGCGTGGACCGCGACGCGTAGCGCGTACTCCACGCGACGGCGGGGTGCGGCTCAGCCCAGCCAGGCCGCGATGGCCACCAGCGTGACGGCGGCGGCGAGGGTGGAGAGCACCACCGTGTCCCGGGCCAGCGACTCGGCTCGCTGGTACCGGGTGGCGTAGACGAAGACGTTCTGCGCGGTCGGCAGGGCCGAGGTGACCACGGCGGCCAGCAGGGCCGGCCCGGTGAGCCCGAGGGTGAACCGTCCGATCAGGTAGGCCAGCGCCGGCTGCACCAGCACCTTGAGGCCGACCGCCGTGTACCGCTCGCCCGCCTCCGGGCCGCGGTCGAGAGGACGGCTGCCGCGCAGCGACATGCCCAGGGCGAGCAGCGCCAGCGGTACGGCGGCCGACCCGACCAGTTCGAACGGCCGCATCACCGGTTCGGGCAGCGGCAGCCCGGTGACCGTGACGGCCAGCCCGGCGGCACAGCCCAGCATGATCGGGTTGCGGGCCGGCAGCAGGGCGAGACGGCGTACCGATGGCCGCTGTCCGGTGGCGGTCGCGTCCAGCACCCCGAGTGCCAGCGGTGAGGCCAGCAGCACCTGGAACAGCAGCACCGGCGCCACGAAGGACGGATCGCCGAGCACGTACGCCGCGACCGGCAAGCCGAGGTTCGCCGCGTTGACGTACGACGCGCTGAGCGCGCCCACGGTCGCCTCGCCGGCCGGCCGGTGCCACACCCAGCGGGCGAGCGCCAGGTAGACGGCGGCGACCAGCACCGTACTGAGCACGAACGCGGCCAGGGCCGGGGTGAACACCTCGGCGAGCGACGAGCGGGCCAGCGTGGTGAACAGCAGTGCCGGTGCGGCGACGAAAAACGCGAGTCGGGCCAGCACGGTGGTCCCGTCGGGGCCGAGCAGGCCGATGCGGCCGATCAGGTAACCGGCGAGCGTGACCGTCCAGATGACCGTGAAACCGGTCAGTACTCCCCGCACTCGATCATCGTGGACCGCCCCGCCGGATTTCCCAAGATCTGGTACGCAGAGCGAGCGTTCAATTCCGATGCGTGCGTCAATTGTCACATTCATGCAACGTAGTGGCCCCTTGACCCTAACGGTGGTGCCCGGAAACATCGAGCGTGCGGCACCACGAGCCGCGGGGAGTTCCCCCCATCAGCCAAGGAGGACCATGTCGGTCAGCCCCGCCTCGTCGCGTGCCGGATGGCATACGTCCCAGCCAGCGGGACCCGGTCGCCCGCCGGGTGCCCAGCGGCGCCCGACCAGCGCCGGGGCGCCCGCGCTGACCGTGACACTGTCCATCCCGCTCGGCGGGGAGGAGGCGCTGACCCCGTCGGCGCAACGACTGCTGGAAGCCGCCCGTGAACTGATCGAGCACGGACAGGCCACGGTCACCCCCGGACCGGTCTACGCGGACCGGCGTACCGCCGAACCGGCCGCGCTGCGCCCACCGCCCCGGCCGGTGTCGGAGCCGATCCAGACCGGACCGTCCATCACCGACCCGGGCACCGCCGACCCGAACGTGCCCGAGGTACGCATCCTCGCCGCCTCCCGCTCCGTGCTCGTCGACGGCCAGCCGCTGCCGCTGACCCGACTGGAGTTCGACCTCCTGCTGCACCTGGTGGAGCACCCGCGCCGGGTCTTCACCCGGCTGCAACTGCTCGCCGCGGTCTGGGGCTACGAGCACACCGGCGTCCGTACGGTCGACGTGCACGTACGCCGGCTGCGCGGCAAGGTCGGTGCCGACGTACCGCTGGTGACCACCGTCTACGGCGTCGGCTACCGACTCGCCGACGAGGCGCGGGTCACCATCGACCAGACCGGCTGACCCGTTCGGGCAGGATGGGCCGGGTGAAGATCCGCCCGATCAGCCCGGAGTCACTGGTCCAGGAACTGGCCGACCGGCTCGCCGCGGAACGTCCCGGGCAGCCGCTGCGGGTGGCGGTCGACGGTCCGGCCGCCGCCGGGCCCGACCAACTCGCCGACGCCCTGGTCGACCCGCTGCGCCTGCGAGGTCGGCCGGCGCTGCCGATCAGGGCCGAGGACTTCCTCCGGCCCGCGTCACTGCGCTACGAGTTCGGCCGGGACAACCCGGACGCGTTCTACACCGACTGGCTCGACGAGGCGGGGCTGCGGCGCGAGGTGCTCGATCCGGCCGGGCCTTCGGGCAGCGGCCGGATCCTGCCCTCGCTGTGGAATCCGCGTACCGACCGGGCCAGCCGGGCCGGTTACCTCGACCTGCCGACCGGTGCGGTGCTCCTGGTCAGCGGCCCGTTCCTGCTCGGCGGAGGGCTGCCCTTCGACCTCACCATCCACCTTGTCCTGTCGCCCGCGGCGCTGGCCCGGCGCACCGACCCGGCAGACTCCTGGACCCTGCCCGCCTTCGCCCGCTACCGCGAAGAGGTGTTCCCGGCCACGTTCGCCGACGTGGTGGTACGGATGGACGACCCACGCCACCCCGCCCTGGTGGAACCGGGCGACCCGGCCTGAACCTCGCCCCCGACCCAGTCCCTGACGTAGGGGTCGCGGACCCGATCACGGCGCGGATTTTCCCTGTTTGACGGCCGCCCCGTTTGGGTATGCGCCCGGTCACGGTGGACCGCGCCGGACCAACCGGGTCCTGGCAGCGAGTCCACCGCCGTCACGGAAAGGCAGGGCAACGCATGCTCGTCAACGATGCGGTCGTCGTCAACGATGCGGTCGACACGGCCCGCTCCCAGGCGGACACCGACCTGATCCGGCTCGCGCTGGAGGCTCGCTACGACGAGCTGACCGGCGAGTACGACGACGCCGTGCTACAGAGCCAGGTGCTGCGGCTGGTGGAGGTCGGCGACACCGCCGGCGACGACCAGGCCGACAGCGGAACCAAGACCGCCGAGCGGGACACCGCGCAGTCGCTGCTGCGGACCATCCTCGACCGCCGGGCGCAGTTCGAGCACGCGCTGGCCCGGCTGGAAGAGGGCACGTACGGCTGGTGCGAGGGCTGCTCGGCACCGATCCCGGTGGAGCGGTTGGAAATCTTCCCGTCCGCCACCACCTGCGTCTCCTGCAAGCAGTCGCGCGAACGTCGGGCCGCCTGAGCGGACCCGTTCACCCGGCCGGGGTGAACCCCGCTCACCCGCCCCGGCGCCAGCCTGGTGAGATCACCGGCGGGAGAGCCGGTGAACTCACCGGACGGGGGAACATGGTGGCCAGTAATCCGTACTCGACCTTCGAGGCGTCGATCGAGAAGACGAACCTCATCCTGAAGGACATCGAGCAGGCGTACGGGTGGCCGAAGCAACGGCGCAACCAGTCGTACGCGGCGCTGCGCACGGTGCTGCAACTGCTCCGTGACCGGCTGCCGGTGCAGGAGAGCGTCCAGTTCGCGGCCCAGTTGCCGGTACTGGTGCGCGGCGTCTACTACGAGGGCTGGGAACCGAGCGACGTACCGGTCAAGCTGAACCGCGAGGACTTCCTCTACGAGGTTCGGCAGGGCTTCCCGTACGAGGTCGACGGGGGCGCCGAGGGTGTGGTGCAGACCGTCCTCGACGCCCTGCGGCGGCACATCAGCCCGGGGGAGTGGGACGACGTCAGGTCGACCATGCCCGAGGACCTGGCGACGATCATCCCCTGACCTGCGCACCGGTCGGATCTCAGCGCACCGTCACCTCCGCGACCATCCGCCGCCGGTGGTCCACCCGACGCTCGGCGCCGGTCAGCCGCAGCGGCACCACGAACCGGTGTTCGGCGCTCGACGCGGACAGCCGCAACTCCAGGTCGCCGGGTTCGACCACCCGGTGGCCGTCGCGGCCGGTGAACGAGGTCAGGTCGGCGTGCACCCGGAAGGTCACCCGCCGGGCCTCACCCGCGGCGAGCGGGACCCGGGCGTAGCCGGTCAGCCGGACCACCGGCCGGGTCACCTGCGCCACCGGGTCGTGCAGGTAGAGCTGCACCACCTCGGCGCCGTCGCGTTCCCCGGTGTTGCGTACCGCCACCGAGACCGTCACCGTACCGCCGGTCGCCATCTCCGTACGCTCGCCGTCGGCGGGTTCGACACCGTCGACGAGGACGTCACTCCACTCGAAGCGGGTGTAGGACAGGCCGTGTCCGAACGGGTGGCGGGCGGTCGGGTCGATGTTGCTCACCTCGGTGCGGTGGCCCAGCGCGGGGGCCAGGTATCCGGCCGGCTGCCCACCGGGATGGCGCGGCACGCTGACCGGGAGCCGGCCGGACGGGTTGACCCGGCCGCCGAGCACCCCGGCGACCGCGGGACCGCCCTCCTCGCCCGGGAAGAACGCCTGCACCACGGCGGCGAGCCGGTCCGCCCACCCACCGAGGGCGTACGGACGCCCGGCGAGCAGCACCAGCACCACCGGCGTGCCGGTGTCGAGCAACCCGGTCAGCAGATCCTGTTGGACTCCGGGCAGGTGCAGGTCGGCTGCGTCGGAGCCCTCACCGGACGTACCGGCGCCGAACAGGCCGGCCCGGTCGCCGAGCACCGCTACGCACACGTCGGCGTCGGTGGCGGCGGCCACCGCCTCGGCGATCCCGGCGCGGTCCGTACCGTCGACGGCGCAGCCGGCGGCGTGGGTGAGCCTCGCGGCGGGCAGTTCGGCGCGTAACGACGCGAGCAGGGTGGGGATGTCCACCCCGGCCGGTACGCCCGGATGCTGGCCGCCGACGTGGCTCGGGAAGGTGTAGCAGCCGAGCATCCCGGTGACGCCGTCGGCCAGCGGCCCGACCAGCGCGATCCGGGAGTCAGGGGCGAGGGGGAGGACGTCGGTGTTGGCGAGCAGCACCACCGACTCCTCGGCGAGTTCCCGGGCCAGCGCCCGGTTGGCCGGCGGGTCGAGGTCGACGGTCCCCTCCAGCTCGCTCGGTTCGTCGCCACGGCCGGCCAGGGCCGGCGGACCGGGTTGCCAGTCCGGGTCGAGCAGTCCCAGCGTGCACTTCTGCCGCAGCACCCGGGCGACGGCCCGGTTGACCAGGGCTTCCGGCACCGTGCCAGCGCGTACCGCGGTCACCAGGGCCGGGCCGAAGCAGCGTACGGCGGGCAGTTCGACGTCGACCCCGGCGGTGAGCGCGAGCCGGGCCGCGTCCACGGCCGAGTCGGCGACATGGTGCAGCAGTTGCAGGAAGGCGACCCCGAAGTAGTCCGCGACCACGGTCCCGGTGAAGCCCCAGCGAACCCGCAGCAGGTCGGTGAGCAGCCGTTCGTCGGCTGCCGCCGGTACGCCGTCGACCTCGGCGTACGAGTGCATGACCGAACCGGCCCCGCCGTCGCGGACCGCCATCTCGAAGGGCGGGAGCAGCACGTCGGCGAGTTCACGCGGACCGACCGCGACCGGGGCGAAGTTGCGCCCGGCCCGGGAGGCGGAGTAGCCGGCGAAGTGCTTCAGGGTGGCGACCACACCGGCCGACTGCAACCCCCGCACGTACGCGGTCCCGATCGTCGCCACCAGGTACGGATCCTCGCCGATGGTCTCCTCGGTCCGGCCCCACCGGGGATCGCGGGTCACGTCGAGCACCGGCGCCAGCCCCTGGTGTACGCCGACCCGTCGCAGCGCCGCGCCGATCTGCCCGGCCATCCGCTCCACGAGTTCGGGGTCGAAGCTGGCACCCCAGGCAAGCGGGGTGGGGTAGACGGTGGCGCCCCAGGTCATGAAGCCGGACAGGCACTCCTCGTGGGCGATCGCGGGGATGCCGAACCGGTTCGCGGCGACGATCTCGGCCTGCATCCGGGCGAGCGCCCGGGCGCCGAGCGCGGGGTCGATCGGGGCGGTGCCGAACGGCCTGGTGAGCTGTCCCAGTCCGGCCCGGATGAGTTCCCGCCAGTCCGGTATCTCGTCCACCATGTCGTGCTGGTGCGGGGCCATGTCCTCGTCGGACACGTCCGCGCCCACCCATACGCCGTACAGCTGGGCGATCTTCTCCTCCAGCGACAACCGGCCGAGAAGGTCGTCGACCCGTACGTCGACTGGTCGGGACGGGTCCTGCCACGTTGCCAGTGGCGCCGCCGTCAGGGTGCGGTGGCCGTCGTCGCTGGCCCGGGGATCGCTGCTCATGGCAGCCTCCTGTCGCTTGTACCGGCACTCCGAAGTCCCGTCGGCGACGTCGTCGTGCCGAGGGCTGATGCCGTTGCTTCCGATATGTTTCCGGAAACTTGGCTTCCCGTCGAGGGTCTCGACGCTCTGCTCTCGGCCCACTGCCCCGTCCGGGACAGGGCCGGCTCGATGACATTGCGATGCGGCAGGCGTACGGCGACAACCTGAACTATCGGACCGGGGCCGAAAATTTGCGGTGCCGCTCGGTGGGTGTCGACCCAACCCCGCGACTCGGCTACCCGCCGCCCCGGACCGTGTTAATTTCAGGCTGCCGCGCCCCTCTCACGTGGCACACAGATCGGCCGACCCCCCGTCACGCACGTGTCCATGCGAGAGGAGTCGAGATGCCGTACATCAGTGTCGGGGTGGAGAATTCCGCGTCCATCGACATCTACTACGAGGACCACGGCGCAGGTCAGCCGGTGTTGCTCATCCCCGGGTACCCGTTCGGTGGCACCGCCTGGGAAAAGCAGGTGCAGGCGCTGGTAGACGCCGGCTACCGGGCCATCACCTACGACCGTCGGGGCTTCGGCAAGTCGAGCCAGCCGACCATGGGCTACGACTACGACACCTTCGCCGCCGACCTGGACCAGATCATGAACACCCTCGACCTGCGCAACGTGACCCTGGTCGGGCACTCGATGGGCACCGGCGAGGTGACCCGCTACCTCGGCGCGTACGGGTCCGCGCGGGTGAACCGAGCGGTGGTGGTCTCGCCGATCCCGCCGTTCCTGCTCAAGACGGCCGACAACCCCGAGGGGGTCGAGCAGAGCCTGTTCGACGGCTTCATGGACCAGATCCGCAAGGACCGGTACGTCTGGTACACCCAGTTCCTGCAGAACTTCTTCAACCTCGACGTGAACGCCGGCAAGCTGGTCAGCGACGAGGTGGTACGGGCGAACTGGAACATGGCGATCAGCTCGTCGCCGACGGCCACCCTGGCCGCCGTACCGACCTGGTTGACCGACTTCCGGGACGACCTGCCCCGGATCGACGTACCGCTGCTGATCATCCAGGGCGACGCCGACCGGGTGCTGCCGTTCCCCTCCACCGGCAAGCGGTTGGCGGGCATGGTCAACGGCAGCAAGCTGATCGTCCTGAAGGACGCGCCGCACGGGATCCCGTGGACCCACGCCGACGACGTCACCCGGGAACTGCTCAACTTCATCAAGGAGCGGGTGCCGGTCGGCGCGTGAGCCGGGGCAGCAGGGCGGGCACCTTTCGCATGTGTTCCCGATAACCGGGCCGGCGGTCCAGCGACCGCCGGTCCATCATCGGGATGCTCACCCCGGTGAACAACGCCACCATCGCCAGCGGCCCGACCACGGTCCACCAGCGCGGTGCGGCGGCCAGCCCGAACAACCACAGTCCCCACCAGAAGGCGATCTCGCCCAGGTAGTTCGGGTGCCGGACGTAGCGCCACACGCCCCGGTCGGCGATCCGGCCCCGGTTCGCCGGCTCGGCCGTGAACCGGTGCAACTGGCGGTCGGCGAGTGCCTCCAGGGCGATCGCGGTGGCGGTGAGCCCGGCCGCGACCGCGTCGAGCCAGCCCAGCGGCCGGTCGCCGGTGACCGCCGGCCAGACGGCGAGCAGGCCGGCGAAGACGACCAGGGTGGGCACGAGTTGCACACCGGTGAGGTTGACCAGCCACCAGGGGAGCCGACCCCGGGTCTGCTCGCGCATCTGCACGTAACGCCAGTCCTCGTGGCTCAGGCCCGTCCAGCCGGCCATCCAGTTGCCGGTGAGGCGTACCGCCCAGACGGTGACCAGGCCGAGCACCAGCGCCTGCCGTACGCCCACGCCGTGCCCGGCGGCCACCACCCAGCCGAGGACGACCAGCGGTGGCGCCACGCTCCAGTAGGGGTCGTAGAGGCTGGCGTTGCGGGCCAGCACCGAGGCGGCGAAGACCACTGCGGTGCCGACCAGGTCGGCCCAGAGGGCCACCGCCAGCGGGTGGTGGTGCGGGGCGAGCAGCCACCAGGTCAGCGCGCCCGCGCCGCCGGCCACCAGATACACCCCGGCCACGAGGCCGAGGGAGGCCGCGCGCGAGGTCCGCGCGAGAACACCGCCGATCACGTACGACGACATCGCCGCACCCTAACCCGAGGACGCGCCCGCCGTCACCGCCCACCGAGGTGCCGGCGAGGCCCCGGGTACGGGCATCGCCGGCACCGCCGACGGTCGAGGACTACTTGACGTCGACCAGGTCGACCACGAAGACCAGCGTCTCGCCCGGCTTGATCACACCGGCGGCGCCCTGGTTGCCGTACCCGAGGTGCGGCGGGATGACGAGCTTGCGCCGGCCGCCGACCTTCATACCGGCCACGCCCTGGTCCCAACCCGCGATGACCCGCCCGGCGCCGACCTGGAAGCCGAACGGCTCGCCCCGGCCCCAGGAGGAGTCGAACTCGCCGCCGGTGGAGTGGGAGACGCCGACGTAGTGCACGGAGGCCCACTGGCCGCGCCCGACCTCCGGACCCTCGCCGACGGTGATGTCCTCGATGACCAGGTCCGCCGGGGGCGCACCCTCGATCGGTCCGATGTTCGGCTTTTCCATGTCCAGTCCTTCCGGGGACGAAATGCGTGATCGGGAACGGAACTAACGAATCATCCTTGCTCATCGAGATCCGCCGACGTGTCGCGGCCGGGGCCGTACCGGCGATCCGGCGTGCCGCGTACCCGATTCGACCGGGCCCGGCGGGGACCCGGAGGGTCGGATCCGGCGCCCGCGCCGGTAAGTCGCCGCGTCGGCGCGGCGAAGGTCGGTAACGTGCGGGGCATGCAGGGGGAGACCATGGTCGGATTCGGCCACAAACAGTCGTGGTTGGCGGTTCGGGACGCCGACGTCGAGGCCCTCACCGGGGCCCTGGCACTGCGCGACCTCGGTACGGTTTCCTGGCGGGACGGCATCGACCTGGCCTACCTGACCGACGATCGCCTGGTGGTGACCCCACCGCTGCCCGGTGCCCGCGACGCGCGCTGGCTGCTGGCCACCGGCCGCTGGCTACTGCGGCCGAACACCGTCGTGGACGTGGTGGAACTGTCCGCCACGCTCGGCACCGAGGTGCAGCTCTTCGCCACCTACCGCGTCTCCGAGCTGCACCGGTGGGCCCGCGCGGTCGACGGCGTGGCGGTACGCGCGTTCGGCTTCCTCGGCGAGATCGGCGAGGTCACCGAGTGGCGGGGCGATCCCGACGACGTGGAGCAGTCGATGGGCTTGCCGCCCGCGCTGGACGGCGAGCCCGACATCCTGGTCTCCGAGCACGACGTGATGCGACTCGCGGGTGCGTGGAGCGTGGATCCGAGCACGCTCGACGCACGGCCGGCCCCGGGGCCGCTGCACGCGTACGCCACCCCGTGAGCCGGGCTCCCACCGCCTCGGGATCGTTGGACACGGAGGGTGATCGGACTCCGCGAAACCGGTGGTCTGCGCTGGCCGAGTGGTCGGGCGTTTCTGCCCGCCGCCGGGAATGCACCGATGCAATGGACGGCTATGGTGATGGACGGCGACGTCCGCTCGGCATTCGGATGACTCCTGCCGAGCCGTCCGGGTCGCCGCGGTGATCGGAAACAGGCGGGCAGGGGAGGCGGTCGGGCCATGCGCGAGTCCACCGGTCTCGACGCCTTCGTGCACCCGGCCCTGTTCTACGCGAACCAGTACGAATACCTGGCCGGCACCGTGCCGTTCATCCGCGCCGGACTGGCTGCCGGTGAACCGGTGATGGTCGCCGTACCCGAGGAGAACCTGGACCACATCCGCGGCGCACTCGGTGCCGACGCGGCCGACGTCCAGCTCCACGACATGGGCGTGGCCGGGCGCAACCCCGGGCGGATCCTCCCCGGTGTGCTGCTCGCCTTCGCCGACGCGCACCCCGACAGTCCCGTGCGCATCGTCGGAGAGCCCGTCTGGGCCGGGCGGACCGCCGACGAGTACCCCGCCTGCGCCCAGCACGAGGCCCTGATCAACGCCGTCTTCACCGGCCGGCGGGCCACCATCCTGTGCCCGTACGACAGCGGTCGGCTGGACCGGGACTGGCTCGACGACGCGTACCGCACCCATCCGACCGTGCGGACCGCCACCGCGGCCTGGGACAGCCCGTACTACGCGGATCCGCTCGTGGTGGCCGACGGCTTCAACCTGCCGCTGCCGCCCCCACCCGAGCACGCCGAAACCGTCGTGATCGAGTTCCACACCCTCTGGGCGCTGCGCCGGCTGGTGACCGCGCAGGCCCTCGCCGCCGGACTGGAACCGGACCGGGTCAGCGACCTGACCCTGGCGGTCAACGAACTCGCCGCCAACACGGTCGAGCACGGCGGCGCCACCGGCACCCTGGCGGTCTGGACCGAGGGCAGCCAGTTGATCTGCCAGCTCAGCGACACCGGGCACATCACCGAGCCGCTCGCCGGTCGGATTCCGGCCACGCCGGACCAGGACGGTGGACGGGGGCTGGTGCTGGTCAACGAGCTGTGCGACCTGGTACGCGTACACACCCGTCCCGGTGCGACCAGCATCCGCGTGCACATGCATCGCTGACCGTCGGCGGAGTGCACGAACGGGCGCTCAGTGCCCTCGGAACGCCTCCTCCAGCCACCACGAACCGTGCTCGCCGGAGATCTTCGCGTCGACCACCATCGGTCGGCTCCGGGGACCGGCGAGCCAGTCGCGTACCGGCTCGAGGTCATCGACACCCCGGACGGTCACCCCGGCGCAGCCGTACCCGCGGGCGATCGCGGCCAGATCGGTCTGCGGGAACGTCACCGTGTCCAGCGGATAGCCGTCCGGACCGAAATGGTGCACCTCCGCGCCGTACGCCGCGTCGTCGTAGACCACCACGACCAGCGGCAGGGCCAGCCGGGCGGCGGTGACCAACTCGGCGGCCGACATCAGGAAACCGCCGTCGCCGAGCGCGGCCACGGTGAGCCGGTCCGGCCGGGCGACCGCCGCGCCGAGCGCACTGGCCAGACCGAGCCCGATCGACTGGAACGCCTGGGTGAAACAGAACCCGGCCACGTCCGGTACGTCGAGGAACATCGACGGGTAGCCCATGAAGTTGCCGGAGTCCACCACCACCGTCCGCTCCGACGGCAGCAGGTCGTCCAGGGCGATGGAGAGCGTCCGGGGGTCGATCGTGATCGGCTGCCCCGAGCCGCCCTCGTCCACGTAGGACACCGACCGCCAGCGACCCTCCCGCTCGATCCGCCGGCCCAGCTCCGGCGTACGCCATCCCGCCGCCGGCCGGTCCGACACCGGTTGCCCGGCCAGCCGGGCCAGCACCGCTCCCGCGACCGTCGCGACCTCGCCGGCCACGGTCAGGTCGACCGGTCGGTTCACCCCGAAGGCGGCCGGATCCCGGTCCACCTGTGCGACGACCGCATCCGGCGGGATCAGCTCACCGTGCCGGGTGGTCCACATGTTCAGCGTGCTGCCCCAGGCGACGACCAGGTCCGCCTCGCCGATCAACGAGGTCGCCAGCGGGGTGGCGAACCCGCCGGCCACGTCCAGGTTCCACGGGTTCCCGACGAACAGCCCCTTGGCCGCGGCGGAGACCGCGAGCAGCGCGCCGCACTCCTCGGCGAGCCGGATCAACGGCTCGCGGGCGGTGCGCGCACCCCGGCCCGCGACGAACACCGGCCGGCGTGCCGCGCGCAGCGCTGCCACCAGCGGCTCCACCTCCGGCTCGACCGGCGGCTCGGGTGCGGCCAGTGCGATCCGGCCCGACCACGCCTCGGTCGACGCGTTCTGCACCTCGAGCGGCAGACCCAGCAGCACCGTCGCGCCCCGGGCGGCGGCCCGGAAGGCGGCACCGGTGTCCTCGGCCGCGTGCGCCGCGCGTACCCGGAAGAAGTCGGCGCCGACCGAGGCGGCCAGGGCCGGCAGGTCGAGGAAGAAGTTCGACCGGGGTGCGGTCGCCTCCGGAGCCAGGACCAGCATCGGCGTACGGCTCTTCGCCGCCTCGGTGATGCCGGTCAGCGCATTGGTCAGGCCCGGACCCTGGTGCACCGAGAGGATCCCGACCGTGCCCGAGGTACGGGCGAAGCCGTCCGCCATGCTCGCCGCGCCGCCCTCGTGCGCGGCCGGCACGAACCGGGCACCGGCCGCCACCAGCGCGTTCGTCACGTGGAAGTTGCCGCTGCCGACCACACCGAAGACGTACCGCACGCCGTGTCCGGCCAGCACCCGGCCGACCACCTCGGATACCCGCATCGCCGGCCCGCGTCTACGGTTCGACCAGCGCGAGGACCCGGCACGGGCTGCCCGAGCCGGCCACGATCGGCAGCGGCCCGGCGATCACCACCGCACCGGTCGGCGGCAGCTCGGCGAGGTTGCGCAACTGGGTCAGCCCGTACTTATCCTGGCCCAGCAGGTACGAGTGGCACGGGAACGGCGGGTCGAACGAGTGCGCCGCACCGGCGTCGGTGCCGACCGTCTCCACCCCGATGCCCTGGATCGGCGACTCCTCGGCCAGCCAGCGGGCGCACTCGGCCGAGATCCCCGGCGTACGGCCGGCGTTGGCGTACCGCTCGGCGTCGTCGCCGTACGCGTCCCAGCCGGTGCGGTAGAGCAGCCAACCGCCGGCCGGCAGCTCGCCGTACTCCGCCTCCCACGCCCGTACGTGCTCGATCTCTAGCAGGAAGTCGGGGTTGGCGGCCGCGTCGGCGCTGTGGTCGATCACCACGGCCGGCGCGATCAGTTGACTCACCGGCACCTGCGACACGTCGGCCGCCTGCTTGCCGGTGACCCAGTGGATCGGTGCGTCGAAGTGGGTGCCGGTGTGCTCGCCGGTGGAGAAGTTGTTCCAGTACCAGGCGGGGCCGCGGTCGTCGTACCGGCTGATCTCGGTGAGCTGGAACGGCCAGGTCTGGCCGAACTGCTCGGGCAGGCCGAGGATCGGCGTCTGGTCCGACAGCGGGGCGGTGAGATCGACAACCCGGATCCGGCCGCTGGAAAGGGCGGCGACAAACTCCTGCAGCACCGTCATGCGGCGACGGTACACGCCCGGATCACGCCACGATGGACCCCTCCCAGGCTCGTCGTCGAGGTGTTCGGGCGGGTGTCAGGGCCGGGCAGATCCGGCCATCCGGAGCGTGTCGAGCGACAGCACCACACCGGCCCAGATGCCCCGGTGGTAGGCCCAGCCCTACCCCGAATCCTCCGGTCTGCCGGCTGTCGACCAGGCCCGATCCCTCATACGTTGGATTCCGACGATCCGCACGCCGACAGCGGTCCGAACCACGTACCGGCGGCGACGCGATCCACAGGGCTGACATCCGGGGGGACAAGCCATGAGTCCGATCAGTGGTCCGGTACGGGTGGACCCACCCGTCGACATCACGGGGAAAGCCGGCGACGGCGCACGCATCGGGGACCTCGACGCATTACGGGGCTTCGCGCTTTTCGGCATCCTCGTGGTCAACATCGCGTTCTTCGCGTCCGGGTATCCGTTCCATCTCATACCCGACCCGGCGTACGGCTCCTGGGTGGACCAGGGCACCCGCTGGCTCGTCGAGTTCCTCTTCACCATGAAGTTCTACCTGCTCTTCTCCTTCCTGTTCGGTTACAGCTTCACCCTCCAGATCGATTCCGCCGTACGACGCGGCGTCACCTTCGCCCCGCGCTTCCGGCGCCGGCTGGCGGGGCTGTTCGTGCTCGGCGTACTGCACGCGGTGTTCCTCTTCCACGGTGACATCCTGACCACGTACGCCCTGCTCGGGCTGGTGCTGCTCGCCGCGCGGGGGATGCGGCCGAAGACCGCGTCGACCCTGGCGGCGGCCCTGCTCGGCCTGGTCGCGCTGCTCATCGCGCTGGTGGCGGTACGCGGTGGTGGCCTGGTCCCGGACGACGCCGTCGCGGTGGACGCCGGTGCGCGGTCCACCGAGGCGCTCGGCGGTGGCCTCGGCTCGGTGCTGGTCGAGCACCTCCGTGCCATGCCGGCGATGATCTCGGCGTTGCTGGTCCAGGGACCGCTGGCCCTCTGTGCCTTCCTGGTCGGCCTGGCGGCCGGCAAGGTACGCCTGCTCGCCGACGTCACCCGGCACCAGGTCCTGCTGCGGCGGGTGCAGCAGGTCGGTTACCCGATCGGCCTGGCCGGTGCGCTGGTCTTCGCGATTGGCGGCGGAACCGCGAACCTGACCGGGCTGGTGCTGAGCATCCTCACCGCACCCCTGCTGATGG
Organism: Micromonospora sp. NPDC049523; assembly: GCF_040676775.1. Classification (NCBI taxonomy): domain Bacteria; kingdom Bacillati; phylum Actinomycetota; class Actinomycetes; order Micromonosporales; family Micromonosporaceae; genus Micromonospora; species Micromonospora sp. NPDC049523. Next base: position 46,014 of record NZ_JBFAPP010000026.1, on the reverse strand, counting down.
CCGCGTACGTCGCCACCGCGTTGCGGGGCTTCCACACCGGGTGGGGTCACCGGCTCGCCGGGATCCTCGCGCCCGCCGGCCGGATGGCCCTGTCCAACTATCTCGGCCAGTCGGTCGCCGCTGTACTGATCTTCACCGGAATCGGCCTCGGGCTGGTCGGCCGGGTCGCCCCGTTGCCCACCCTGCTCATCGCGGTCGGCATCTTCGGCGGGCAACTGCTCTTCAGTGCCTGGTGGCTGGCCCGGTTCCGGTACGGGCCGGTCGAATGGCTGCTGCGTTCCTGGACCGAGGCGCGTCGGGTCGGATTCCGGCGCTAGTCGGCGCCGACCGCTACGGAGAGTCGGCTGGCGGTCCGGTGGCCCGCGCGCTGGTCGGCACCCGCGAGGGCGACCTGATCAGCCTGCGGTACGTGCAACTCAACCGCGACGGGCAGACATCGGGCGGTCGCTGCGACACGGTGGTCAGCGTACTGCCGGACGGCCGGCTGCGGCTGGACGAGACGTGGGAGTCGCGGTCGGGGAGCGGCACCAGCGTCGTCGAGGAGATCGCTGGCTGAGCCGCCGGGGCGACGCTCAGGTCGACGACGCGGGGCCGTTCACCTTGGCAGGGGGACGCAGCGCCGCGGTCAGGGACAGTGCGCCGGCCACCAGGATCGGCAGACCGATCGAGAGGATGCCGAGCACCCCCAGCACGATCATGATCGTGCCGGCGGTCGCCAGCGCCGCGACCCGGTGGGCTGCCGCCCGCCGCACGCCGTACCCGGCCAGCAGGCCAGCCGTGGCGGTTCCGCCGACGAACCAGGCAACGGCCTGACCGCCCTGTTGGCCGATCAGCCAGAGATAGAGAACCGTCACGAGTAGCGCGAGCGCGGCGGCGGTCGCGGCCAGCGGATCCCAGGCCGTACGTCGTCCAACTGCCATGTCCTCCATGGTCGCAGATGTCGATGCCCGGTCGCCCTGTCCCCGTTACGACACCTCGCCGCGGGCCGGAGAGCGTCCTGTCGTAGCCCGATCGGCTAGTCTGCGGGCACCACTTTCCGGAACAGTTCCGTAACTTGGTGCAAAACGCCAGAGCTGCCGGCACCGGCCGCCGCTCCGGCATCGGGCCTCGGGCAACGGTGATCCATCCGAGCCAGGTGCCGGCGCGACCGCGAAAGTGTTTCGGTCGTAGGCTGGAGCCTCGACGAAGGAGCTGCCTCGTGACGGTCGACGAAGGACGCCGGATCACCATCACCGCGATCGCCCAGGAGGCCGGGGTGTCGGTGCCCACCGTGTCCCGGGTGCTCAACGGTCGCAACGATGTCGCGCCGCAGACCCGGGAGCGGGTCGAGGAGTTGCTGCGCCGGCACGGCTACCGGCGCCGGGCCACCCGGCCACGGGCCGGCGCGAGCCTCATCGACCTGGTCTTCAACGACCTGGACAGCCCCTGGGCGGTGGAGATCATCCGTGGGGTGGAGGACGTCGCGCACGCGGCCGGCGTCGGCACCGTGGTGTCGGCCATCCACCGCAGGTCCACCTCCACCCGGCAGTGGCTGCAGAACCTGCGTACCCGGGCCACCGACGGGGTGATCCTGGTGACCAGCGACCTCGCCCCGCCGGTGCACGCCGAGCTGCGCCGGCTCAACGTGCCGATGGTGCTGGTCGACCCGGCGGGAGTACCCAGCCTGGACATACCGACGATCGGTGCGACGAACTGGGCCGGTGGGCTCCGGGCGACCGAGCACCTGCTCTCGCTCGGCCACCGCCGGATCGGCTTCATCGCCGGCCCACCCCGGTTGCTGTGCAGCCGGGCGCGGCTGGACGGTTACCGGGCAGCGCTGGAGGCCGCCGGCATCCCCATGCTCGACGAGCTGATCGTGCCCGGGGACTTCTACCACGAGTCTGGATACTCCGGCGGTACGGCGCTGCTGGACCTCCCCGAACCGCCCACCGCGATCTTCGCCTCCAGCGACCAGATGGCCTTCGGCGCGTACGAGGCGGTCCGTCGGCGCGGGCTGCGGGTGCCCGACGACGTGAGCGTGGTCGGTTTCGACGACCTGCCCGAGGCGCGGTGGTCCTCGCCCCCGCTGACCACGGTCCGCCAGCCGTTGGCGGAGATGGGGCTGCTCGCCGCCCGTACGGTGCTGCGGTTGGCCCGCGGTGAGCCGGTGGACACCCCTCGGGTGGAGCTTTCCACCGACCTGGTCGTACGGGACAGCTCCGCGCCCCTGGTGCGGCGCTGACGCGTTCCGATGCTTGCGCCCAGCATCCGGCTCGGATCGAAAGCCGGACTCAGCGAACCGCTTTGAGATGATTCGAGCTGAATTAGGCTTCTTGGTGGAGTGATCCCTGCCAGCGGGTTAGGGGTGATCGTGCGCCGGGTACCACCCGGTGGCACGGCGCCCCGCCGCGTGGAAGGTGGGGCGACTGAACCGAGGGGGCCCGATGAGACTCGACGACGACGACATCCGGACGAGCGGCGGCGGTGCCGGCGAGGGTCCGGCCGACGGTGGGGCCAACCCCGGTCAGCGGGACGGCGGTGCCGACGGCGCCGCCGAGGGTCCGGCCGACGGTGGAGCCACGCCCGGTCAGCACGACGGCGGCGCGGACGGCAGCGCCGAAGGCCCGGCCGACGGTGGAGCCACACCGGGTCAGCACGACGGCGGCGCCGACGGCAGCGCCGAGGGTCCGGCCGACGGTGGGGCCAACCCCGGGCAGCGTGACGGCGGCGCGGACAGCGCGGCCCGGTAGCCGGGACCCGGTAGATGACCGACAACGCGCCGGGCGGCGACCGCCGCCCGGCGCTGGCCCGCTGCGTGGCCCTGCCCCCGGCCGCGTTCGTCACCACCCACTGGGGCCGCGCACCCCTGCTGTCCCGCGCCAAGGAACTGGCCAACCCGGACGGCTTCACCGACCTGCTCAGCCCCGCCGACGCCGACGAACTGCTCAGTCGACGAGGTCTGCGTACCCCGTTCCTGAGGGTGGCCAAGGACGGCCAGGTGCTGCCGGCGGGCCGGTTCACCGGCGGCGGCGGCGCCGGGGCCGAGGTCACCGACCAGGTGCTCGACGAACGGATCCTCGACCTGTACGCCGGTGGCGCCACCCTCGTCCTGCAGGGACTGCACCGCAACTGGCCACCGCTGATCGACTTCACCCGTGAGCTGGGCGCCAGCCTGCGCCAGCCGCTGCAGGTCAACGCCTACCTGACCCCGGCCGGCAACCAGGGCTTCGCCACCCACTACGACACGCACGACGTCTTCGTGCTCCAGGTCGACGGCTCCAAACACTGGCGGATCCACGAACCGGTGCTGGTCGATCCGCTGGAACGCCAACCCTGGGGCGGCCGGGCCGACGAGGTCTCCGCCACCGCGGCCGGACCACCGGCGCTCGACGTGACCCTTGAGCCCGGCGACGCGCTCTACCTGCCCCGTGGCTGGCTGCACAGCGCCCAGGCGCAGCAGGGCAGCTCGTTGCACCTCACCGTCGGAGTCCGGGCCCTCACCCGCTACGCACTGGTGGAGACCCTGCTCGGGCTGGCCGCCGAGGACCCGCGGCTGCGCGCCGCGCTGCCGTTCGGGCTCGACCTCGCCGAGCCCGGCCAGATCGGGCCGGAGCTGACCGAAACCGTCGAGGCGCTGCGCGACTGGTTGGACCGGGCCGACCCGGCCGCGGTCGCGGCCAAGCTCAGGGAACGCGTCTGGTCGGCCGCGCGTCCCGCGCCGATCCGGCCGCTGGCCCAGGCGGACGCCATCGCGGCTCTCGACGCCGACTCCCGGCTCGCCCCCCGCGCCGGCCTCGACTGGCAGCTCGGGCCGGCCGGTCCGGACGAGCCCGACCGGGTGGTGTTGCGCCTGTTCGACCGGACCATCACCTTCCCCGGACAGTGTGCGCTGGCGCTGCGGGCATTTCTCGACGGCGGTGTCTCCCGCGTCGGTGACCTGCCCGGACTCGACGACGACACGGACCGGATCCTGCTCGCCCGCCGGCTGCTGCGCGAGGCGGTGGCCGTACCCGCCTGACCGCGCGCGAAAGCGGGGTCGGGCGGGTCGCCGTCAGCGCACCAGGGCGAAGAGGGCAGCGGTGGTGAGCAGACCGGCGGCCACCACGACGGTCACCGACTTCGGGTCCAGCCCGGCGTGCCGGCGGTCGGCGAGCAGCTTCGCCGGCGCCAGCCCGACCACCGGGCCGACCAGCGTCACCACCAGACCGAGCACCGGCATCCCGATGGCCAGGTCGCCGCCGTACCGCACGCCGGCCGCGCGGGCCGCGAACCCCAGGGCGTACGCGACCGCCGCACCGAGTACGCCGAAGACCGCCAGCAGCGGCTGGGCCGAGCCGGGCAACTCACCCGGATGCCTGGCCCGGTCCAGCAGGTCCCGGACCCCGTCGAGCAGCATTCTCGGATCCGTCGGCGCACCCGCGGTCGGCACCGGGGGGTCACCGATCCGGCGCACCCCGCCGCCGAGCCGTTCCCGCAGCGTCTGCCAGAGCAGGAGCACCTCGGCGTCGGTCGACTCGGCCTCCTGCCGTGCCTCCTCCAACTCCGCCTCAGCCCGCCGTACCGCCTGCTCGGCGTCGCGTACGGCGCGTTCGGCGGCGGAGACCTGGCCGGCGTACCAGCTCTGCGCCTCGCCCCGTTCGGCGTCCATCCGCGCGGTCATCTCGGCCAGCCGGCGGATCAGCTCGGCGTACGTCCCGCTCATCGGGCCGGTCCGTACGGGATGATCGTCTGCCCGGTACGGTGCACCGCCCGGTCGAAGAAGAGCCCGCGCCACGGCCTCGGATACCAGTCCGGCCCACCGGTGCCCGGATACAGGGCCGAGCCCAGCTCCGCGCCCTGTACGTCCAGCGCCACCCAGGCACCGATCTGGTCCGTACGCGAGGCCGGGCCCCCGAGGTCGGCCCGCATCCGGGCCACTCCACGCCACCAGGCCAGTACGTGGGTGCGCCGCTCCGGCCCGTCGTGCAGGATCTGCCGCAGGTGTTCCAGCCCGGTACGCCCACCGGCCCGAGCCGCCAGCCGGCCGGCGGCGGCGTCGACCGCGTACAGCAGCAGGTAGTGCGGTTCGCCCGGCGCGGCACCCAACCCGAGGCCGGTGGCCGTCTCGCTCATCAGCTCCGGCACCGTCTCCTCGTCGTACCAGGCCGCGTCGTCGCCGAGGGAGTCGTAGAGCGTACGGGCGGCCGAGTCGGCGTCCGGGTCCAGGCAGGCGATCGAGAACCTGGCGGTGCCGGGCGCGTGCTGCCGGTGCAGGGAGCGCGCCGCCGCGTCGAGCACCGCGCACGCCTCGTCCACCCGGGTGCCGATGATGGCGAGGTTGCGGCCGGGTGCCCGGGGCAGGCGCATTCCGGCCGACCGTGACTGGACGTCGATGATCTCGCCGAGCAGGGCGACCGGCCCGCGGGGACCACCGGCGGCCCGGCTCTCGGCCGCCTCCTCGACCGGTCGCAGCGCCGCGAAGTCCGGCGCCTCGGCCAGCCGGGGTACGGCGTCGCCGTCGAACAACCGGGCCGGCGCGGCGTCCTGCGGGCGCATCCGCCAGAGCTGGTTCTGCAGCTCGCTCCAGGTGCCCCAGTCGCTGGCCGACGGGATCCGGGCCACCTGGTTGCCCTCTGCCATGCCGGACTCGGCATTGATCACCGCGTGGTGCCGGGGCAGCGCCTGGGCCGCGTCGTTGCGCTCGGCGAGGATGCGCAGCGCCTTCGGCAGCGCGATCCGCAGGGTGAACTGGGCGACCAGCGCGGGCCGTCCCCACAGCGCCTCGATGCCGCGTACGTCCTGCGACGCGAGGACCAGGTGGATGCCCTGCGACCGGCCTCGTCGGGCCAGGTCTTCGAGCAGGTCGGCGGCCTCCCGGGCGACCGCGTCCCGGCCGGCGAGCAGCATCTGGAACTCGTCGACGACCGCCACGATCCTGGGCCAGTGCCCGTCCGGGTCGACCGCGCGCAGCTCGGCGAGTTTGGTCACCTCGTGCCGTTTGGCGGCGTCGGCCCGGCGGCGCAGTTCCTCGGCGAGGAAACGCAGCAGCGCCAGCCCGAACTCGCGGTCGGTGTTGACGTTGATCCCGACCAGCCGCATGTGCGGCAGCCAGCTCGGGTCCCGCCGGCCCTGGGCGAACCGGGCGAAGGACACCCCCTCCTTGAAGTCGAGCAGGTAGAACTCCAGTTCGGCGGGGGAGTAGCGGGCGGCGAGCGAACCGATCCAGGCGAAGATCAGGTTTGTCTTGCCGGTGCCGGACGGGCCGCCGATCAACGCGTGTGGCGGGTAGTCGCCGAGGCTGAGCAGCACCGGGCGGCCCTGCGGCCCGTCGCCGATCGGCACGGTCAGGCCGGTCGCCGAGCCTTCCTTCCACATCTGGTCCACCGGTGGCAGCAGGTCGGTGAACGGTGCCGGTGCGGGACCGGCGGTGACCGTCGCGGCGATCTCCCGGCAGGTGTCGGTGACCAGGGCGGCCGGCGGCGGCGGATCGAGCCGTACGGCCAGCCCCGGCGCGGTACGCAGCCGGGTCAGTCCGTCACCGACCAGGACCCGCTCGACGTTCGGCTCGTCGGGCAGCTCGATGCCCCGGACCACCAGGTGCACCCCGCAGGCGGCACCGGTGCGGACCACCCGGTCGAGTTGGCCGCGCTCGTGCCGGGACAACTCGTCCCCGCCGAGCAGCACCGCCACCCGCCAGGGTTCGGGACGCCGGCCGGTGGCGGCGGCCAGTTCGCGCAGCGATCCGTACTCACCGGCGAGCACGGTTTCGTTGATCCGCCGGATCTGGTCGACCAGGTCGTCGAGGAGGCGGGCCAGACCGCCCGGGCCGACGAAGGTGAGCAACCCGGCGGTGGACAGCGGGGCGAAACCGGCCAGCCCGCCGCCCAGGTGCTCCGGGTCGTAGCCGATCAGCCGGACGGCGCCGGGTTCGGCGCGACCGATCGCCCGCAGCAGCAGGGCGGCCACCACGGCGTCGCAGCCGGCCCGGTCGTCGCCGGCCAGGTGCACGTGTCCCCGGTCCAGCAGCGGCACCAGCGCCGGCACCGGTTCGGCACCGGGCAGCCGGACCGCGCCGACCCGCAGCGCACCGGCGGGTTCGTGCCGGTCGGCCGGGCTCGGCCGCCACCGGGACCAGGGTGCGCTGGCCGCGCCGGGCGCCTCGTCGGTCGCCGCCTCGGCGGTACGCCGAGCCAGCTCGACAAGCTGGCCCTCGTACTCGTCGGCGATCTCGGCGAGCCGGCGGTCCCGTTCGGCGCCGACCCGCTGCGGCACCCGCGCGGCGGCCCGCCGGGTCCGGGCCAACCGGTCGCGCGAGCCGTCGAGTTCGGTACGGGCCTGGGTCAGCCGACCCCGGGTCGCGCCGAGCGCGTGCGACAGCATGCCGCGGACCCGGGCGACGAGCTGGGTCCGGACGTCAGCCATCGGACTCCCGCAGGGTCTGGGCGGCCACCGACCGGGCGTCGCGGCCGAGTCGGTTGAGCAGCAGGCCGGTGAGCACTCCGGCGGCCACCGCCGGGTCGGCCGGGTGCGGTGGCGCGGTGGGGTTCTTCGGTGGCGGCATCCGGCAGACCCGGCTCAGTGCTGTCTCCAGCACCTCGGCGGGCAGCCCCGGGAGCAGGTCGCGGGCCTTGCCGGTGAGTTCGCCGCGCAGCCGGGGCAGGTCCTGCGCCCGGGGCGGGTGCCCGAGCAGTTCGGCCGCCAGGTCGCGCAGCATCGGTGGGGCCACCGCGGCCATCCCCAGCCCCACGTCGGCCGGTACGTCACGGAGCTGGGCGTGCAGCTGGCCGCGGTCGTCGGCGCGTACCCGTTCGGCCACCCGGCGCAGCAGGTCCTCGGCGTCGGTGATCTCGCGGTCCGGTTTTGCCTCGGGTGAGTCCCGCTGGCCGGTCAGCTCGGTCACCCGCACCGACCACCACCGGTGCACCGGCCCGGCCTCCCCGCGCGGCTCCGGTACGGCTCCCGGCCCGGCGGTCGGCTGATCGTCGGTCGGCTCCCGCCGCTGCGGCTGCCCGGCGGCCGGTGGGCCGTCGCCGGCCAACCCGATCGCGGCCAGGTACGCGGCGAACTGGTCCTGTGCCACCCGCAGGGTGTGTCCGGCGGTTTCCGCGTGCTCGGTGGCGGCGGACAGCTCGGGCACACCCATCGGGTCGGCCGATTCCTGGCGGACCCAGCGCAGCCGGTCCGCGGCCTGCCGGAGCCGGTCCAGCGCCTCCGTCACCAACGCCACCGGCAGCTCGTCGGCGGCGGCTCGCACCTGCGCGCCCAGTTCCTCCACGATGGACATCGGCGGCTCAGAGCGTCGAGACGTAGAGCTGCGCCTGCTCCACCGCGGCCAGGGTCGCGGAGAGGCATTCCTCCAGTTCCTGGGAGGCCTGGGAGAGCGAGGCCTGGGCGGCGCTGACGGTCTCGTGTCCACTGCCCTCCAGTGCGCCGGCCAGGGTCTGCTGTGCCTCGGTCAGCTTCTCGCTGGCCGCCTGCACCGCGGTCTGGCCCTCGGTGATCTGCTGGAGGGCGGCATCGATGGCTGCTTTCAGCTCGGCGACGCTCGCCACGGCGAAACCTCCTGGGGGCGGGCGGGGAGGGCTCTGGATTTGTTCTGGGGTCAACATACCCCCGTGGGCGGTTGTCGCCTCAGTGTCCGTTCCGACGCGCACCGTGGCTTCTGACGGAGTCCGAGGTCGGACCGCAGCACCAGCCTTTTCGGGCAACATTGAGTCGGATCTCCGACAGAATGCCCAAGACGGGGTACGGCAGCCGCCCGACCCGGCGTACGGCGCTCGTCAGTCGGGACGCAACCAGCGCGGACCGCGTACCTCCGCCCCCAGTGCCTGCACGCGGGCCCGCAGCTCCCGGTCGGCGGTGACCACCACGCAGTGCCGCCCCGCAGCCTCCGCCCGGACCAGCTCGACGATCCGGTCGTCGCCCGACCCGGCGGCCGCCACCACCCGGACCCGCTCGGCACCGGGGATGTCGCGGGCCGCACCCTCGACCACCAGCACCACCTCGACCGGACCGGGCAGGTCCGGCAGACCCGTCTCGGCGACTGGCGTGAGCGCGTCGCGCAGCCGCCCGGCCGCCCCGGCCCGGTCCCGCCACCAGCCGTCCGGCCGGGAACCCATCACGTTCGCGGCATCCACCACCAGCAGCGGCTCGGTCTCCATGGGGTCAGCCTGCCATCGGCGCACGTTTGTCGGGCCTGTCGCGGGGTAGGCCACGCCGACCGTGTCTTGCCCGTCGAAGGGGACCAGAGATGACGCAGCCACCCGGTGACTCCGGCGTTGACCCCTGGGACGAGTTCCTGGCGCGGTACTTCGGGCGCGGTGAGGGTCGCCGTCCGGCACACCGGGTCGACATCACCCGGCTGATGACCGCCGATGCCCGGGAACTGCTCGCCGACGCTGCCCGCCGGGCCGCCTCCGCCTCCAGCAACGACCTCGACACCGATCACCTGCTCTGGGCCGCCCTGCAGCGCGAGCCGCTGCGCGAACTCGTCCGCCGGGCCGGGGCCGACCCCGACGCGCTGGCCGGCGCGCTCGGCGGCCAGCAGCGCCCGGCCGAGCCGGCACCGCAGGGTCAGGTGCCGCCGAACCTCTCCCTCACCCCGGCCGCGAAGCGGGCGCTGCTCGACGCCCACCAGCTCTCCCGCGCCATGGGCGCCTCCTACATCGGACCCGAGCACATCCTGATGGCCCTGCCGCTCAACCCCGAGTCACCGGCCGGGCGGATGCTCGCCGCCGGCCGGATCCAGCCGCAGTCGCTGCAGAACGCCAACTCGGAGCGCTCCGGTGCGCCCGGACCCAAGCCCGACCGGGGCACCCCGACCCTGGACCAGTACGGCCAGGACCTCACCGACCTGGCCCGCGCCGACGAGATCGACCCGGTCATCGGCCGGGCCGACGAGATCGAGCAGGCGGTGGAGATCCTGTCCCGCCGGACCAAGAACAACCCGGTGCTGATCGGCGAGGCCGGGGTCGGCAAGACCGCCATCGTCGAAGGGCTGGCGGAGCGGATCGCCGACGGCGACGTACCCCGCACCCTGCTCGGCAAGCGGGTGGTCCAACTCGACCTGGCCGGGTTGGTCGCCGGCACCCGCTACCGCGGCGACTTCGAGGAGCGGCTGAAGAAGGTCATCGACGAGATCCGCGCCCACGGTGAGGAGCTCATCGTCTTCCTCGACGAACTGCACACCCTGGTCGGCGCCGGTGGCGCGGGCAGCGAGGGCGGGATGGACGCCAGCAACATGCTCAAGCCGGCGCTCGCCCGGGGCGAGTTGCGGGTCGTCGGCGCGACCACGCTGAACGAGTACCGGCGGCACATCGAGAAGGACGCGGCACTGGCCCGGCGGTTCCAGCCGGTGCTGGTGCCGGAGCCGTCGGTCGACGACACGGTGGCGATCCTGCGCGGGCTGCGTGACCGGTACGAGGCACACCACCAGGTGCGCTTCAGCGACGAGGCCCTGGTCGCCGCCTCCGAACTGTCCGACCGCTACCTGACCGACCGGTTCCTGCCGGACAAGGCGATCGACCTGCTCGACCAGGCGGGCGCCCGGGTACGGCTGCGCACCCGTACGCCCGACAACGACGTACGCGACCTGGAGCGGGAGCTCGAGGACCTGCGCCGGGACAAGGAACAGGCGGTCGCCGACGAGCAGTACGAGCGGGCGTCGCAGTTGCGCGACCGGTTGCAGGGCGTGCAGGAGCGGATCGAGTCGTCCCGGGGCGACAACGGCCAGCAGCAGGTGCCCGAGGTACGCCCACAGGAGATCGCCGAGGTGGTCTCCCGCGCGACCGGAATCCCGGTCAGCCAGCTCACCGAGGAGGAACGCGACCGGCTGCTGCGGTTGGAGGGGCACCTGCACGAGCGGATCGTCGGCCAGGACGACGCGGTCAACGCGGTCGCCGAGGCGGTGCGGCGCTCGCGTACCGGGCTGGCGGATCCGGACCGGCCGATGGGCAGTTTCCTGTTCCTCGGCCCGACCGGGGTCGGCAAGACCGAACTGGCGCGGGCCCTGGCCGAGGCGCTGTTCGGCGAGTCCGACCGGATGATCCGGCTCGACATGAGCGAGTTCCAGGAACGGCACACGGTCAGCCGGTTGGTCGGTGCTCCACCCGGATACGTCGGCTACGAGGAGGCGGGCCAGCTCACCGAGGCGGTACGCCGCCGCCCGTACGCGGTGGTGCTGCTCGACGAGATCGAGAAGGCGCATCCCGACGTGTTCAACATCCTGTTGCAGGTACTCGACGACGGCCGGCTCACCGACAGCCAGGGCCGTACGGTCAACTTCCGCAACAGCGTACTGATCATGACGAGCAATCTGGGGTCGGAGCTGATCACCGGCACCCAACGCAGCGTCGGGTTCGGCGGCGACGGGGAAGAGGACGAGAGCATCGAGCTGCGCGAGCGGCTGATGCGCCGGCTGCAGGAGCACTTCCGTCCGGAGTTCCTCAACCGGATCGACGAGGTGATCATCTTCCGTCGGTTGGAGAGCGAGCAGTTGCGGCAGATCACCGAGTTGCTGCTCGAGGACACCCGCCGCCGCCTGCACGCGCAGGACATCGTGGTCGACTTCACCACCGCCGGGGTGGACTGGATCGCCGAGCACGGTTACCAGCCGGAGTTCGGTGCCCGACCGTTGCGCCGGACGATCCAACGCGAGATCGACAACCGGCTGTCCCGGATGTTGCTGGACGGTTCGCTCTCGCCGGGGCAGCGGGTGACCGTCGACGCCGCCGACGGCGCGCTCACCTTCGACGTGTCCGACAGCGGCCACAGCAGCGGACGCAACACCGCCGCAGCCGCGGCGGCAGCCGAATGAGCGCCGCCGGTCGGACGAGTACCGGCAGCCGGACGAGTACCGGCAGCCGGACGGGCACCGGTGGGCGGGCGGGCTGCGGTGCTCTGGTCGGCGGGTCGAGGTGCGCGGATACGGAAGGTCCCGACGGCACGGCGAGGGGAGTCAGACGGTGAGTCAACCCGAGGAGAGCCGGGAGAAGAGCCCGAAGACCGATGCGGTGCTGCAGCCGCCGACCGCCAACCCGGACCGTACGCAGTTGCGGGGCGAGCGGGACCGGCCCGACCGCGACGACGCTGACCGTGACGAGGGTGACCGGGGCGAGGACGACCCGGCGGGCACCTCGTCGACCTCCCGGAAGGAGCGGTGATGGCCCGCGACCAACGCATCGAGCCCGAGGTCGAGCAACTCTGGCAGGACTTCCACGACCGGGTCAACGTCAGCTCGGAGCAGTTGCGTACCTGGTTGATGACGCAGGGGTCGGGGGAGGAGGCGTTCAGCCCGGACCCCGACCTCGACCTGCCCGAACCGGGACGGCAGATCCTCGCCGTGAAGCGCAAGCGCAAGGTCGACCTGACGCCGGAGGACATCGACGTGATGCGGGTGACCGTGGACGGAATCGAAGGGCTGCTCGACACCCGCCCCGATGCCGGACCGAGCGACGAGGGCTGGCGCCGGGCCCTGCTCGACCTGGGCCACGACCCCCTGCTCGAACGCTGACCCCGCGGTCCGCCGCCACCGGCCGCCAGGCGAGGAACATCAGGCGGAGTTGGGCGATGGGCGTCAGGCGGAGTTGGGCGATGGGCCCCACGCGCTAGGCGACAGGAAGGGCCCCTCGTATCGGAACGCGTCGACGAGGGGCCCTTCTGTCATGCCGATGTCATTCGCCGCCGATGCTGGGGGCGCCCAGGCCGGCCGACTCGGCGGCGTCCCGGCGTTCGTCGCGCAGCGCCTCCTCGCGGGCGAGCAGGGCCGCGTACTCGGCGACGTCGGCGGGAGAGGGCAGGTCCGGTGCCCGGCGCAGGAACGCCTCCAGGTCGCGGGAGGCGGCGGTGTGGGCGGCGGCGATCCGCCGGGCGTTCTCCCGGGCGTCGTCGGGCGGGATGAGGTCGGTCATGTACCTACCGGTACCCGGTTCGGGGCGATTCGCACCTCTCGGCCGCCGGCCGCGCCGGTCGCGTCGGGGGGCGTCAGCCGGTCGGGGACCGAGGGGCGGGTTGCGGAGTCCGGTGCGTACCCCGCACCCCGCCCGGATCCGGGAACGGTGCCGGCCGGCGCGGGTCTGGCCCGCGCCGGCCGGTGTCCGATTACGGGTTGGTGATGCCGAGCGAGTAGCTGCCCGAGCCGCTGTACGCGTAGACGTCGTAGCGGTAGTAACCGGCGGTGCCGTTGTACGTGATCGTCTCGTCGGAGCTGGCGGTTTCGCCGGCCGCCACGTCGACCCAGGCGCTGCCGTTCCACTTCTGCAGGTAGAGGTCGAAGTCCACCCCGGACGGGCCGTCGAGGCAGCCGCGGTGGGTGCCGGAGACGGTCGACTGGTAGTAGCTGCCGCCCGGCTGGAACTGGCTGTTGCCGCTGGTCACCGAGCCGGTGTAGGTCGCCTCGTAACCGGTGCAGCCGGTCGGCGGCGGGTTCCCCCCACCACTGCCGGTACGCAGCGTCAGGCCGTACACCGAGAGGATCTCGTTGACCGGCTGGAAGTAGGTGGTCCCACCGGAGGTGCAGTTGCCGGAGCCGCCGGAGGTGACACCCTGCGCCTGCTGGCCGGAGAGCCAGGAGCCGCCCGAGTCACCCGGCTCGGCGCAGGCGTTGGTCCGGGTCAGGCCGGACACGGTGCCCTGCGGGTACGTCACCGACGAGTTCTTCGCCTGTACGGTGCCGCACTTCCATCCGGTGGTGGAGCCGGAGCGGCAGATGGCCGCGCCGACCGCCGACTCGGTGGAGCCGGCCACGGTCACGTTGCCTCCGGCGTAGTTGTTCACCCACGGCTGCGGGGTCCAGTTCGAGTTCGTCTGCACCCAGGCGTAGTCGTTGCCCGGGAACGAGGAGCCCCGGAAGGTGCCGGAGGCGACCTGGTTGTAGCCCTGGGTCGCGGTGCCGGTGGTGCCACAGTGGCCGGCCGTCACGTAGCCGCCGGTCACCGGGAAGCCGACCGAGCAGCGCCCGCCGCCCATGTAGTAGGCGTCGCCGCCGCGTACGTCGTAGAACGGCACCGGGGACTCGGTGGTGGGGACCAGCCGGACCGCCTTGGCGTCTACGCCGCTAGCCTTCACGAACGTGCTCGCCGCGGTGTTGTCCTTGGCCAGTACGACCACGGTGTTGCTGGCCACGTCGACGTACCAGCCGGCGACCGATTCGTGGGTCGCCTTGGTGGCGGCCCGGTCCAGCCCGTTCTTGACGCCGTCGAGTTGTGCCGCGCTGCGCGCCACCACCTTCGCCTGGGCGCCCGCGCCGGTGACCCGGCCGGCGAGCGCGGCGTCGGTGATCGCGACGACCAGGGCGCCGCCGTCGGCGCTCACCCAACCACCCGCGTACGCCCCGCCGAGGGACTTGCGCAGGTTGGCGTCGGTCCGGCTGGCCTTGTCGTCCCGGGTGATCCGGTCCTTCGCCTCGGTGGCGGTCAGGCCGAGGTCACGCTGCATGGCGGCGAGCATCTCCGGCGCCGCGGCGGTGTCCGCCGCGCTCGTCGATGCGGTGCCGGGGGCCGCGGTCGCGGGTAGGCCCACGGTCGTGAGGACACCCGTGGGCAGCAGGATCACCGCTGCCACCGCGGCGAGTCTTCGCTTCATCCGTTCGTCTCCTTGGGGGTATGCCGGCTCCCGGCACGGCGGGCGAAGCGGGAACATGGGGGTTGCTTCACCACGCCGTGGCGACGCGGGCGCGTCCAGCCCGGTGACCCGGCGATGTGGATGGTCCGGTGCCCTGCCGATCCGGGGTCAGTCCCGGTGCCGGACGGCCGTCGGCCGCCCGCCGGGACTGGATCGAGCGGGGCAGGCTTAACCTATCGGCCACAGAATCGACACAGGTATATATCACCTAGCTCATACCGCGCGGGCCTATGACCGCGCGCCCGCAGGGGCGCCAGGCATGGTCCTGCCGGCGGGCACACGTCGGCAGGTCAGGCCGGCCGCGCCGACGGTTGGATCGGTCAGGCGGCGGCCATCTGCTGCGGCCCGAAGGCCGGGTTGCGGGCGAGCCAGGCGAGATAGTCGGGGTTGCGGTGCAGCGAGTCGGTGTACGCGGCCACCGCGTGGCCGAGCACCCGGTCGGCGATCCCGGCCGCCGGGGCCTCCGGGTGCCAGCCGAGCAGCAACCGCCACCGCAGCGGCGCACCGGCCAGCGGCCGGGTCACCAGGCCGGAAACCGGACGGAACGTGGCCTGCGCCAGCGCCACCGCCTCACCGGCGTCGACCAGGTCCAGACAGCCCCGGATGTCGGTCTCGTACATCTTGCGCGGGGTGAAGCCGGCCCGTGCGCAGGCGGCCGCGAAGCAGTCACCGAAGCAGCCGTCGCCGGGTGCCACCGCCCACTGCTCGTCGCGCAGCATCTCCAGCTTGACCTCGTCGGCGGCGGCGAGCGGGTGTGCCTCGGGCAGGACGACAAACACCGCGTCGACCGCGATCGCCCGCCAGGTCAACCCGAACTCAGCCGACGGGGTGGCGTCGCCGCAGACCCCGGCCAGGGCGTAGTCGAGCCGGCCACTGAGCACCATCTGGGCCAGCTCGTCGACGTACCAGGAGGCGTAGGTGCTGATCTGGGCGTGCGGCTGGTCGGCCGCGAGCCGGTGTACCAGCCGGCCCACCAGTGGGCTGTTCACCCCACCGAACCGGTACCGGCTCAGCGTCGTACCGGTGCCGGCGAGCCGGGCCGCCTCGTCCTGGAGCCCCTTCATCGCCGGCAGGAGCACCCGGGCACGGGCGAGCACCAGCTCCCCGAGTGCGGTCGGTCGGGCGCCCCGGCGGTCCCGTTCGAACAGTGGGCCGCCGAGCGTGCGCTCGATGCGCTGAAGTTGTGCGGTGAGGGCGGGTTGCGCCAGTCCCAGTGTGGACGCAGCTTTGGTCACGCTGCCGGTCTCCGCGATCGCGCAGACCACCTTCAGGTGCCGCAGCTCCAGGTTCATAGCGTGACGGTAGGACTATGACGGGATCTACGGGAAGACCTTCGGCCAGTGAAAGATCCCCCAAACGAAAAGTAAAGGGCAGCCGAACGGTCCACCTGGGCTAACGCGCCGCCCAGAGCAACCCACGCTCGGTGATGGTACGGACCTCGGGCACCTCAAAATCGTCCAGCTTATGGCCGATCGTCGATACGAATATCCGGCCGGAGCCCCAGTTTCGAGTCCATATTGCGGGCAGGGTGACCGGCCGGTGCCACGCTGTCCCCGACGGCCCGGCGGCGGCCGGGTCGGCGGGCTCGGGATCGAAGGTCACCGTGGCGAGTACGTCGTTGAGCGGGTCCGACAGCACCCAGTACTTCTCCGTGTGCAGGGCGACCGAGCCGATGCCGGCGACAACCGGGTGCCCGGCCCGTTCCGGCACCACCGTCAGCTCGTGCTCGACGAAGCCCGGCGGGTGGTGCACGAAGACGCCACCGGTGAGCTGGTGGTAGGTGGTGTGGTGGAAGGCGCCGACGATGCCGCCGTGCCAACCGGCGAATCCCGTACCGGCCCGGACCGCGTCGGCCAGTCCGGTCGCCTGCGCGTCGGTGATGGTGCCGATCGACCAGCACTGCACGATCAGGTCGGCGGCGGCCAGCCGGGCCGCGTCGGTGTAGACGTCGAGGTCCTCGTAGACCTGCACGGCGAAGCCCCGTTCCCGGAGGAACGGGGCGAACAGCTCTGTCGCCTGCACCGGAACGTGCCCGTCCCAGCCGCCACGCACCACGATCGCGTCCCGCACCGCCACTCCCGTCCCCGGTGGACCCCGACGGCCGGGCGGCGGGTCCGGTCAGGGCCGCTGGGCGTCGGGCAGATCCTCAACGTACGTCTGCCGTCCGCTGACCGCGTCGCGGACCTTGTCGACCACGCCCACCGCGGGTTCGACGATCCGGTTCCACGGCGGCGTGGCCGGGGTGGTCGGGTGCGGGCGGGTGGGTGCCGCCTCCTCGGCGATCTGCACCCGGTTGCCGAGCCGGATCAGGTCGGCCTCGGTGGCGATCGAGTGCAGCGCCGGGAAGATCTCGGTCGCCGCGACCCGGTTGTGCCGGCTGACCTGCTCGGTGATGTCGCCGAGGGTCCGCTCGAACTCCGGCTCCCCGGTCGTCGCCCCGGACAGGTCCACGAGTGAACGCAGCAGCGCCGCGTCTGCGGCGATCTCCCGGTCCGCGACCGGTGCACCGTCCGGCAGCGCACTGCGCACGCTGGGGTAGAGGTACTGCTCCTCGGCCGACAGGTGCCGGGTGAGGGTCGCGGTGAGCACCTCGGCGACCCGGTGCCGCTGGTCGGCCGGCAGCGCCGGATCGGCCAGTTCCCGGCAGAGGGCGCCGATCTGCTCGTGCTCCTGGGTGAGCAGTTCGACCATGCTGAGCCCGCCGGGACGGTAGTGCTCGTCGTCGTCGCCGGCGGTGGGCGGCAGCGGGGGTAGGGGCACGGTCACGGGGGTCCTCCTGGGAGCGGCACTGCGGTGACGTAGGTGGATGTGGGGACGCCGACGGCGATACCCGTACCGCTGGAGGGCCAAACCCGGCGGTCGATGTCCCGGTCCGGCGTGCCCCGTTCCGGTCACCCTCGGTAGTCGGCTGGGGAGGTGCGGCAATGGGGTTGTCGCGACCACAGGGCGGGCCGAGCCGACCGGGCACCGGGGTGGGCTGGTATGAAGAAGCGCATGACCAGCCATGCCGCTCCCAACCATCCCAGCGCCACCGACGAGGTCGTCGACATCTGCCGTGACCTGCTGCTCATCGACACCAGCAATACCGGCGACAACGCCACCAGCGCCGGCGAACGGGTGGCCGCGGAGTACGTGGCCGGCCAGCTCGCGGAGGTCGGCATCACCTCCGAGTTGCGCGAGTCGGCACCCGGCCGGACCAGCCTGGTGGCCCGGATCCCGGGCACCGATCCTGGTCGCGGTGCGCTACTGGTGCACGGGCACCTCGACGTGGTACCGGCCGACGCCAGTGAGTGGTCGGTGCACCCGTTCTCCGGCGAGCTCCGGGACGGCTACCTCTGGGGTCGGGGCGCCATCGACATGAAGGACTTCGACGCGATGGTGCTGGCGGTGGTCCGCCAGTGGCAGCGCACCGGCGTCCGCCCGCCGCGCGACATCGTGCTGGCGTACACGGCCGACGAGGAGGCCGGCGGCGACTACGGCGCCCACTTCCTGGTCGACCGGCACCGGGAGCTGTTCGACGGGTGCACCGAGGCGATCGGCGAGGTCGGCGGCTTCTCCTACTCGGTCAACGACGACCTGCGGCTCTACCTGATCCAGACGGCCGAGAAGGGCCTGGACTGGCTGCGCCTGCACGCGAAGGGGCGGCCGGGTCACGGTTCGATGGTCCACGACGACAACGCGGTCACTGCGCTGGCCGAGGCGGTCGCGCGGGTCGGCCGGCACAGTTTCCCGGTCGTGCTGACCCCGACCGTACGGACCTTCCTGGAGCAGGTTTCCGAGCTGCTCGGGATCGAGTTCGACCCGAACGATCCGGAGCTGGCGATCGCCAAGCTCGGCCCGATCGCGAACATCGTCGGCGCGACCATCCGCAACACCGCGAACCCGACCCGGCTCGAGGCCGGTTACAAGGACAACGTGATTCCCGGCCGGGCCAGCGCGACCATCGACTGCCGTAGCCTGCCCGGGCAGTCCGAGCTGCTGTTGGAGCAGCTGCGCCAGGTCATCGGGCCGGAGATCGAGGTGGAGTACACCCACCGGCAGCCGGCGGTCGAGACCACCTTCGACGGGGACCTGGTCGATGCGATGTCGGCGGCGCTGCGGGCGGAGGACCCGGGTGCCCGGCCGGTGCCGTACATGCTCTCCGGCGGGACCGACGCCAAGGCGTTCGAGCGGCTGGGCATCCGCTGCTTCGGCTTCGCGCCGCTCCGCCTGCCCGCGGACCTGAACTTCTCCGCGTTGTTCCATGGCATTGACGAGCGCGTACCGGTCGACGGACTACAGTTCGGCGTGCGGGTACTCGACCGGTTCCTGCGCGGCAGCTAGTCGCGCCGGAGCAGTTCGCAAACCGGGGCGTCAACGACACGCCGCGGGTTCATCATGTCCCGCGTTATGCCACCTCGAAGGGAAAGCCACACCATGACCGACCAGCACGCCGAGCTGGACGCCGCCCTGGAGCGGGTCATCTCGACCGCTCGGGCCCACCTCGCCGCGGTCAAGGCCGCGCAGGGCCGGATCGACGACGACGACGTCTGGCAGGCGTACGTCGCGCTCAACAACGCCTCGTTCGAGTACGACGAGCGGCTGCTCGACGCGTTCGGCGAGGTCACTCCCTGGGACGTGGAGTCGATCGACCCGAACGAGGCCGACGAGCGGTTCGGCGTCGGCCTGGGCGGCGTCGACGGCAACGAGCCGACCGACCCGCACCCGCGGGTGCTCTCGGTCCGCCAGCGGCGCGACTACCGGGTGCCCAGCGTCGCGGCACTGATCCGGGTGGCCGAGGCCGCCCGCCGCGCCGCCGCCGGCGAGGACGAGGAGTCCGAGCCGGTCGAGGGGGTCGGCGAGGCGGTGCTGGAGCTGCTCCAGACCGGCGACGGTTCGCTCGGCGCCCTCGACATCCCGGAGCTGGAGCCGCTCGACGGTCTGGTGATCGTCAGCGAGGTCGCGGAGCCGCTCAACCTGGAGTCGTTCGACGACGACGACAGCGCGGGTCCGTTCCAGCCGGGTGCCGAGGACCAGCTCGTCGGCCGGCTCGACGAACACCCGTTCCTGCCGACCGACGCCGACCACGACCACGACCACGAGCCGTCGGCCCGGTAGTCGACCGCGCGTCGTGGATCAGTAGGAGAGGCCCGGTTGCGACGTTTGTGCCAGGCGGCGACGCAGCACCACTTGCCGCGTACCGTCCCGGAACAGTCGCACCCGGGCCAGCTCCCAACCGGAGAATTCGGCCTGGATCGCCAGTTGAGCCGCGGCGGTCATCCGATCGACGTTCGACGGCAACCGTAGCGGGGCGTATTCGTAGTCCATGCCCCCTATCCTGCCCACGCCCGTCCGGAGACACCAGTCCTTGAGATCGGGTCGACTACCCGGTCAGCCGTCCCGCTCCGGATAGCCGACCGGTACGGCCGACACGTCGTCCAGGGCACGGGCGATCTCCCCCGGCAGGGTCATCCGTTCGACCGCCAGCGCGCCGAGCAGTTGGCCGACCGTACGGGCGCCCAGGATCGGGGCGACCACACCGGGCCGGTCGCGTACCCAGGCCAGGGCCACCTCCAGGGGTGACACGCCCAGTCCGCCGGCCGCGGTGGCGACCGCCTCGACGATGCTGGAGCAGCGGGGCTCCAGGTAGCTTGCGACGAAGCGCTCGAAGTGCGGCGAGGCGGCCCGGGAGTCGGCCGGCCGGCCGTGCCGGTACTTGCCGGTCAGCACGCCCCGACCCAGCGGCGACCAGGGCAGCACGCCCAGCCCCAGGTCCTCGCAGGCGGGCAGCACCTCACGTTCGATGCCACGCTCCAGCAGCGAGTACTCCACCTGGGCGGCGATCACCGGCGCCCGGCCGGGGAACGCCGCCTGCCAGGTGGCGGCCCGCGCGGTCTGCCAGCCGGAGAAGTTCGACACCCCGACGTACCGGACCCGGCCGCTGTTCACCGCGTGGTCCATGGCGGCGAGGGTTTCCTCCAGCGGGGTGTCCGGGTCGTAACCGTGCACCTGCCACAGGTCCACGTGGTCGGTGCCCAGCCGGCGCAGTGAGGCGTCCAGGGTGCGCAGCAGATGCCCCCGCGAGCCGTCGCGGCGGCGCGCGGACCCCGGCCGCAGCCCCGCCTTGGTCGCGATCAGCAGGTCCTCGCGGGGGACCAGGGTGCCCAGCAACGAACCGATCACCGACTCCGCGTCGCCGTCGGAATACACGTCGGCGGTGTCGACCAGATTCCCGCCGGCATCGAGAAAGCTCTTCAGTTGGGCGGCCGCGTCGTCGGCGTCGGTGTCCCGACCCCAGGTCATGGTGCCGAGCGCGAGCCGCGAAACCGCCAGCCCGCTTCGGCCGAGCGGTCGCTGTTGCATGGGTGAACCTTATTCAGAACATCGCCGGACCGATATCCTCGCTCCCGCTGATGTGTGCCGTGCCGCGTGTTTCGGACCTGCATGAACGCCCGAATGACGGCCTTCCGACACCACTGCACCATTCCGGGCGGCGCGTTGCCCACCGGGTGACCGGGCTGTTCCCGGTCATTGCGTACCCTGATGCGACTTGGCACGCGGATGGGGAGGACCAGTGCGACTCGGGCTCAGCCTCGGCTACCAGACGGCGTGGAGCACCCCCGCCGACCACCTGCTCCTGGCACAGGAGGCGGACCGGCTCGGCTATTCGGTGGTCTGGGCCGCCGAGGCGTACGGGTCGGACTCACCCAGCATGCTCGCCTGGATGGCGGGGCAGACCGAGCGGATCGACCTCGGTGCGGCGGTGATGCAGATCCCGGCGCGTACCCCGGCGGCGACCGCGATGACCGCGGCGACCATCGACACCCTCTCCGGTGGCCGGTTCCGGCTCGGGCTCGGCGTCTCCGGGCCGCAGGTCTCCGAGGGTTGGCACGGCGTACGGTTCGCCAAGCCGCTGGGCCGCACCCGGGAGTACGTCGACATCGTCAAGCTCGCGCTCGGCCGCAAGCAGGTCGAGTACGACGGGGTCCACTACCAGCTCCCGCTGCCCGACGGACCCGGCAAGGCGCTGCGGCTCGGCTTCCACCCGTACCGCGACCACGTGCCGATCTACCTCGCCGCGGTCGGGCCGAAGAACCTGGAACTCGCCGGTGAGATCGCCGACGGCTGGTTGGCGGTCTTCTTCTCGCCCGAGTTCGCCGCCGAGCAGCTGGCCTCGGTCGCCGCCGGGCGGGCCAAGGCCGGTAAGGAACTGGCCGGCTTCGACGTCGTACCCAGCGTTCCGCTGGTGCTCGGCGACGACATCGCCGCCTCCGCGGAACTCGTCCGCTGGTACGCCGCGCTCTACGTCGGCGGCATGGGCAGCCGGGAGCAGAACTTCTACAACCAGCTCGCCACCCGGATGGGGTACGGCGACGCGGCCCGCGAGGTGCAGGAGCTCTACCTGGCCAAGCGGCAGCGGGACGCGGCGGCGGCGGTGCCGCTGGAGTTCATCGACCGGACCTCGCTGCTCGGCCCGAAGGAGCGGATCGCCGACCGGATGCGCGAGTACGCCGCAGCCGGGGTGACCACCCTGTCGATCACCCTCTTCGTCGCCGACGTGGAGAGCGGGGTGCAGGCCCTGCGGACCGCCGCCGAGGCGCTGGAGCTGTCCGGGGTGGGCGAGTGAGCCGGGTGGTGAGCGGATGAGCTGGATCGAGGCGATCGTGCTCGGCCTCGTACAGGGGCTGACCGAGTTCCTGCCGGTGAGTTCGTCGGCACACCTGCGGATCACCTCGGCGATCTTCTTCGACCGGGACGCCGGGGCCTCGTTCACCGCGGTCACCCAGCTCGGCACCGAGGCGGCCGTGCTGGTCTACTTCGCCAAGGACATCTGGCGGATCACCCGGATCTGGGTGGTCGGGATCTGGGACCGCTCCGTACGCGGCAGCCTGGACTACCGGATGGGCTGGTACGTCATCGTCGGCTCGATCCCGATCGGGGTCTTCGGCCTGGTGTTCGCCGACCAGATTCGTACCGCCGCGCGTAACCTGTGGCTGGTCGCCACCGTCTTGATCGTTTTTGCCTTCGTGCTCGCCTTCGCCGAGTACTGGGGCCGGCAGACCCGGACGATCAAGGACTTCACCATGCGCGACGGCGTGGTGATGGGCCTGGCCCAGGCGGCGGCGTTGGTGCCCGGCGTGTCCCGCTCCGGCGGCACCCTCACCGCCGGGCTCTTCCTGAACCTGACCCGCGAGGCCGCCGCCCGCTACTCGTTCCTGCTGGCCATTCCGGCGGTGGTGATGTCCGGCCTGTTCAGCATCCCGGACGTCTTCGACAACAGCGGCGACGGCTCCATCCCGACCGTCGCGCAGATGATCGTGGCCACGTTGATCGCGTTCGCGGTCGGTTACGTCTCCATCGCCTGGCTGCTGCGCTACGTCGCCCACCACACCCTGTACGCCTTCGTGCTGTACCGGGTCGCCCTGGGCAGCCTGGTCCTGGCCCTGCTCATCACCGGCACCATCACCGCCACCTGAGCCGCCGGTGGATGGCGTCTGAGCCGCCGGTAAGGCACTACCTGAGTCGCCGGTAAGGGACGGCGTCGTAGGGTAGGGCTCGTGGCAACCCTCCTACTTCTGCGACACGGCCGGACCACCGCGAACGCCAGCGGTGGCCTGGCCGGACGCCAGCCGGTCGAACTGGACGAGACCGGCCGGGCACAGGCCGTGGCGGCCGGCGCCCGGCTGCGCCCGCTCCCGCTGGCGGCCGTGGTCAGCAGCCCGCTCATCCGCTGCCTGCAGACCCTGGAGCTGGCACTGCCGCAGGTCCCGCCCACCCTGGAGGACGACCTGATCGAGTGCGGGTACGGCGACTGGGAGGGGCAGCCGCTGAAGAAGCTGGCCAAGGATCCACTGTGGCCCGTGGTCCAGCAGCACCCGAGTTCGGTGGTGTTCCCCGGTGGCGAGGCGATGGCGGCGATGGCGACCCGCGCCGTGTCGGCGGTACGCCGCTGGGACGCCAAGGTCACCGCCGAGCACGGGCCGGAGGCGATCTGGCTGGCCTGCAGCCACGGCGACGTGATCAAAGCCATCGTGGCGGACGCGCTCGGCGTACATCTTGATCTTTTTCAGCGGATCGTGGCCGACCCGGCCTCGGTGACCGCGATCCGCTACACGCCGACCCGGCCGTTCGTGCTCCGGCTCAACGACTCCGCCGGTGACCTGGGCAACCTCGTACCGCCTCGCCGGACCCGGCGGCGGCGGCCACGCGCGGCCGATTCCGACGCCGCGATCGGCGGCGGTGCCGGCAGCGGCGAACCGGGGTTGCAACGATGAGCCCGGCCGACCGGACCGGCCCGGTGCCCGACCTCACCGCCGGCCCCGCCGACCAGGCCGGTGCAGCCGTTCCACCAGGCACGACAGGGTCGTACAGGCGGCCGCGCCGGGGGTGCCCGGCGATTCGGGTCGGTGCGCTGCGCGGCGGCGGATCGGGCCGGATAGGGTCGTGGGTATGACCCACCAGGTGCACGCCTTCGAGCCGCCAGAGCGGTTCGTCGCTGGGACCGTGGGCCCGCCCGGAGAGCGGACGTTCTTTCTCCAGGCCAAGGGCGGCGGCCGGGTGGTCAGTGTCGCCCTGGAGAAGGTCCAGGTGTCGCTGCTGGCCGAGAAGCTGGAAGAGCTGCTGACCGAGGCGCAGCGCCGCTTCGGCGTCGAGCTGCCCGAACCGGTGGTGGTCACCTCCGACAACGACCCGCTGGACAACCCGGTCGACGAGGAGTTCCGCGTCGGCACGCTGGGCCTCGCCTTCGACGTCGACACCGCCACGGTGGTCATCGAGGCGATCGCGGCCGGTGAGGCCGAGGCGGAGGTCGAGCTGGGTGAGCCGGACGAGGTAGACGAAACCGACGAGGAGGACGAGGAGCCCGATGACGACCTCGACCGGCTGCGGGTGCGGTTGACCCCACAGGCGGCGCGGGAGTTCATCGAGCGGGCCCGCCGGGTGGTCAACGCCGGACGGCCGCCGTGCCCGCTTTGCGGCCAGCCACTCGACCCCGCCGGCCACCTCTGCCCACGTCACAACGGCTACCACCGCTGATGGTCATGGCCCCGACGACCCGGATCGGCCGGGCCCCGAGCGGCCGGGTGCCGCTGCGGTGACCTCGTCCGACGTGCAGCCGGTGCTCGACGAGAGCGACGCGCTACGCCTGCTTCGGGGCGGTGAGTTCGAGCTGGAGGGGCGGCTGACCGACGCCTCCAACACCACTCTGCGGGGCTTCCTCACCCTCGACGGGGTGACCGCCCGGTGCGTCTACAAGCCGGTACGCGGCGAGCGGCCGCTGTGGGACTTCCCCGACGGCACCCTGGCCGGCCGTGAGGTGAGCGCGTACCTGGTCTCCCGGGCCAGCGGCTGGGACGTGGTCCCGCCGACGGTGCTGCGCGACGGTCCGTTCGGCCCCGGCGCCTGCCAGCTCTGGATCGACGAGCCGGCCGACGCCGAACCGCTGGTCGGGTTCGTGCCGGCGGGCAGCCTGCCGCCCCGGTGGTTCCGGGTCGCCGCCGCCCAGGACGACGACGGTGTGCCGTACGCGCTCGCGCACGCCGACGATCCCCGGCTGGCCCGGATGGCGGTCTTCGACGCGGTGATCAACAACGCCGACCGCAAGGGCGGCCACGTGCTCGTCGGCACCGACGACCGGATCTACGGCGTGGACCACGGCGTCAGTTTCCACGTCGAGGACAAGCTCCGTACGGTGCTCTGGGGCTGGTCCCGGCGGGCCCTGCCGCCGGACGCGATCGAGGTTTTGAGCGAGCTGGCCGCCAACCTCGTCGGGCCCCTCGGCGAGGAACTGGCCGAACACCTGACCATCAGCGAGGTCGCGGAGGTCTCCGCCCGGGTGAACCGGTTGCTGGAGACGTCCCGGTTCCCGGTCCCGCCCGAGGACTGGCCGGCGATCCCGTGGCCACCGATCTGACCCCGACCCACCGGTCCTGACCAGGCATCGGACCCGTGTGCGTGCTTCCACGTATGCGCCCTGTCGCATTGATCACCTCGGGCTGTCCCGATCGACCGGTCCGGGCTGGCTAGGCTGGCCGTCATGGACGCATGGACGGGGCATCAGGTGCCACGGCTGCCGGGAACCGGTGAGCCACTGGCGTTGTACGACTCGGCGCGCGGCGCCGTTCACCGCAGCCGCCCCACCGGGCCGGCGACGATGTACGTCTGTGGCATCACGCCGTACGACGCGACCCACCTCGGCCACGCCGCCACCATGATCACCTTCGATCTGGTGCAGCGGATGTGGCGCGACAACGGGCACGAGGTGCGTTACGTCCAGAACGTCACCGACATCGACGATCCGCTGCTGGAGCGGGCCCAGCGCGACGGCGAGGACTGGATCGTGCTGGCGATGCGGGAGACGGCCCTGTTCCGCGAGGACATGGAGGCCCTGCGGATCATCCCCCCGGCGCACTACGTCGGCGCGGTCGAGTCGATCCCGGCGATCGTCGGCAAGGTCTGCGCCCTCTACGACGACGGTGCCGCGTACCGGCTGGAGGACGGGACCGGGGACGTGTACTTCGACCTCGCCGCCGCGCCCCGCTTCGGCTACGAGTCGAACCTCTCCCGCGAGCAGATGCTCGTGCTCTCCGCCGAGCGCGGCGGCGACCCCGACCGGCCGGGCAAGCGCGACCCGCTCGACCCGCTGCTCTGGCGCGGGGCCCGCGACGGCGAGCCGGCCTGGGAGGGCGGACCCCTCGGGCCGGGCCGACCGGGTTGGCACATCGAGTGCGCCTCGATCGCCCTGGACCTGCTCGGCAACAGCATCGACGTGCAGGGCGGCGGCAACGACCTGCTCTTCCCCCACCACGAGTGTTCGGCCGCGCACGCGGAGCGGCTGACCGGCGAGGCGCCGTTCGCCCGGCACTACGTACACGCGGGCATGATCGGCCTCGACGGCGAGAAGATGTCGAAGTCCAAGGGGAACCTGGTCTTCGTGTCCCGGCTGCGCGCCGACCGGGTGGACCCGATGGCGCTGCGGCTGGGCCTGGTCGTCGATCACTACCGGTCGGACCGGACCTGGACCGACGAGGTGCTCAAGACCGCGCAGCAGCGGCTGGCCCGGTGGCGCGAGGCGGCCGCGGCGACCGCCGGGCCGTCCGGGGCGGAGCTGCTTGCCGGCGTACGGGCCCGGCTCGCCGACGACCTGGACACTCCGGGTGCGCTGACGCTGGTGGACGCGTGGGTGGACGCCACCCTCGCCGGTGACGGCGACGACCCGGCCGCCCCGGCGCTCTTTGCCGACACGGTCGACGCACTGCTCGGCGTGAAGCTGTAACTCCGTCCCCTTCCGAACCGATCCCGGTCAGCCGAGCACCAGGCCGGGGTCGGGCTCGGGGTCGGCCGTGGGTCCGGGGATCCGGTATTCCTCGGTCAACGTGGTCATCGGTCCGGGCCAGGTCGCCTGCGCCACCTCGATCGGCTTGTGCCGCTCGTCGTACGCGACGTGCAGCAGGTGCAGGACCGGGGTGTCCGGCCGGATCTGGAGGATCTCCGCCTCCTCCCGGCTCGGCTGCCGGGCGCTGATGGTGTCGGTGGCGGAGGCGTACCCGCGCCCGATGGCCTCCTCGGCCTCCTGGTAGAGCGGCCGGCCGAAGGACTCCATCCGTTCCAGGCTGGTGCCGGCGGCGTCGGCGACCCGGAACCAGGAGGCGCCCACCTCGACCGGCACCTCCTCGGTCCGGACCAGGTGCCGCCGGATGACCAGTTCGGTGCCGTCCGGCACCCCGAACGCGTCGGCCACCTCCGGCGGTGCCGGTGCCCGGCCGACCTGGATCAGGTGCTGGCGGTAACGGGCGGCGAGGTCGGCGTGGTAGCCCCGGTGACCGCCGTAGCGGCCCCGGGAGAGCCGGTTGAGCCGGCGTCGGGTGCCGCGTACGTAGGTGCCGGAGCCGGGCTTCGTGATCAGTACGCCCTCGACCCGGAGCTGGTCGATGGCGCGTTGCACGGTCTGCTTGGCGACCCCGAACATCTCCGCGATGGCCGGGATGCTCGGCAGCCGCTCACCGGCCGCCCAGTCGCCCTGACGGACCCGGGTACGCAGTTGGCTCGCGATCTGCCGGTGCGGGAACTCGGCGGCCCCCGGATTGATCTGCACCTGGTCCTCCTCTGCCAGCCCAGCTAGGTCCCTGCCCCTACCAGCACAACTAGGTTCCTAGGATGCCGTACGCGCGGTGGTCCGGCCCGCAGCGACACGCTGAGGGCCGGACCTTCCGCGAAACTCCTACGCGTTCAGCGGCAGCGGATCACGGCTTGCGGCCGAGCACCACGCCGTTCGCGCCCGGTGCCTCGAAGGCGACCGTACGGATGTCGGTGAAGCCGGCCCGGCCCAGCCACTCGCGGTACTCGGCGCCGGAGTAGTTCTTCCCGCCCTCGGTCTCCACCAGCATGTTCATCCCCATCAGCGCGGCTTCCGGTGGCCCGGTCCGGTCGTCGTTGAGCAGCAGCTCGGAGATGATGATGGTGCCGCCGGGGGAGAGCGCGGCGAAGCACTTGGCCAGGATCAGCTCGTTGGTCGGCTCGTCCCAGTCGTGCAGGATCATGCTCAGCAGGACCGCGTCGTAGCCCTCGGGCAGCGCCGGGTCGGCCAGGAAGTCCCCGCTGGTGGCGTCCACCGTGCCGGTCAGCCCGGCGGCGGCGATCTTCCCGTCGGCCTGGGCACAGACGTGCGGCAGGTCGAGGACGGTGGCTTGCAGGCCGGGGTACTGCCGGCACAGCTCGATCGAGAAGGCTCCCGCCCCGCCGCCGACGTCGAGCAGCCGCCGGTGACCGGTGAAGTCGTACGCGCCGGCCAGTGCGCGGGCGGTGAAGATCGAGGTGGAGTACATCGCCTCCCAGAACAGGGCGAGCATCTCCGGGTCGTCGGCGTCGAACACGGACCCCTTGGCCTGGGGGTCCCAGGTGAGCGGCTTGTCGGTACGCAGTGCCTCGCCGATGCGGTGCCAGGGCAGGTAGGTGCGCTCGTCGCAGTAGCGCACCTGGCCGCCGAAGTAGTACGGCTTCCCGGCGACGAGGAACTCCTCGGCCAGCGCGGAGTTGCGGTAGCCGCCGTCGGTCTTTTCCAACAGTCCCAGCGAGGCGCAGGCTGACAGCAGCAGGTCCGCCGGGCGTGCGGCGAGGCCGAACTCGGTGCTGGCGGTCTGCACCGTCAGCACCTGTCCACCGGCGATCCGGGTGAACAGGCCGAGTTCGACCGCTGCCGCGAAGGTCTTGAAGCTCCAGAAACCGGTCACGAGCCCCATAAGCGGGGTAGGAGTGATCATCCCGACATATGATCATCCAGGTCGATGTGTCACTCCGCATCTGTCAGCTATCCGACAGATGTCCCTTTGTTACCGGTGTGTGAAGCCCTACCAGGAGCCGGCGGTCGGGCCGGCGGAACCGCCCCGACGACGCAGGTACTTCTCGAACTCCTGGGCGATCTCGTCGCCGGTCAACGGCTGGATGCCGGCGTCACCGACCCGCTCTTCCAACTCCCGGACGTACTCGCCGAGTTCGGCGTCCTGCTCTGCGGCGGAGCGTACGCGCTGCTCCCACTCGGCGGCCTCCTCGGCCAGGTCGGCCATGGGCACCGGCAGGTCGAGCACCTCCTCGACCCGGTGCAGCAGGGCCAGGGTCGCCTTCGGGCAGGGCGGGTTGTTGGCGTAATGCGGCACGTGCACCCAGAACGACACCGCGTCGACCTCGGCGCGGGTGCAGGCGTCCTGCAACACGCCGACGATGCCGGTCGGTCCGTCGTACCGGGTCGGGGTGAGCTGGTAGCGCTCGGCCGCGTCCTTGTCCGACGCGCTCCCGCTGATCGGCAACGGCCGGGTGTACGGCACGTCGGCGAGCAACGCCCCGAGCAGCACGATCCGGTTGATTTCCAGGCTGTGGCACAGCTCCAGGATCTGCTCGCAGAAGGTCCGCCAGCGCATGCTCGGCTCGATCCCGCGGATCAGCACCACATCGCGGTCGGTCCCCTCCGGACTGGCCAGCATGAATCGGGTGGTCGGCCACTCGACCCGTCGGGTCTCGCCCTCCGCCATCGTGATCGTCGGCCGGCTCACCTGGAAGTCGTAGAAATCCTCCGGGTCCAGTTCGGCGATCTGCCGGGCCTGCCAGACCTGCTCCAGATGCTCCACCGCCGCGGTCGAGGCGTCGGCGGCGTCGTTCCAGCCCTCGAAGGCGGCGATGGCCACCGGCGAGCGCAGCGTGGGCAGGCCGTCGAACTCGGTCACGCGAGCACCTCGCCGTCACCGTCACCGTGCCGGGTGATGTCGAGCCGGATAACGCTTGACCGGATGATGCTGAGCCCGGCCGTCCCCGCGCCGGGCCCGGTGGCGCTGTCCCTGATGTCCCTCACGTCCGTCAGCCTACGTCTCTGCGCGGGATGGGGCCCGCCGGCCGCGCCGACACCCCACGCTCGCACGCGACCTCGCCCGTCAGGCCGCCGTCCGGCCCGGCCGAACCGACCGGTACGGCCGTTTAGATCACCGCAGGTCGGACAACCTGGTACGGAGCAGACTAGGCGACGCGAATCACATAATGTGGGAGTGTGTGTTGTGCAACCGTCAGTAGGCGCGATCCGGATTAGCCTGGACGGGTGCCTATTTCGCTGCTGGACGCTCTCGCGACCCGGATCCTCGTCGCCGACGGTGCGATGGGGACCATGTTGCAGGCAGCCGATCTGAGTCTGGACGACTTCGAGGGCTACGAGGGCTGCAACGAGGTCCTGAACGTGACCCGGCCCGAGGTCGTCCGCTCGGTGCACGACGCGTACTTCGAGGCCGGTGCCGACTGCGTCGAGACGAACACCTTCGGCACCAACCTCGGCAACCTCGGCGAGTACGACATCCAGCACCGGATCGTCGAGCTGGCCGAGGCCGGCGCCCGGATCGCGCGGCAGTCCGCCGACCAGTGGTCGACGCCGGAGCGGCCCCGGTTCGTACTCGGCTCGATCGGGCCCGGCACCAAGCTGCCCACTCTCGGACACAGCCGCTACGACACGCTGCGCCAGGCGTACCTGGAGAACGCGACCGGTCTGCTCACCGGCGGTGTCGACGCGTTGATCATCGAGACCTGCCAGGACCTGCTCCAGGTCAAGTCCGCTGTGGTCGGTGCCCGCCGGGCGATGGCGCAGGCTGGCCGTACGGTGCCGTTGATCTGCCACGTCACGGTCGAGACCACCGGGACCATGTTGCTCGGCAGCGAGATCGGTGCCGCGCTGACCGCCCTCGAACCACTCGGCATCGACCTGATCGGGCTCAACTGCGCCACCGGCCCGGCCGAGATGAGCGAGCACCTGCGTTACCTCTCCCAGCACGCCCGGGTGCCGCTGTCGGTGATGCCGAACGCCGGCCTGCCGCAGCTCACCGCAGACGGTGCCTACTACCCGCTGACCCCGCAGGAGTTGGCCGACGCCCTGGACCGGTTCGTCAACGAGTACGGCGTATCTCTCGTCGGTGGCTGCTGCGGCACCACCCCCGAGCACATCCGGGCGGTCTCCGAGCGGCTGGCCGGGGCCACCCCGGTCCCGCGCCAGCCCCAGCCGGAGGCCGGGGTCGCGTCGATTTACCACCACGTCCCGTTCGCCCAGGACGCCAGCGTGCTGATGGTGGGGGAGCGGACCAACGCCAACGGCTCCAAGGCGTTCCGGGAGGCGATGCTCGCCGGTGACTGGCAGGCCTGCGTGGAGATCGCCCGCAGCCAGGCCCGCGACGGCTCGCACCTGCTCGACCTCTGCGTCGACTACGTCGGCCGTGACGGTGCCGAGGACATGCGCCAACTCGCCAGCCGGTTCGCCACCGCGTCCACCCTGCCGATCATGCTCGACTCCACCGAGCCGCAGGTGATCGAGGCCGGGCTGGAGATGCTCGGCGGCCGGTGCGTGGTCAACTCGGTCAACTTCGAGGACGGCGACGGTCCCGAATCCCGCTACGCCCGGGTGATGCCGATCATCAAGGAGCACGGCGCCGCCGTGGTCGCGTTGACCATCGACGAGGAAGGCCAGGCCCGTACGGCGGAGTGGAAGGTCCGGGTCGCCTCCCGACTGATCGACGACCTCACCGGCCGGTGGGGGCTGTCGCTGGGCGACATCATGGTCGACACGCTGACCTTCCCGATCGCCACCGGCCAGGAGGAAACCCGCCGCGACGGCATCGAGACGATCAACGCGATTCGGGAGATTGCCCAGCGCTACCCAGGCGTCAACTTCACCCTCGGGCTGTCCAACGTGTCCTTCGGGCTCAACCCGGCCGCCCGCCAGGTGCTCAACTCGGTCTTCCTGCACGAGTGCGTGCAGGCCGGTCTGACCAGCGCGATCGTGCACGCCAGCAAGATCCTGCCGATGTCGAAGATCCCGGCGGAGCAGCGCGAGGCGGCGCTCGACCTGGTCTACGACCGGCGCCGTCCGGCCACCGACGACCAGCCCGCGTACGACCCGGTGCAGCGCTTCATCCAGGTCTTCGAGGGCGTCGACGCCGCCTCGGCGCGTGCCACCCGGGCCGAGGAACTCGCCGGTCTGCCGCTGGACGAACGACTCAAGCGCCGGATCGTCGACGGCGAACGCAAGGGCCTGGAAGCCGACCTGGACGACGCCCTGACCGAGCGCCCCGCCCTGGCGATCATCAACGACACCCTGCTGGACGGGATGAAGGTGGTCGGCGAACTGTTCGGCTCCGGCCAGATGCAGTTGCCGTTCGTGCTCCAGTCGGCCGAGGTGATGAAAACCGCGGTCGCGTACCTGGAACCGCACATGGAGAAGGCCGACGACGGCGGCAAGGGCAAAATCGTGCTGGCCACGGTCAAGGGCGACGTGCACGACATCGGCAAGAACCTGGTCGACATCATCCTGTCCAACAACGGCTACGAGGTCGTCAACATCGGCATCAAGCAGCCGATCACCGCGATCCTCGACGCCGCCGAGGAGCACAGGGCAGACGCCATCGGCATGTCAGGGTTGCTGGTCAAGAGCACCGTCATCATGAAGGAAAACCTCCAGGAGATGGCGTCGCGCGGGGTCGCCGAACGCTGGCCGGTCCTGCTCGGCGGGGCCGCGCTCACCCGGGCCTACGTCGAGGACGACCTCCGTTCGATGTACGCCGGCCAGGTGCACTACGCCCGCGACGCGTTCGAGGGACTTTCCCTGATGGACCGGGTGATGATCGCCAAGCGTGGCGGTGCCGCAGTGGTCGACCCGGAACGCGAAGCGGCCCTGGCGGCACGGCGGGCCCGACGGGAGCGCCAACGAACCATGATCAGCGACGCCCTGCCGGACATCAACGACACCTCGGTCCGCTCCGACGTCGCCACCGACGTC
Organism: Micromonospora sp. NPDC049523; assembly: GCF_040676775.1. Lineage (NCBI taxonomy): Bacteria > Bacillati > Actinomycetota > Actinomycetes > Micromonosporales > Micromonosporaceae > Micromonospora > Micromonospora sp. NPDC049523. The sequence continues at coordinate 13,163 of NZ_JBFAPP010000026.1, read as the reverse complement.
GAGGTGCCCGCACCACCGTTCTTCGGCACCCGCGTGATCAAGGGCGTGCCGCTGGCCGACTACTCGGCCCTGCTGGACGAGCGGGCGACGTTCGTCGGCCAGTGGGGGCTGCGCGGTGCCCGCGGCGGCAACGGCCCGACGTACGAGGAACTGGTCGAAACCGAGGGACGGCCCCGGCTGCGCTACTGGCTGGACCGGCTGATCTCCGACAAGGTGCTCGAAGCCGCCGTGGTCTACGGCTACTTCCCGGCGTACTCCGAAGGCAACGACCTGGTGGTGCTGGACGAGAACGGGAACACCGAACGGGCCCGCTTCACCTTCCCCCGCCAGCGGCAGGAACGCCGCCTCTGCCTGGCCGACTTCTTCAAGCCGCGCGGTGAGCAGTTGGACGTGGTGGCCCTGCAACTGGTCACGGTCGGGCAGCCGGTCAGCGAGTACACCGCGAAGATGTTCGCCCGCAACGAGTACCGCGACTACCTCGAGGTGCATGGTCTGTCCGTACAGCTCACCGAGGCCCTCGCCGAATACTGGCACCGCCGGGTCCGCAACGAGCTGGTCCTACCCGGCGGCCGTACGGTCGGCACCGACGACCCGACCGATCTCGCCGGCCTGCTGCACAACGACTACCGAGGCTGCCGGTACGCGCTCGGCTACACGGCCTGCCCCGACCTCGAAGACCGGGCGAAAATCGTCGACCTGCTCGGCGCCGACCGCATCGGCGTACGCCTCTCCGAGGAGTTCCAACTCGAACCCGAGCAGGCCACCGACGCCATCATCGTCCACCACCCCGACGCCAACTACTTCAACGCCAAGTAGTCGACAGATCCGCCCTGAGCTGCATGGAAAGACCGTCGAGAGCCCAGTAGGCCATACGGCTAGGCTTTTGATGCTTTCTCCGGCGTCGAGCAACACGGACGCTTAGATGTTCCGCAGGAACGCGCATTCCGTTCTGTCGATCGTCCGCGATGCCCGTTCTGGGCCGTCACACGCCAGGATCTAGGCGGTGTCGTCCCCACCATGCGGTGAAGAGGATAGTTACTTGCGTCTTGATCTCCTCTCCAATGATCTTGTGGGTGTCCGCCATGAGCGGTTCGACGGCGTGCTTGTAGACCTCTGGGTGCTGTTCCACCGAAGGGCAGGTGTATACGGTCAGTATTCGGAGGACGCGCAGAGTGTCTGTACCTAGGAGGGGAAAGTGGGCTTCCAGTAGCCTTGTCAGGGCCGACCACACCTTGTCCACGACGATGTTGATGACGGCGTCGGCGACCAGCCGGGAGATCCCCGACTTGAAGTGTTGTGACAACGCGTCTTTGATGAACTGCCTGGCCGCGTCACTGAGGAAGTCGATGGCCTTGTCAATCTTCTCGATCAGCTGAATCAGGGCCACCAGCAGGCCGCACCAGACGTGATTGGCCAAACCTTTCTTGACTTCCCTGGCGTTCGGCTCGTTCTGGACGAGGTTATCGATATCGATCGAGATCTCGCGCCAAGTATCCTCCATGATCGCCTTGGTAAGAACGTTCACCCGGTCGAAGTCGGATGACACGGATGCCGGGTCGGCGGTGTCAACATCGAGTGGCAGGCGGCTGTCCAGCGTCGAGCGCGGGCCAGTAGCCCACAGGTGATCGGCGACGTCCAGGCGTGCAAGGTTGAGATACGCCTGTCGATTGTGGGCGTTGAAGCTCAGGCGCCCGGATCGTTGGTCCTTTTTTACGCTGTTCTCGAGTTGGCGCCGCAGTTCGTCGCGTACCTGTGGCGGGTCGGCGGCGAGGGTTGTCCAGCCTCGCCAACCGTGCAGCGAGCCGCCGCAGCCGGAGCACTCACAGCCAGGTCTCTGGGCATTGGCGCAATTCGCTCTGTGGGTGTTCACTGCCATGCGCAGATCACCATCCAGATCGTCATCGCTCTAGATAACCGAGTGATCACGTACGTGTTTGTTCGAAGGTTGCCAATGCTTGTTCGTTCAAGGTGGCAGCTGAACTTCCGGCATTTCGGCCGTTTGCGAGCCCGCCTGGCTGCTAGACCTATGCGAACTTGCCCGCAGCATTGGTGCTGTCGGATTCCTGACGGACTTGGCCGGTGTCGCCTGCATGCCCGAGGATCGAGCGGATCCGCGAGGTGCGAGAGCATGACACATGGGACCAAAGATGGGACGGCAGAGCCTCGCCTCGGCTGCCTATCCAGCAACGCACCGGCACGGGGACATGCAGCGCAAGCGGATCTGTCCCAAGTCACAGCCGACGTGACAGTGCCTGATTGTTGGGGTGCAGCCATCCGTACAGTCAAGCGGGCGGACACGAGCAGACACAGGGCGACGCTGGCCGGGTTGACCACGGCACGGCGGCGTGGCCGGACTTCAAGATCTTTCCAAATCGGCTGGTCCAACGGAAATGGCGCGTGAAGCTTGGTTCGGGTGAGGGTGTCTGGGCCGGGGCTTTGGTGGAAGAGCCGCCCGAGCTGGACCTACGGCGGAAGGCTCGGCCTGATCGCTGGACCTGAGTGCGATACGTTGAAGGTTCATGTTCACGTGAGAGTTGGCCGCCGGGGGACATGAAGATTGGCGAACTGTCGCGGTTGACCGGCGTCAGCGTTCGGGCGCTGTGCTACTACGAGGAAGAACGGCTGATTCGGCCCGCTCGCAGCGGCAACGGCTACCGCCACTTCAGTCACGGCGCCGTCGAGGTGGTCCGGCAGATTCGTGGGCTGATCGAATGCGGCCTGCCGACCCAAATCATCCGCGACGTCCTTCCCTACCTCGACTGCCCCCCCAAAGGAGCTCTCAAGGTCCACCATGCTCGACACTATCTGCCGCCTTTGGCAAGCTTCGGATATTGCTCACCCGCATTCAGAAGAGCGTGACGCCTGGCACCGATCTGTAACCCATATCTCGAGGCCGTGCCCGCCGTGCAGACAAACGCCGCCCCGGACCGCGATCGTCCGGGGCGACGTCTTGCTGTCCGTAGCCGGCTACCGCCGGCCCGGACTGGTCACAACAGGTGGATTCGCTCGGTGCTCCCGTCCAGGCGCAGCACGGTGAGGCTGCCGCCGCCGTGCTCCATCAGGTCCTGCACGACGTTGTAGACGACGAGTGCCCGGTTGATCGTGTCCGTCTTCGTGTCCCTGGTCCGCGCGCACGACAGGTCGAGGGCGTCGACCGCCCGAGGCGTGAGGTTGACAGTGACCTTGACCAGCGCCCGCACCGTCCCCGTACCCGCCTCCGGATTGGTCACGGGGTCACGCCAGCGAGCAGGACCGGCACCACCGAAGCCGCTCGCCCGGCGGGCCGCTGCCGTACGGCCCACGCTAACTGCGCGCACTCGGCGCCCTTGCACTGCGGGCACTGGCGGCCGTTGAGGTGGGCGTCGAGGGTTCGGGTCGCTGCCCACCAGATCGCGGCCGGGGTGAGTGGCTCGTCCTGTCGGCTCACCGCGTCGGCTCCCTCAGGTGTCGCTCGATTGCCGCGCGCGGGACGTAGGAACTCGCGCAGGGAGCGTGCTTCAACGCCTCCGTTGGGGTGCATCTCAGCGTGTGAGCGGATACCCAGAATTCGTAGTCGAGTCCGCGTAGCCGGGGTGCCATCCGGTCTATCGCGAACACGCGCAACGTGGTTGCCGTCGTGGCCGGCCTGCCGTCCTTGTACCACTCGCCCGGTTGGAGCCGGAGGAGCAGGCCGCGCGGGACGGGCCGCAGGGCGGCGGTCACCACTCGCTCGGCGTTGCGACGATGCTCCGTGCCCGGTCGAGCGCTCGGCACGTTCCGTCCTCCTTGCACTGGTCGCAGGTGCTGTCCCGGTGCTTGGCGACCACCCGCAGCGCGTCCCGGATCATCTCTGCCGCGTCGCTCATGACGCCCCCCACCAGGCAGCCTGCCGGGAGTTGAGGCGCCTCCGTGTCGCGGCGTCCGACCGATAGGACCCTCCGACCATCGCCGTGCCGACCAGCAGGCCCGGGCGATGGTCCACAGTGCGGGTCGGCTTGACCGGTGCCTGCGTGGGACTGGGGGTCACCTGCTCGACCGGTTCAGGGACGGGGTCGGGGTCCAAGAACCACTTCCGCCGGGTGCTGTTGATCGCTGCCATGCCCACCTCCACTAGGTGGGGCGCGGCGACGCCAGTCCCGTCGCCGCGCCCCGGGACGCCGGGCCAGCCACGGGAGCAGCCGATCCGGCGCGATCGGTAGGTGCGGCGAGGTGGACGGCTACGAGGTACCACGGGCGCCTCGGTGCGACACCTCGCCGCGACCATGGAGTCACAGTAGGTATCAGCAAAGGCAGTGAGGGGTACGCGGCGTACCCGGTTACGGCATGTACCCCTACAGGTTGATGCCCGCTCGTTCGGCCAGCTCGACCGCGTCTCCGCGCACTGACGCGGGTGCCTCCGTTGCCAGTCGGGTCAGCATGTCCCTGGCTGCCGGCGAAAACCGCACCGTCTCGGGTGAGGTGGCGTCCGCCTTTGTCAGCAGGTGCAGGGTCGCCTCGCGGGCGCCCTCAAGATCGGCGCTCCGGGCCAGCTCGACGTAGTGCCGACCTCTGCGCTCAGTGGAGGGGATGGTCAGCGGGTCGAGCGCGTGTGCCCGCCGCTGCGCTTCTTCCGGGTCACCGAGGTCGACGGCGCACATCACCGCGTACACCTCGACCAGCGGCCGGGACACCCGGGTACGGAGGCCGACGAAGTCCGCCGGTAGCGCCCGGTGCACGATGTTCCGGGCGGACTCCCAATCCGCCCAGGCGCCCTGGTCACCGTTGCGTGCCCGCGTCAACGCCGCGCACAGATGCAGATCGGCCAGCATTTCGGCGTACTCGGCTGGGCCGTCCGCAACCCTCGGCTCGATCAGGCTGCACGCCTCTCGTAGCCGCTCCACCGCTTCGTCGCTGCGACCGGTGGACCGGAGCAGGTGCGCCGCGTACCAGATGGCCTGCGCCAGGGCGAGAGGGTCGTCCGCGTCCATGGCCGCGGCCATGCCCCGGTCGACTGTCAGCCAACACAGCTCGCGGTCGCCGTGCCATGCCAGGTATGCCTGAGCCAAGTGGTACGACTGGGCAAGCAGGGCCAAGGCGGTTCGTCGGTCGGGTCCCTCGTGGAGTCGTGCCGCCCGCTGGGTGGACTTGAGCAGGCCGGGCAGCAGGGCTCCGATCTCGGTCCGCTGCTGGCGCGAGGTGTGCCACGTCTGCCAAGCGGAGTCGGTCGCCCCGCGCAGGTACTCGGTGGTGGCGGGCTCCCCGCTCACCGTCACGTGCCATGAGGTCAACGCCCGGCGGACGTCTTCGACCGCAGGGTGGCTGGGGCGGCCGTCAAGCGACAGCGTGACCGCCGGCCCGAACAGGTCGCCGAGGTCCCGAACGCCGAGGTGTGGAGCAAGCTGTTGGGCTGCCCGTAGGGTCAAGCTCCGCTTGCCGTTCTCGATGAACTTGATGGTGGTGGGCGAGAGGCTGGCCAGTCCGGCGAGCCTCTCCCGTGAGAGGCCGGCAGCCCGGCGTAGACGCTCGACCCGCTGTCCTGGCGTGGGCTGTGCCTGCTCGGCCATCTGACACCTCACCGGGGTTGAGATTGGGTACACGATGTACCCCGACGGTACACCTGGGGAGCGATCGAGGGGATGCGGCTCAGCCGGACGCAGCCGCAGGCGGTGCAGCGCGATGGCAGGATCTCGCCGGGTCGCTACACGACACGGTGCACGCTCGGATGACTCGGTGATGTTCCCAGCCGCTGAGCACTACACGTGGGAGAACGTCTGTCCATGCTGCGACTCCCATACCGAACGGCCCTGGGTCAACATCTCCGACGGCGAAACGATCCAGTCCGTCAGCGTGATGCCTGGTCAGGTGGTGCACCGGTCGCCGTGGGGTGAATTCCGAACTTTTCAATCACGAATCGCCAGAACAGGGCGACCCCGTCTTGAGCCGGCCTGGCTATCCGGTCGTTACGGCCGGTGTGCGCGAGATGTTCGATGGTGACCCAGTCGTGGGCCGACCGGACCACGATGACGTCGACCGGTGCTGGTGTGACGGGTACGGCTGTGACGATGAGGTCGGTCATCGAGGTGATGCCGGCCAAGAGATTCTCAGCCTCGAACGCGATCACGCTGTCGACGATGTCGAGCACCGGTTCATAGGTCGTGCTGCTGTCGAGGACGGCGTGCAACCGTGTCGCGATGTCCGCCCACGGCTCTCCACGGAAGTCGTTCGGCCAACCAAGGGAACGCATCGCTTCAGGCTGCCAGAGACACAGGGCGACAGGTCCGTGGGAGATTCCCCAGGGGCGCGGCGACGTGTCTCGTCATCTCCACCGCCCTCGAACTCGCATCCCACCACGGCGTCAGGCGACGCAGAACTCGTTGCCCTCGGGGTCAAGCATGACGACGTGGCCCAGGTTGTCGCCGTACCACTCCTCGCGGACCACCGTCGCACCGGCGGACACCAGCTCGGGCACCTTTTGCCGGATTAGTCGTGCCCGCTCGGTCATGTCCCAGGGACCCGGACCCGCCACCCGCACGTCGATGTGCATCCGGTTCTTGGCGGTTTTGCCCTCGGGCACTTTCAGGAAGCTGATCGCGCGCCCGCTGCCGTCCGGGTCGACGATAGACGCGTTGTCGGGCTCGTCGAAACCGGGCTCCTTGACATACCCGAGGGCAAGCGCCCAGAAGGTGGCGAGCCGCTGGGGATCGGCGGCATCGCATCCCAAGGTCCAATGGGTGGCCATGGTGACTATTTTCCTGCGGGGACCTGGTCCTTGACCTCGTCGTAGCCGACCTTGGCGGGTTCTGCGGTCGGCGCGTAGATCACGCGGATCACGCCCGTCGGGAACGCCTCCGTCGCCGTCATCTTCAGGTGGTACGCCGCATCGCCGTCGTCGAACAGCCTGCGGCCCTTACGTGCCGCCACCGGGTGCACCAGCAGGCGCAGCTCGTCGACCAGCCCTGCGGCGAGCAGTTGCTGCACCACGGAGATCGACCCGGGGATGAGGATGCCCTTGACGCCGGCATCGGCCTTGAGCGCACTCGCGGCATCGAGGAGATCGCCCTTGATCAGCTCGGAGTTGCGCCAGGAGAACTCCAGCGGCTGACGCGAGACGACCACCTTGCGTACGTCCCCGAGTTGCTTGGCGAACGGTGCGTCGTCCCCGCCCGCGGCCTCGCGGTCGGGCCAGGCCCCGGCGAAGCTGTCGTAGGTCTCCCGGCCGATGAGCAGCACGTCGGCGGTGTCGTAGTCCTCGCCGACCGCGCGGCCCATGTTCGCGTCGAAGTACGGGAAGTGCCAGTCGGGATCGATCTCGGCCACACCGTCGGCCGAGATGAACAGCGTGGAGATGATTTTTGCCATCGGTTGTTCCTCCGGGTCGAGCGGTGTCGGTAGGTGGACCGGGTGCAGCTCCCCAAACCTATAGGCCGCCCCCGAATCCGTCCCGACGCAGAGTCGGCGTTTCGCGCTTGTCGTGCGCGACCTCCGCAACGCGGCCGGCCCGTGGGACCGGATGGACGTACGGCCTCCCGGAACGCGCCCCGGACCGTCGCTGCGGATAGGCGTCCGGGTGTTCGGGCGACCGGCCGGGGCTGTGTCCGTATCGGGCTGGGCCGACCGGCTGGACCTGCGCGCGGTCGGTCCGGCCATGGATCGACATCTACCCCAGGAAATGAAGGCAACCATGTGGACGCCCGCCGGGGCGCACTGACCCCGCAACGGGTTACCTCGTGCGGCGTTGTCAGCGGCCGATCTTGTCCAGGTCGGCCAGGTCCTCGTCGGAGAGCGGGAGTCCCGCGCCGGCGATGTTCTCGCGTAGGTGAGTGGTGGAGGAGGTGCCGGGGATGAGCAGGATGTTCGGCGACCGCCGCAGCAGCCAGGCCAGGGCGACGGACATCGGCGTCGCGTCCAACCGGGCGGCTACGGTCGAGAGCGCCGAGGACTGCAGTGGGCTGAAGCCACCGAGCGGGAAGTACGGCACGTAGGCGATCCCCTGTTCGGCGAGCGCGTCGACCAGTCCGTCGTCCTGGCGGTACGCGAGGTTGTACATGTTCTGCACGCATACGATCGGCGCGATCGACTGTGCCTCGGCGACCTGCTCCGCCGTCGCGGTGCTCACCCCGAGGTGCCGGATCAGGCCCTGCTGCTGGAGTTCGACGAGGGTCTGGAAAGGCTCGGCGAGCGAGCCGGGCACGGGTCCCTCGGCGTTGCCGAGTCGAAGGTTGACCAGCTCGAGCGCCTCGAGGCCGAGGTTTTCGAGGTTCTCGTGAACTGCCCGGCGCAGGTTCTCCGGCTCTCGGGCCGGGGGCCAGCCGCCCTGCTGGTCGCGGGTCGCGCCGACCTTGGTCACCACGTGCAGCGATTCGGGGTACGGATGCAGCGCTTCCCGAATCAGCCGGTTCGTCACGTGTGGCCCGTACGCGTCGCTGGTGTCTATGTGGGTGATGCCGAGGTCGACGACCTCCCTGAGGACGGCGAGCGCGCCGTCGTGATCGGCGGGCGGCCCCATGACCCAGGGGCCGGCGAGCTGCATGGCGCCGTACCCGAACCGGGTGACGGTCAGGTCGCCCAGCGTCCAGGTGCCACCGGGAAGGGAAGCGGGAAGCATGCGCATACCTCTCTGACTTTCGTGTGTGACCGGACCGTCCTGGTACCTGACGGATGCCTGCTTCACTATCGATGGGTAACTTCCTGGTAGGAAGTAGGCACTTCCGAGTGCGTAACGCACCCATGTTTGGAGGAGCGGTCGATGGCAACGATGACGGCGGCGCAGCAGAGGGCACAGACCAAGGCGGAATACGACGCTTTCCTCGCCGGATGTCCCAGCCGCAAGCTGCTCGACCGGCTCTCCGACAAGTGGGTCACGCTGGTCCTGGCCGCGCTGGGCAGCGACGGCTCGCACCGGTTCGGTGCCGACTGTGCCGGCGAGCCCCGGTCGATGCGCTACTCCGAGTTGTCCCGCCTGCTGGCCGGCGTCAGCCAGAAGATGCTCACCCAGACGCTGCGCTCCCTGGAGCGTGACGGTCTGGTCACCCGTACCGTGACGCCGACCGTGCCGGTCACGGTCGCCTACGAGCTGACCGACCTCGGCCTGTCACTGCACCAGATGATGCGCAGCCTCAAGACCTGGGCCGAGACGCACATGGACGACGTGCTCGCCAACCGCGCGACGTACGACACCCGCGCTGCCTGAACCGGAGCGCAGGGCGTCACGTCGACCTCTCTCTGCGCCGACCAGGGCGAACAGCGGGGCCGGATAGGCTGCGGGGAAAGTCGTGCCGGAGGAGGTGTGCGGTGACCGCCTCGTCGCTTCCTACCCGCCCGCTGCGCCGTGGCGAGCTGATCGCGCTCGACGCGCTGCTCGCGCTGGTCCTCGGCCTGTGGTACGCGTTCGCCCCGATGACCCGTGCCCCCTCGGGGAGCCCCGTGATCGGCTCGACCGCGCTCACGCTGTGCCTGGTCGTGCTCCTCATGGCCGTCCCGGTGGCGGTACGCCGACTCTGGCCGGTGCCGGTGTTCCTGGTTGTCGCGTCGGCCTCGGTGCTGGCCCTGGCGTCCGGGGTGCTGTACGAGCCGTTCCTGGCCGCCGCGCTGACCGGTTACACGGCCGCGCTCGCCGGCCGGCCACTCACCCGGATCCGGTGGCGGATGCTGGGCGTGTTCACCCTGGTCCTGCTGCTGCTCAGCGTCTCCGCCGGCCCGACCCCCGCCGGTGCGGAGGCCATCGGTGTGCTGCTGCCCGGCTTGGCGCTGGTCGGGGCGGCGTGGACGGCTGGGGTCGCGGTCCGCGAACGCCGGGTCTACCAGGCTCGGAGCAACGCGGAACAGACCGCCCGGGCGGTCGCTGACGAGCGGCTGCGTATCGCCCGGGAGGTGCACGACATCGTCACGCACAACCTCGGGATCATCACCGTGCGGGCCGCGGTGGCCCGGCACGTCGCGGACACCCAGCCGGACGCGGCGGCCGACGCACTCGAGCTGATCGAGCGGGTAGGCCGCTCGGCCCTCACCGACATGCGCCAGGTCCTGTACGTGCTGCGGACCGACCCGGCCGACGGCGCAGACCCGAATGGCAGCGCTCCGACGCACGGCGCCGACCCGAGCGGCAGCGCTCCGGCGCACGGCGCCGACCCGGGTGGTGGCGATGGCAGGGGGAGCGATGGCAGGGGAGGCGTCGCACCGGACATCGAGGTCGAGCCGGAGTTGGCCCCGGCGGTGGGGGATCTGAACGTCCTGGTGGCACGGGCGGCGGCGGCCGGCCTCGACGTGCGGTCCGACATCACCGGTACGGACCGGCTGGCGGAGGGGACGGCGGTTTCGGCGTACCGGATTCTCCAGGAGGCGCTGACGAACGTGATCAAGCATGCCGGGCTGACCCGCTGCCAGGTCACCGTGCGGTGCGACGATGCCGAGGTGATGATCGAGGTGCTGGACGACGGGCCGGACGAGCGGCGGGCTGGCGGGCGTACCCCGATCGCGGGCAGCGGGCACGGCCTGCCGGGGATGCGGGAGCGGGTGGCCATGCACGGCGGTGAGCTGACTGCGGGACCGCGTCAGCAGGGCGGCTTCCGAGTCCGCGCCCGGCTGCCGTACCCGACGCCTGATCGCCGCCCGGCCGGCGACCGGCGAACGGCCGGGACCCCCTCGTGACGGATTCGATCCGGGTCGCGATCGCCGACGACCAGGCGTTGCTGCGCGGTGGGTTCCGGCTGCTGCTCGAATCCGATCCGCGCTGCGTGGTGGTGGGCGAGGCGGCGACGGGCTCCGACGCGGTGCGGCTCGCCGCCCGGGTACGCCCCGACGTGATGCTGATGGACATCCGGATGCCCGACCTGGACGGGATCGAGGCGACCCGCCGGATCTGCGCCGACCGGGCGACGGCGGACGTACGCGTCCTCATCCTGACCATGTTCGACCTGGACCCGTACGTCTTCGGCGCGTTGCGGGCCGGGGCGAGCGGCTTCCTGCTCAAGGACACCCCACCGGCCGACCTGCTCAACGCGGTGCACGTGGTGGCGAGCGGGCACGCGTTGTTCGCCCCGACAGTGACCCGGCGACTGGTGGCCGAGTTCGGTCGAGCCGAGCCGGCCCGGACCGACGGAACCCGGCTGGCCGGGCTGACCAACCGGGAGCGGGAGATCCTCGCACTGGTGGCCGCCGGGCTGTCCAACACCGAGATCGCCGGGCACGAGCAGATCAGCATGGCCACGGTGAAGACCCACCTGACCCGGCTGCTGGCCAAGCTCGGCGCGCGGGACCGCGCCCAGTTGGTCATCGTCGCGTACGAGAGTGGGTTGGTCCCGCTGGGCGGCGGCCGGCACCCGGGCGGTGGCGTGCCGGATCAGACCCCGGTCTGACGCGTCGCGCGAACAGGATCAAACCTCGGTCTGACGCGCCGCGCGGCCCTCGGCTGGGATGTTGGTCCGGTGATTGAGGTAGCACAGTTGACCAAGCATTACGGCCGGCGGGTGGCGGTGGACGGACTGTCGTTCACCGTGCATCCCGGCCGTGTCACCGGATTCCTCGGCCCCAACGGCGCGGGCAAGTCGACCACCATGCGGTTGCTGCTGGAGTTGGACCGGCCAACCTCCGGCAGCGCGCTGATCGACGGCAGACCGTACGGCCGGTTGGTGGAGCCGTTGCGGCACGTCGGCGCGCTGCTGGACGCGAAGTCGGCCCACCCGGGCCGGTCCGCGTACGACCACCTGCTCGGCCTGGCCGCCAGCAACCGGATCGGCCGGCGGCGGGTCCAGGAGGTGATCGGGCTGGTCGGGTTGGAGAGCGTGGCCCGCAAACGGGTACGCGGCTTCTCGCTCGGCATGAGCCAGCGCCTTGGGCTGGCCGCCGCCCTGCTCGGCGACCCGCCCGTCCTGATCCTCGACGAGCCGGTGAACGGGCTGGACCCGGAGGGGGTCAAGTGGATGCGGGACCTGCTCACCCGGCTGGCCCGGGAGGGGCGAACGGTTTTCCTCTCCAGTCATCTGATGAACGAGATGGCGGTCACCGCCGAGCACCTGGTCATCATCGGGCAGGGTCGACTGCTCGCCGACCTGAGCACGGCCGACTTCGTCGCCCGGCACGCCGGGTCGTACGTGCGGGTGCGTTCGCCGGAGCGGGAACGGCTGCGGCACGCCTTGGTGGCCGGCGGGCTCAGCGTCGAGGACGGCGCGGACGGCGCGCTGCACGTGATCGACGCCCGGATGGAGGAGATCGGCGCCATCGTCCACGCCGAACACCTGACCGTCACCGAGTTGACCCCCTGTTCGGCCTCGCTGGAGGAGGCGTTCATGCAGTTGACCGCGTCGGCGGTCGAGTACCGGGGCCATCAGGAAGTGGAGGTGAACCGATGAACGGCACGGCGGTACGCCCGGTGCTCGCATCGGAATGGGTCAAGGCCAGGTCCACCCTGGCAAGCATGATCTCGCTGTCGGTCGGTGTGGTAGTCAGCTTCGGGCTCGCGTTGGCCAGCGGCTACTCGATCCGTGTCGCCATCGACCGGAGCAGCGACGCAATCCGATCCGACTTCCATCCGATCGACGCCGGCTTCGGCGGCCTGCTCTACGGCAACGTGGCGTTCACGGTTTTTGCCGTGCTCGTGGTCAGTTCCGAGTACACCAGCGGCACGATCCGGGCCTCACTGGCGGCGGTGCCCCGACGTGGCCTGTTCTACCTGTGCAAACTCGGGATGGCCGGGCTGGTCTGCCTGGTGGTGGGTGGCGCCACCGTACTCGGGTCGTTCCTGGTGACGCAGGTCGCGCTCGGTCCGCACGGGGTCGACCTGAACGCTCCGGGCGCCGTCCGAGCGGTGCTCGGTGGCCTCGCGTACGTGACCCTGCTCGGCGTGTTCGCCGCCGCCGTGGCCGCCGTCCTGCGGAGTACCGCCCTGTCCCTGGGCATCCTCATCCCGTTCTTCTTCGTCGTCTCGCCCGCACTCTGGATGATTCCTGCGACCAGGTCGGCCGCGCGTTTCCTGCCGGACCAGGCCGGTATGCGGGCAATGGAGGCGACCGTCGGGCCGGGCGAACTCACCCAGAACCAGGGCCTGCTGGTGCTGCTCGGCTGGACGGTCCTCGCTGTCGCTGCCGGCTACTGGAGCGTCCGCCGCCGGGACGCCTAGGGCGCGTTTCATAAAGCACGGTGGGCAGGTTGAGGTCACGGCGTGGCGGTGATCGATAGACAGCGAGGTCTCCGGTACTTGGTACAACGAC
>NZ_JBFAPP010000025.1:0-107832 GCF_040676775.1 Micromonospora sp. NPDC049523 | reverse complement strand
TGGTGCGCGGGGTGCGGGGGGTGGGGCGCCGGGGGGGGGGGCGGGGGAGGGGGCTGGGTTAGTTGCGGTTGACGTAGGCGGCGAGGCCGCCTAGTTCCTCGCTGGCCAGGAAGACGGAACGGACGGTGAGCAGGGCCTCTTCGACGTGCTCGGTGCAACTCCAGGCGGAGTCGCCCCAGGAGTCGGCGAGCTTCAACTCGGCCGGCCGGGAACAGGGGTTCATGGCACCGCCGAGCTGGCAGTGGTCGGGGTGCGGCGCCTGGCGGTGGGCCGAGGCGGCGTCGCGTACGCGGGTGGAAAGGTCGGCGCGGGCCGCGTTCGCCCGTGCGTCGGCCGCGGCGGCACGTTCCCGCTCCGCGCGTACGGCGAGGATCGCGGCCAGGCGCAGGTCCAACTGCTTCGCGACCAGGGCGGCGAGCTTCGTCAGCACCGCGATCTGGTTCCCGGTGACCTGCCGGCGTTTGCGGTCGATCACGTTCACCGTGCCCAGCCGGAAACCGTCGGCGGTGATGATCGGTGCCGCCGCGTAGAACCGCAGCGACAGCTCGCCCTTCACCAACGGGTGGTCGGCCGTACGCGGATCCAGCGCGGCGTCGTTGACGACGTACGGGCCGTCGGCGAGGAAGGCCGAGGCGCACAGGCCGGATTCGATGCCGACCTCGGTGACCCCGTCGAAACCCCTGGCGGCGGCGAGCCAGACCCGGTCGGCGTCGACGATGGTGACGCTGGCGATCGGGGTGCCGCAGACCATCGCGGCCAGCTCCGCGATCTCGTCGAACGCGCCGTCAGGGGGCGCGTCGAGGATCTCGTAACGACGTACGGCCGCCAGTCGGGCGGTTTCGTCGTCCGGCGATCGCACGGAAGGTTCGAGGGGCAATGGTGTACCGCTTTCTGGCTCGGGGGCACGGACGGAAAGCCTGTCGACGGCTTTCCCTGATTCCTGCACGTTCCGCACCGGCCAGGGATGGGAACGACGAATGACCAGATAGATGACGATCTGTCACTGCCGACCCCGAGGTTATACCCTCCGGAACGGGTCAGCACGCCGGGCGGCGGCACTAATCCGGAGGGTCACCGGCCGCTCACCCCGACCCCGTCGGCCGCCCGCCGGTCGGGGTCGTACCCCGGTTGACGTGCATCCGGCTGCGCCGCCCCGGACGTACGCCCCACGCCGCGTCCGCCGTCAACGCCAGCCCGAGCAGCACCCACCACCCGCTGACCTCGCCGCGCAGCCAACCGGCCACCACGAGCACGAGAATCGGTACGAACACCAGCAGTCGTAACCCGCTGAGCAGGCGCCGCCACCGCGGTCGGGGATGGTAGAGATCCTCGCGCGGCGGCTTGGACGAATACTCCCGTACGGAGTGGACGACGGCGGCGGCGAAGCCCAGGCGCTCGGTGCGTACCGCACCGGGCACGGTGGTGGCCCAGTCCGCCAACTCCTCGGCGGTGCGGCCGATGACGTCGACCGGCAAGCCGAGCAGGTCCCCCAGTTCGGTGAGCGCCGCCATCGGCGCCAAGTCCGTACGTCGCAGCATTCCGGTTACGGTCAGTGCCTGCTCCGGTACGCCGAACTCCTCGGCGAGCTGCCGGGCGGCGCGCGCGGTCCCCTCCGGTGTCACCGGTGCCGTAGCGCCCCACTCGTGCGCACCGGCCACCCGGTTGGCACGGGTCAGCACGAATCCCGCGGTCCGCTCCGACCACCAGTACGCCAGCGTCGCCCAACGCCGGTCGCCGAGCACCTCCGCCGCCAACGCCAGGTTGGCCCGTTCGCCCCGACCGTCCCAGAGGTGCAGGCTCCGCTTCCCGTCGATCGGCACCGTCCACGCCGACTGGGTGGTCAGCGGGGCGTCGGCCGCGGCGACCACCGCGGACGCGTACACCAGGACCACGCCGACCTCCGGCTGTGCCGGCGCCGCCCCGGTCACGGTGACCGGGGCGGACCCGGCGGGGGTCAGCAGTTCCAGCGGCAGCCCGACGGCGCGGCAGGCGTCGGCGAGCCGGTCCCCCGGCTGGTACCCGGTCGACGGGCTGGTCAGCGCCCGATGCAGTACGGCGGCGCCGTCGGGCAGCCCGAACAGGGTGACAACCGACAGCGCGTCCGGCTCGGTGCAGGTGGTGTCGAGCGGCCCCACCGAACCCCCGTCCGGCCCGTACGCGAACAGCCTCAGCCCACCGCTGTCGTCGAGCCGCAGCAGGCAGGCCGGTGTACGGGCGGCGACGCTGAGCGCACCGAGGTCCACCCCGCCCGTGCCGTCGGTCACGTCGAGCCGGGTCCAGCCGTCCGCCTCGCCCAGCACCGGCACCGGCACCGAGCCGGCGAACGCAGCCAGCCGGTACGCGGTCGCCCGGACCGCGCCGATCGTCTCGCCGGTTTCCGCTGCCGTCCCGGTCATCTCAGGACCGGGCCAGCAGCCGGCCGAGCAGGCCCCGTTGTGTCGCGTCGACCCGTTCGGCCTCGTAGAGCCCGGGTTCGTCGCCGACGAGCAGGGACCGCCCGACCGCCACGTCCGGCAGGTCGAACACCCGGCAGACCTGCCGCAGCAGGTCCGCGACCAGCGGTCGCGGGCGGCCCGGCACCGGGTCGTTGCGGATCAGCGCCAGCTCGCTCCCCTGTTCCGGGCGGCCGTACGCGGTGGCGATCTCACCACAGTAGACATCCCACGCCTTGCGGTCGGAGAGGTACTCGGCCGGATCCTCCGGCGGCTGCCAGTCCGCCGCCCACTGCAGGCTCTGCTGCCCGGCATCCGGGGACAGCATCGTCGCCTCCGCCAGTGACTCGTTCGCCAGCAGCATCCACGCCGGCACACCCGTACGCCGGACGAGGTCGGCGGCGGGTCTGGCGAGCCGGCGACTGCTGGACCTGGACCCGCGCGGGGAGTCGAACAAAACGATGGTGCCGAGCGGATCGGGTGCGACGAAACCACCGACCTGGCCCGCGTGTACCGCGTCGCGTACCTGGGCCAGGGGTGCCTTCGTCACGACCGCGTACGTTCCCACTGCCGGTCTCCCGTCATCGGTCTTGGCTGCGGAAGCTACCCCAGCGCGGTCGATCGGTCTATGCCCCGGCGAGTGTCGTGTCGGACTCCCGGAGTTGCGGGACTAATCCGTCGCCGTTCTCGACTCGATTGAGTACAGTGCCAGCCCGAATGAGGGTGAGGAGAACCGTGGAGCCGATCGGGAAGAACAGTGGGCGACGCACCGGACAGGTGCTGATCTTCGACGCCGACGACACGCTCTGGGAAAACAACATCCTTTTCGAGCGGGTGATCGACGACTTTCTCGAATGGGTGGCGCACCCGACCCTGGACCGGGTCGAGATCCGCGCGATCCTCGACGACATCGAGCGGGCGAACGTGGTGACCCACGGGTACGGCAGCGCGATCTTCCTGCACAGTCTCGGCGAGTGCCTGAGCCGTCTGCGCGAGCGACCCGCCACCGAGGCGGAACGGCGACAGATCGAGGAACTGGCGGTGGCGCTGGTGGAGCGCCGGGTCGAACTCGTACCCGGGGTGGCCGACACGCTGACCGAACTGGGCCGGCGGCACGACCTGCTGCTGCTGACCAAGGGCGACACCGACGAGCAGCAGCGCAAGATCGACGCTTCCGGGTTGGGTCACCACTTCCGGCGTACGCACATCGTGGCGGAGAAGAACGTCGAGGTGTACCGCCAGGTCACGGCCGAACACGGGCTGCTGCCGGCGAGCACGTGGATGATCGGCAACTCCCCGAAGTCGGACATCCTGCCGGCGCGGGCGGCGGGCATGAACGCCGTCTACATCCCGAACGCGTACCCGTGGGCGCTGGACCAGGCCGACCTCGATCCCGACGACGACCTGGTGCTCACCCTGTCGACCTTCCCCGACCTGCTCGACCACTTCTGACTAGCGAGTACGTCGGCGTGGACGATTGCGATTTTCGCAACAGGCCACCTATCCTTGGGCCCATGGGTCTGACCCGGGAGACGTTGGCCGCGCGGGTGCGTGCCGCGGTGGCGGCGAGCGGGCGCCACCAGCGGGAGATCGCCGCGGCAATAGACCTCGATCCCACCGCTCTCAGCAAAGCGATCTCAGGACGTCGCGACTTCAAATCATTGGAGATCGCGCTACTCGCGGAGGAACTGGGGCTCCGCACCGATGATCTCCTGGCGGACGAGGACGTACAGCCACGGCCACCCGCTGCCGTTGCCGCCCGCATGCAGGTCGGCGCGAACCCGGCGGTCGAGCAGGCCCTTCGGTACACGGAGGAACTGCTCGACCTCGACGCACTCCTCACCGAACTTGGCCAACCGACGAAACCGTCGACGGTCGCCTGGCCGACCGCGAACGCCTCACTGAGTCCCGCCGTACAGGGGAAGACCCTCGCTGGGGCACTCCGCAAGCGGCTCGGTCTGGACCATCAGGATCTGCCCTACGATCTCGACGACCTGGCAGCGCTCCTGGAACACTCGTTGGCCGTCGACATCGCCTTCCGGCCCCTGCCGGACGGGCTCGACGGCCTGGCGGTCAGTTCGGGGGACTTCCGACTCGCGGTCGTCTCCAGCGGGATCTTCGCGACCCGCCAGCGTTTCACGCTAGCCCACGAAATCGGCCATCTGCTCGCCGGGGACGCCGACGAACTCACAGTCGACGAGGACGTACTCGGCGGGAACACGGACCAGGAAAGGCGCGCGAACGCGTTCGCCGCCGCGTTCCTGCTACCGGAGCGTGCCCTCAAGGCCGCAGTACCGAGCGGGAAGCTGACAGAGCCGGAAGTCGCCGAACTCCTCGGCCGTTTCGGAGTGAGCCGGGACGCGCTAGCGATCGAGCTGCACCGGTTACGTCTCGTGTCCACCGAGGAACACGACCGGATTCGTACGATGGCGTCGGCCCGGCTGACCTCGCGGCCCGGCCGCACAACCGACCTCCAGGCACGAGACCGTACCCGTGTTCCCGGCACTCTCCTGGAACGTGCCACAACGGCTTATGCCTCGGGAGAACTGGGTGTTCGGCCGCTGGCCCAGCTCCTAGGCAAGCATCCCGACCGCCTACTCGACGAACTGACCCCACCGCGCGAGTCCGCCGACGGCGAGGCGGCCGTTCACCTGTGAATCCGCCGGCCGCAGTTTTCTTCGACACCTGCACCCTGCGCAACTTCGCCGTGGTCGGCCGGTTGGATCTCCTGGAGAAACTGTTTGCAGGGCGGGCCGCCTGGACGGACGGTACGCAACACGAGGTCCGTCGGTCGGTTCGGGAAGCCCCGACGATGGCGCCCCTGCTCGGTGCCGCATGGCTTGGCACCCCCGTGGTGGTCGGCGACCTGCCACCGGCCGCACAGCAGGTCGACCGGCTCCGGCGCGCGATCGGCGGTAGCGGCATCCGAGGTGTCGAACACCTGGGCGAGGCACAGATCATCCATCACCTGCTGACGACCGGGGGCGGGACCATCGCCACCGATGACCGCTCCGCGGCCGACTACGCGGCCCGTAAGGGCCTCATCTCCCTCGACTCGAACGATATTCTTGCCGACTGCTTCGAGGCCGGTCTCGTCGGCTGTCCGGAGGCGTATGAAATCCTGGTAGCGATGGCGGCGGCCGGACGAGGCGTCCGGCTACCGAGCAGCCACCAACACGTCTGTCCGGGCTGAACGCCAAGCTGCGGCCGCCTCCTGCCCACGCCGACGCTATCCCCTGGGCGGCAGGCTGTGTGCGCCCGGCAGGGGGCCGTTGAGCCGGATCTCGAAGCCGACCACCACCGCGAGTACGGCCGCGGCCAGTCCGGTGGAGGCCAGCGGCGCGAGTCCGACCATGGCCGGGGCGGCGACGACCAGCACCACCAGTCCGACCAGGCGGGGTGTGGCCGCGCGGGTGAACACCTGCCGCCCCAGCAGCGCGTGCCCGGCGAGGAAGAGCGCCGGCCCACCCAGGATGGCCGCGACCCAGGAGGCCGGGGCCGAGCCGGTCGGATGCATGATCACCAGCTCGTCGGCGACGGTGATGCCCACCACCCCCATGACCATGATCAGGTGGGCCAGGGCCGCTTCCTTGCTTCGCGGGCGCGGCTCGTTCGGGTCGGCGGGCTCGTTCGCGCCGGGGAACGCCGGGCCGAGCTTCTCCCTGGTCCGGTGGAAGTAGATCCAGTACAGCGACACGGTGATGCAGAAGGACAGCGTGAACGCCGTACCCCGGTGCAGGCTGAAGTCGCTGTCGTGGAAGGTACGACCGGTGATGGCGACGGTCTCGCCGAGCGCGATGATCACGAAGAGCCGGTAGCGCTCGGCCATGTGCTCGTCGGCCAGGTTCCATTCCGCCGAGTTCGTACGCCCCAACCCCGGCACCGGCCAGCCGGCGAGCGCGGCCGCGTAGTCGATCGCCAGCGCCAGGCTCCACAGCGCCAACCGGCCGGAGTCCTCCACCATCGCCCCGGCGAACCAGGGCACCGCCGACGCCGCGAACCAGACCGCTCCCCGCAGCGGTCTGCGGCCCAGGTGATGATGCCGCAGCGCGAAGGCGAGGATCGAACTACGGCCGAGGTTGATCGCCACGTACGCGATCGCGAACAGCAGCCCGCGCTGCTCGAACGCCTCCGGTACGGCGGTCGAGCTGACCAGGACGCCGAACATGGTGGCGGTGATCAGGAACTGCAGCCGGATCAGCCGCGAGTCGAGGGTGTCGGTCAGCAGGTTGGTGTACGACCAGACCCACCAGACGGCCATCAGCAGGATCAGGGTCTGGAAGGCGCCCACCCAGTCCAGGCTGTCTATCAGCGTCTGGGAAAGCCGGAACAGGGTGAAGACGAACACCAGGTCGAAGAAGAGCTCGATGTAGGTGACGCCCTTCGGCTGACCCAGGTCACGGAGCAGGTCGGACCGCTGATCCGTGTCCATCCGCCCTCGTCCCGCCCCGCCCGCCCGGACCGCCCGGCTGTCGGTCCAGTCGTACCACGGGGTGGATGGGTCTACCGGCGGTTGCCGGGAACCTCCACCGGCCCGCCGCCCGGTCCAGTGGTCGGGCCACCGAGCGGCCGGGCAGGGCTCCGTGTCGACCCAGAAGCGGGCGACAACCAGGGGCCCTGCCCGGAGAAGCTCAGCGCAGGGCGGCGCGGGCGGCCACGGCGGTGTCGGGGTGGTCGCTGAAGACACCGTCGAGGCCGAGGCTGAAGAACAGCTCGTACTCGGACGTGATGTCGCCGCGGGCGTTGGGGTCGGCGCCGAGGCGGAAGTCGGTCGGGAGGAACTGGTTCTCCGCGCGGAAGGTCCAGGCGTGCACGTCCAGGCCGACCCGGTGCGCGTCACGTACGACGTTGGTGGGGGCGAGCAGCTTGCCGCTGGCGTCGCGGGGCACGAGCAGGTTCTTGGTCGCGCCGATCCCGTCCGCGTACGTGCTGATCCACTTCAGGTTCTCCGGCTTGACCAGGTCCAGGTACGTACGCGGGTCACCGGCCACGGTGAAGTCGTACGGGCGCCCGGTGGCGTCGAGCAGCTGGGCCAGCCGTACGTCGGTCAGCTTGCTCAGCTTGCGCAGGTTCGCGGTCTCGAAGGACTGGATGAACACCGCGTCCTTGCGGCTGGTCAGCCCGTTGCGCTTGAGCACCCGGACCAGCGGCTCCTCCAGCGCCAGCCCGATCGACTGGAAGTAGGTCGGGTGCTTGGTTTCCGGGTAGATGCCGATGGTGCGGCCGACCCGCCGGCTCTCCGACTTGGCGAGGTCGATGACCTCCTGCAGGGTCGGGATCTCCAGGGTGCCGTCGAAGGCGGTGTTGGTCGGCCGGACCTGCGGCAGCCGCTCCTTGGCCCGCAGCGTCTTCAGCTCGGCCAGGGTGAAGTCCTCGGTGAACCAGCCGGTGACCGCGATCCCGTCGATGGTCTTGGTGGCCTTGCGGCCGGCGAACTCCGGGTGGTCGGCCACGTTCGTGGTGCCGGAGATCTCGTTCTCGTGCCGAGCGACCAGCACTCCGTCGCGGGTGGAGACCAGGTCGGGCTCGATGAAGTCGGCGCCGAGCCGGATCGCCAACCGGTACGACTCCAGAGTGTGCTCGGGCCGGTAACCGCTGGCCCCGCGGTGGGCGATCACCAGCGGCTTCGCGTCGCGGGACTTGTCCGCGTGCCGCGCGTCCGACTCGTCGCTGTCGCGGGCGGCGAACGACGAGGTGGGGATCGCCACCACCGTCGCCAGCATGACGCCGGCCAGGCCGAGGATGGAAAGGGTACGTCGCACCGCAGGTCTCCTGACGTGGGTTCGGGTGGAACCCGATCCAACAGTCGACGGACGACGGTCAGGAGGTCAGTGGCTGACCGAAAGATGAACAACTATGCCGTCGCGGCAGATGACCTGCGGCACCGGTCAGGCGGTGGCGAGGAGTTGGTCCACCGGGGCGTACTCGTCGGTGAGCACGATGGCGTCGTCGATGAAATCGTCCAGGTTGGCGCCGTCGAGCACGGTGACCGGTTCCTCGGTCTCGCCCAGCCGGTTGCGCATCGCCTCGATCGGCAGCGGGGTGTCGGCGGCGACGATCAGGAAGTTGGCGCCCCGGGCGCCGGTGATCGCGGTCGGCGGCGCGACCAGTGCCACGTGGGTGAACTCGGCCTTGACCGTGGCCAGTTCGGCGCGGATGAAACGCAGCGGCGGGTAGTCGATGACGTTCTGCACGTACAGGCCGCCGGGGCGGACCACACGCCGGATGTCGGCCGCCATCTCCCGGGTGGCCAGGTGCCAGGGCACCACCAGGTGGCCGAAGGCGTCACCGACGACCAGGTCGGCGCTGTCGTCGGGCAGTTCACCGACCAGCATCCGGGCGTCGCCGACCACCGCCCGCAGTTCCGGGCCCGGCCGTACGCCCAACTCGCGGCGGCCCAGCTCGACCAGTTCACCGTCGATTTCGAACACCGTGTTGACGGTTCCCGGTCGGGTCGCGGTCAGGTACGTCGGGATGGTGAACCCGCCGCCGCCGAGGTGCACCGCGTCCAGCCGCTGCCCGGCCGGCGCGAACACGTCCGCCACCGCACCGATCCACTGGGTGTACGCGAACTCCAGGTGCTTCGGGTCGGACAGGTCGACGTACGAGTGCCAGGCCGAGTTGAGCACCAGCAGCCGGCCGTCGGGGTTCTCGGCATCGGCTTCGACGCTGGCGCAGTGGTACGCGGTCTCCACGTCGCACGGGTTCGGCGACACCGTGGCCAGTCCCGCCCCGACCAGTCCGAGCAACGCCACCGCCGCCTTCACCCGGGGCCGTCCCGGCACCGAGGTCCGGTCCTGCCGCCACAGGTACCACCCGAGCCAGAGGCCGGTCAGTCCGAGCAGGAGCGCGAGCCCGACCATGATGACGGTGCTCGGCAGGGCCGCGACCAGCACGAATCCGGTGCCGAGGGTGGCCGTGATGCCGCCCAGGGTGCCGATGCTGGACAGCCGCCCGACCACCTGTCCGGTCCGGCGCAGATCGCTGAGCTGCAATTTCACCACCAGCGGCGTGACCGCGGCGAGCAGTGCGGCGGGCAGGAAGACCGCCAGCGCGGTCAGCAGCAGGATGCCGGCGGTGGCACCGCCGCGCAGCACCTCACCGGCGTACCGGACCACGGGCAGGGTGATCGCGGTGGTGATGCCGGCGAGGACCAGGGCCGGGGCGAGCAGCGTACGCGGGTCGCGCCGGTCGGCCAGCCAGCCGCCGAGCCACGCCCCGTACGCGATGGCGCCGAGCGCCACCCCGATCACCGAGCTGGTGACCTGGAGCGTGACTCCGAGGTACGGGCCGACCAGGCGCAGGGACACGGTTTCCAGTACGAGCACCGCGCCGCTGGCGAGGAAGACGAGGGTCGCGGCGAGCCCGTTCGGCAGCGCACGCGGCCCGGCCGCTTCGGTCACGGGTGGGCTCGTCGGCGTCACGGGCATGTTCACGCTCGCCTGAGCCGGTACGTTCGCAGGTGTTGTCTCCATCGGAGCGATCGTACGCAGGCCAGCGGCGCTTCGATGTCAAACCATCGAGAGATGAACATGGTTCGTGTGGTCGCCGGCCGGGCTGCCGCCGCCGCTGTAGGACCTCCAGCCGGTGCCGGGCATCCAGATCTGCCGGTACCAGATCACGTAGAGCACGCCGAGGGAGCTTGCGTTCTTGACGTAGTACGCGGCCAGGTTGTTGCCGTACGTGCGGTCGCCACCGGTCGCGTCGGCGTCCTTGAAGCCGCTGGTCGCGGAGGCGAAGTCGCAGGCGCGTCCCTTGGGGTGTTCACCGCCGCCGCTGGGGCGGTGGCAGGAGACGTAGCGCTTGTAGCCGGCAGCCTGCGCCTGGTTCATGGCGTGCAGGGTGCGCGGGGTGATGCAACCGGTGGTGGTCGGGTCGTTGATGGTGCACGACTCCTTCGGCCAGGAGCCGTCGGAGTTCTTCGGCGCCGGCTTGGCCGCGGGCGAGTTGGCGGCGACAAAACCGGTGCTGGACTTGCCGCCGACCGCGGCAAGCGCCCGTTCGGCGTCGGTCTTGCGCTTGGCGATGACGGCGAGCTGCTTCTGCTGCTCGCGTACCTCGTTGTCGATCGCGGCCTTGGCCCGGGTCGCCTCCTCGCGCGCCTCGGTGAGCGCCCGGAGCTGCTTGTCGTCGCGCTGGGCCATCACCTCCAGGCCGGCGGCCCGCTCCAGGAACGCCTCCGGCGAGGCGCTGTTGAGCAGGGTGGCGACGGCACTGAGCCGGCCGAGCCGGTAGGACTCCACGGCCACCTCGGCGACCACCGCGTTCAGCTCGGTCAGCCGGACCTCGACCTTGGCCAGTTCTGCGGTGAGCGCCGCCTGACGCTTGACCGAATTGTCGAGTTTGGCCTTGGCCTCGATGTGTCCCTTGGAGACGGCTTCCAGCGTGTCGCGCAGGTTCTTGCTGCCGCCCTCGTCACCGGGGCTGCTGGGCGCGAGCGCGAGCGGTCCGTAACCGAGGGACTGGGCGGCGGGCGCCGCGGCGGCGGGGGTTCCCGTAGCGACCACCACGGCGGCGAGCAGTGCCGCGAGCGTTCCCGACGCACGGCGCCGGATTCTGGCCGTCCTGCGAGGCACGAAAGCCGTTCCTTCCGTCGGCCGCCTACCCCCGGTTACCTGGTAGCTCTTTCGGCGGCGGCCACCGCCGGCACCGGATGCGGCGCCTCCGGGCGGGAGACCGGAGGTCACACTACCGGACCACGGCCGCGCTGTCGGCCCTGCGCGTCTACCACATTGCATCGTCGTCGGTGAGTGAAACACGTCATTCACTCTGTGTATCAGTGGTCACACCGAAGCGTTCCGATCAGACGACGGGAACGAGCGTTTCCCGTACCGTCTGCCAGATCCGTTCGTCGGCGGCGACAAGCAAACCGAACCGGTCGTCGGCCGGGTCGTACGGCGTCCCGTCGAGGCGTCGCGCCACCCCGCCCGCCTCCCGAAGCAGCATCACCCCGGGCGCGTGGTCCCAGGGCAGGGTGCGCCAGAAGAGTGCGAACTGCTGGACCCCGGTCACGATGTCCGCGTACTCTCGGCCGGCGCAGTGCTGGCCGGGCAGGACCGTACCGAGCCGGTGTGCGCCGGCCTCGACCGAGGCCCGCCAGGCCGGGGGCAGGAACCGGGTCATCACCGCGCCGCGCAGCGCCGTCGCCGGCTGGTCGACCGCCGGCCGCACCGCCACCCCGTCGAGGTACGTCCCCCGCCCCGCCTCGGCGGTCAGCAGCCGGTCCGAGATCGGGTCGAGGATCCAACTCGCCCGGATCACGCCCGCCTCCAGCAGCGCCACCATCACCGCGAACGGCTCCCGGCCGGCGGCGTAGTTGGCCGTACCGTCGATCGGGTCGACCAGCCAGACCGGGGTCGTACCGTGCAGGTGGTCCAGCAGCGCCGGCTCGGCGGCGACGCCCTCCTCGCCGACCACGACGGAGCCGGGCAGCAGCTTGAGCAGTTCCCCGGCGAGGATCAGCTCGGCCCGCCGGTCGGCGACCGTGACCAGCTCACCGGGGGCCTTCTCGGACACGTCGTCCCGCCCCAGGTGGCCGAAGAGCGGCAGCACGACGTCAGCCGCGACGGCCCTGAGCAACGCCCCCACTTCTTCGATCATGGTGTCAGCCCCGCGGCGGGAGCTTCACCACGCTGACGAAGAACTCGTCGATCTGCCGGACCACCGTGATGAACCGCTCGAAGTCGACCGGCTTGGTCACGTACGCGTTCGCGTGCAGCTGGTAGCTGCGCAGGATGTCCTCGTCAGCCTGGGAGGTGGTCAGCACCACCACCGGGATCCGGCAGAGCTGCTCGTCGTTCTTGATCTCGCGCAGTACCTCGCGGCCGTCGCGGCGGGGCAGGTTGAGGTCGAGCAGGATCAGGTCCGGCAGCGTGACGTCCGCGTACTGGCCCTCGCGCCGCAGGTAGGCGAGCGCCTCAGCGCCGTCCGAGACCACGGTCAGCCGGTTGCGCAGCTTGTGCTCCTCGAACGCCTCCTGCGTCATGAGCACGTCGCCGGGGTCGTCCTCGACCAGGAGGACCTCTATCGGACTCTTGCCGTCCGGCGGTGCCGTCATGCCACGATCTCCTTCATCTCACCGGTCTTCGGTTCGTCCGATCCACCGGCCGCCGGGTCGTCCGGCCCACTCGAATTCTTGCTGTTCTCGTCGGAGCCCCGCCGTCCGGCCGGGTCCGCGGCGGCGTCCGGCCGCTCGTCCGGGCCACCCGACTGCTCCGGTACGGCCGGCGCGGCGGCCAACTCCGTCGGCTCGGCCTGCACGGTCACCGGCAGGGTGAACCGGATCACGGTCCCCTCGGTGACGTCGAGATCCACCCAGATCCGCCCGCCGTGGTATTCGACGATCTTCTTCACGATCGCCAGCCCGATCCCGGTGCCCGGGTACGCGTCCTTCGAGTGCAACCGCTGGAAGATCACGAAGATCTTGTCGACGAACTCGGCCTCGATCCCGATGCCGTTGTCCTCGCAGCTGATCTCCCACTCGTCGTCGACCCGGCGGGCCGAGATCCGTACCTTCGGCGGGACGTCCGGGCGGCGGAACTTGAACGAGTTGCTGACCAGGTTGGCCAGCAGGTTCGTCAGCAGCGGTTCCTCGCCCAGCACCACCGGCAGCTCGGACCAGGTCAGCTCGCCACCGGCGTACTGGCGGGCTGCCTCGGTCTGCCCGGCGACGTCGCCCATCACCTGGTTCAGGTCCACCTCGACGAAACCCGTGGTGAGCCGGCCGATCCGGGAGAAGGCGAGCAGGTCGTTGATCAGCCGCTGCATCCGCTGGGCACCGTCGACCGCGAACGCGATGTACTGGTCGGCGCGCTCGTCGAGCTGGCCGGCGTACCGGCGCTGCAAGAGCTGGCAGAAGCTCGCCACCTTGCGCAGCGGCTCCTGCAGGTCGTGCGAGGCGACGTACGCGAACTGCTCCAGGTCACGGTTGGACCGGACCAGTTCCTCCGCCTGCTTCTGCAACTGGCTGTTGACCCACTCGATCCGGGTACGCGCCTCGCGTACCTCGTCCAGGTCTGCGGCGATCTTGCGGCGCATCGCGTCCACGTCGGCGGCGAGCAGGGCCAACTCGGGTGGGCCGGTCTGCTCGATGTCGCGCTGGTAGTCGCCCTGGGCGACCGCGCGCACCTGCTCGGCCAGGCGGGTCACCGGACCGATGACCGTACGGTTCAGCGACACCAGCAGCGCCACCCCGGCGATGATCACCACCACCGCGGCCAGGATCAGCAGCAGGACCAGGGTGTTACCGGTCTTGCGCGCCTTGACGGCGACCTCGTTGCGCAGGTCGAGGACCAGGTCCTGCAACCGCTCGGTCGAGGCCCGCAGGGTGTCGAACTGCTGCCGTCCCTGCTCGTTGACCAGTGCCTGCCCGGCGGTCGGGCCGCCGCTGGCGGTCGCGTTCACGATCGGCAGGGCCACGTCCGTCCGCCACTGCGCCGCCTGGTCCCGGACCACGTGCAACTGCCGGCGGATCTCCGGCTGGTCGTCGAGCAGCGCGTCCATCCGGGCGATCAGGACGCCCTCCTGCTGCAGCCCGTTCTCGTACGGCCCCAGGTCCGCCCGGTCACCGCTGACCGCGTAGCCGCGTACGGCGGTTTCCTGGTTGACCAGCGCGGTCGGCAGCGACTCAGCGTCCGTACGCAGCGGGCCGGTCTTGGTCAGCAGGGTGTCCAGGTGACCACGGTTCGCGTTGGCCACCAGTGCCTCGCCGACGGCGAGCAGGGCCAGCACCGAACCCACCACCACGCAGAGCGCGGTGACCCGGCGGCGCAGGCTCCAGCCGAACGGGCGAGCCCCTGACCGTGTGGTTGTCATCCCCATCTCCATCACCGACCACCGCCCCGGCTGACCAGCAGCATCGCCACGTCGTCGGCGAACGGACCACCGTTGAGCCCCTCGGCCCGGCTGACCAGCCAACTGGGCAGATCGGCCAGCGGCACATCCCGCGCGGCCGGGTCGGCGACCAGTTCGCGGAGCCCAGGTACGTCGAGCCGGTCCGGCCCCTCGCCGACCCGCCCCTCGATCAATCCGTCGGTGTAGAGCAGCAAGGACCAGTCCTCGGTGTCGAAAGCCAGATCGAAAGCGATCGGCGGGCGGGGGCGTACCCCGAGCAGCAAGCTGCCGGGCACCTGGACCGGTGCGACGCGCCCACCGGAGAGCAACAGCGGGGGCGGATGCCCGGCGAGCCGGAAGGTGGCCCGGTTCGCGGCCAGGTCGAGCCGTACGGTGGCCACCGTCGCGAAGATCTCCCGGAGCCGGCGCTCACTCATCAGCACCTGTTCCAGCGCGGGCAGCACCTCGTCGTCCGGCACCCGGGCGAGCACCAGGGCCCGCCAGGCGACCCGGAGTTCGACGCCGAGCGCCGCCTCGTCCACCCCGTGCCCGCAGACGTCGCCGACGATCAGGTCGACCCGGTCCGGGGTGGTCTGCACCACGTCGTAGAAGTCGCCGCCGATCAGCGCGGCGTGCCGGCCGGGCCGGTAGAAGGTGTGCACCTCGACCTGGTCGGTGTCCATCAACGGCTGCGGCAGCAGGCCGCGCTCCAGCCGGGCCGACTCCGCCTGACGCAGCTCCACCTCGCGCAGCCGCCGGGCGTTCTCGTCGGCCCGCTTGCGCTCGACCGCGTAGCGCAGTGCCCGGGACAGCAGCACCCCGTCGACCTGACCCTTGACCAGGTAGTCCTGGGCGCCCTCGGCCACCGCGTCGACGCCGAGCCGCTCGTCCTGCCGGCCGGTGAGTACGCAGACCGCCGCGCCGGTGGACATGGCGAGCACCTGGCGGAGCCCGTCCAGGCCCTCCGCGTCCGGCAGGCCGAGATCGAGCAGTACGCAGTCGACGCCGGAGATCTGCTGCTTGGCCTGGTTGAGGCTCGTCGCCACCAGCAGGTCGATCGCCGACTGGGTCTCGGCGAGCAGTTCACCGACCAGGAAGGCGTCGCCCTCGTCGTCCTCGACCAGCAGCACCCGCAGCCGCTCGCCAGCGGGCAGGTTGGGGTGCCGGCTGAACCCGCCGTGCGGGTAGGTCCGTTGGGGCACCACGGAGGAACCGGTCATGCTGGTACTCCGTACCGCCGCGGACCGGCCCCGGATCGGGGGTCCTCGATACTGATCTCCGGCTCCTTCGCGGTCAACCTGCTGATCCTGTACCACCCAACGCTGCCACACAACACGGGGAACGCGGTCACCCGCGCCGGCTGCCCGATCATCGGACCGGCCCGTCGGTCGCGCTCCCACCGGATGACAGCCGCGCCGCACGGGCGGCGATCACCTCGCCGAGCACCCCGTGCAGCCGACCGCAGTCGACACAGTGCAGGTTGTCGTCCAGCCGCCGACCGCCACACTGCCCGCAGCGGCCCCGGTCACCCGGATCACGGTAGCCGGCCAGGGCGGCGCCGAGCGCCCGGACCAGGTGCGGGGTGAGCGGGAAACGCTCGACGGCGTGGCGGTGCCGCAGCTCGATCGAAGCCACCGGGACGCCCGACGGGTCGGGGTCGTACGGCGACACCCGCTCGACGAACTGCCGCAGCAGGTCGATCGGATCAGGCTCATGCACCGCAGTCATACCTCCACGCTATGCGACAACCGGTCCCCGCCGGCAGTCGCCCACCAGGGCCCGGGAGCGGGCAGGATGAGGCCACCCCTACGCACCGGTAACAATATTCACCGAGGCCCAGGAAGACCCCCCTTCCCCCAGGAGAAACACGTGGCCACATCCGTTGAGTCACCACTCGAACACGCACCGCCCCCAGCTGTGCGGCGTACCCGGCGCGGGCTGACCGCAGCCGCCGCGCTGGCCGTACTGGTCGCCATCGGCGCCGCCGCACTGCTCGACCTGCGTACCCCCGCGCCGGTCGACACCGACGCCCCGGCCGGGCAGTTCAGCGCCGGCCGGGCCGCCGAACACGTGGAGGTCGTCGCCGCGCGTACGCATGTCGCCGGCAGCCCCGCGAACGAGCAGGTCCGGGCCTACCTCGAAGGCACCCTGCGCGACCTCGGCCTGTCCACCGAGGTGCAGGACACGGTGGCCGAGGAGGCCGGTCAGCTCAGCGGCGCGGCCGGCGGCGCCACCCTGGCCCGGGTGCGCAACGTGGTGGCCCGCATCCCCGGCACCGACCCGACCGGGCGGGTCTTCCTGGTCGCCCACTACGACTCGGTCCAGTCCGGGCCGGGCGGCAACGACGACGCGGTCGGCACCTCGGCCATCCTGGAGGTGGCCCGCGCCCTGAGCACCGGTCCCCGCCCGCGCAACGACATCGTGTTCGTACTCACCGACGCCGAGGAGGCGTGCCTCTGCGGCGCGTCCGCGTTCGCCTCCAGCCACCCGCTCGCCGCCGACGGCGGGGTGGTGCTCAACCTGGAGGCGCGCGGCAGCACCGGTCCGGTGATCATGTTCGAGACCTCGCCGGACAACGCCGGCCTGGTCGGCGTCTTCGGTCGGGCCGCACCGCACGCGGTGGGCACCTCGTTCGCCGTCGAGGTCTACCGGCTGCTGCCCAACGACACCGACTTCACCGCCTTCCTCGACCACGGCTTCACCGGGCTGAACTCGGCCTACCTGGACGGCGGGGCGATCTACCACACCCCGCTGGACACCCCGGCCCACGTCGACCGGGGCAGCCTGCAACAACACGGGGACAACGCGCTCGCGCTGGCCCGCGAGTTCGGAGCCACCGACCTGGCCGACCTGCGCGCCGGCAACGACGCCACCTACTTCCCGGTGCCCGGCACCCTGGTCCGCTACCCCGGCTGGTTGACCTGGCCGCTGGCCCTGCTCGCGGTCGTCGCGGTGGGACTGCTCGGCTGGTCCACCCGGCGCCGGGGACACGCCTCCTGGTCCCGGATCAGCGCCGGCTTCGGGCTGGCCCTGCTGCCGATCGTGATCGCACCCGTGCTGGCGCAACTGCTCTGGCTGGCCATCACCACCATCCGCCCCGGCTACGCCGAACTGCTCGACCCGTACCGGCCGCTGTGGTACCGGCTGGCGGTGCTGGCGCTGGCCGCCGCCGTACTGCTCGGCTGGTACGCGCTGCTGCGTCGCCGGATCGGGGCGGCGGCACTGGCCGTCGGCGGGCTCGGCTGGCTGGCCGTACTCGGGGTGCTGCTCGCCGTGCTCACTCCGGGTGGGGCGTACCTGGCGACCCTGCCCGCGCTGGCCGGCGCGGCCGGTGGGCTGGTGGCGCTCGCCGTACGGCCGAGCAGCCGGTGGGCGGTGGTCGCGGTGACGGCCGGCGCGGCCGTCGGGGTGCTGATCCTGCTGCCGACGGTGATGCTGCTCTTCCCCGCGCTGGGCATGGGGATGGGCGGGGTCGCGGCGCTGTTCGCCGTGCTGCTCGGCCTCGGCGCCCTCCCGGTCCTCGACCTGATCCACCCCGCCCTCCCCGCCCAGCCGCCCGGCGCAGCCCCGCCCGGCGCAGCCCCGCCCGGAACAGCCCCGCCCGGAACAGCCCCGCCCGGAACAGCCCCGCCCGGAACATCCCCGTCCGGAGCAGAGCCGACCGGAACAGAGCCGGCGGTTCCCGGGGGCACGCCCTCGGTGCGTCGGGGTGCTGCGGTGCCCGCGCTCGCGGCGGCGCTGGCCGCGCTGGTGCTCGCCGGCATCGGTCTGGCGGTCGACCGGTTCGACGCCGAGCATCCGGTACCGACCCACCTGATGTACGCCCTCGACACCAACACCGGTACGGCCCGATGGCTCAGCCACGAGACCGACCCGCAGCCCTGGACCGCCCGGTACGTCGACGCCCCCGAGTCGACCGGGTCGGACTTCCCGGGGCTCGGCGACGACGACATGCTCGCCGGTCCGGCGCAGGCGGCACCCCTGCCCGCCCCGGCCCTGACCGTGCTCGCCGACCAGACCGACGGTGACCGGCGCACCCTGCGGCTGCGGCTGACCCCGCAACGGCAGGTACGCCTGGCCACCCTGCACGTGGCCGCGTCCACCGCGACGGTGGTACGGGCGACGGTGGCGGGACGGGACGTACCCGTGGCCGCGGTGACCGACGGTGAACCGTGGTCGTTCGGGCTGGTCTTCCACGCCCCGCCGACCGACGGGATCGAGATCGAACTGGTGCTCTCGCCACGCGGCGGGCCGGTGTCACTGCGGGCGATGGACGCCAGCGACGACCTGTCCGGGCTGCCCGGCTTCCAGCCCCGCCCGGCAGACGTGGGTGTGGTCGGCTCGCACACCTCGGAGATGCTCGCCGTCGCGCACACCTACTCCTACTGAGCGGTGGGCAAGCTCCTACTGAGCGGTGGGCAAGGGGCCCTTGTCGTCCGGAAAGCGGTGACAAGGGCCCCTTGCCCTGGGCAGGGTCAGTCGCCGCTGTCCTGGTCGGCGACGAAGGCCGCGATCCAGGCCAGCGGGGCGTTCCAGTTGATGGTCAGCTCGTTCGTCGACCAGGATTCGATGTCGTCGATATAGCAGAACTGCGGCGCGCAGCCGCGCAGTTTCTGCTGCGCCACCGGGTCCTGGATGGCCGAGTTCGGCCCACCGGAGAGCGTGCCGCGAGGCGGGTTCGGCAGGTCCGGGTTGAGCTGGTTGGCGTACCAGCGGCTGTGCTGGTTGTGCGCGGCCACCTCGCCGTAGCCGGTGACGTACGACTGGTTCAGCGCGTTGCGGCCGAACAGGTAGTCCATCGTCTCCAGCACCCCGTCGCGGTAGCGGTCCCGACCGGTCAGGTCGAAGGCGGTCGCCAGCACGATCGCGTTGTTGATGATCAGGTTGTTTGAGCCCCAGTCCCACAGGTTGTCGGCCGGCGCGTACGGCACCCCGTACGGATGGGCCTCGATCGTGGCCAGGTAGCGGTCGGCGCCCTGGACCACCGAGGCGCGTACCCGGTTGCGGTCCGGCAGCGCGCTGGGCAGCGTGGCCAGGTCGAGCCGGCCGAGCTGGGCGGTGTTGCCCCAGTCGAAGCCCCGCTCCCGCCAGATGTCACCGGTGTGGTGCGGCGAGGCGAGCACCGCGTCGCGGTATTCGCGCGCCCCGGTGGTGAGGAACAGTTCGGCGGCGGCCCAGTAGAACTCGTCGCTGACGTCGTTGTCGTTGTAGGCGCCGCCACCGTTGCCGTCGGCCGGGTCGGCGTAGATCGCCGGGTTCGCCCGGGCCGCGGCCCACGCGGTTTTTGCCGCGCGCAGGTTGCGGTCGGCGAACCCCCGGTCGTACGGGCGGAAGACGCGCGCCGCCTGTGCCGAGGTGGCGGCCAGGTTGAGCGTGGCGGCGGTGGTGGGCGGGTGCAGTTCGCGGCGCTTGTCGTCGAGGTGGGGCAGCAGCGGCAGCCCGGTCCACGAATCGTCGTGGATCTTGTGGTGGGCCATGCCGGCCTTCGGCTTGCCGGCCGGCACCTGCATGCTGAGCAGGAACTCCTGTTCCCAGCGGGCCTCGTCGAGGATGTCCGGCACCCGGTTGCCGCTCTCCGGCAGGTCGAGGGTCCGGTCGCCGAGCTGCCACGGCTGCGCGGTGTCGGCTCGGCGGGAGCGTTCGTACTCGCTCATCAGCTGGTGCACGGAGATGCCGCCGTTGACCACGTACTTGCCGTGGTCGCCGGCGTCGTACCAGCCGCCGGAGACGTCCAGTGTGTAGTCACAGACGCCCGGTTGGCACGGTACGGCGGTGTCGCCCTGGTTCGGCGCGATGCCGACGTGTCCGGCCGGGCGGCCGTAGCCGGGGCGGAGCCGGTCGAGGATCTCCACTCCGCTGCGCTGGGTGTAGTAGAACTTCAGCGCGTCGGTACGCAGCCGCTCGTAGAAGTCGGTGCCGAGGTCGAACGGCCGGCTGGTCTCACCGTCGACGACCAACGTGTAGCCGGTGCCGCTGGCGGTGTAGCGACTGAAGTCGATCGAGTGCACCCGTTGCCCGGAGGAGGCGTCCAGCCCGCGCGGCGTGGTGCGGCCGCTGGCCACCACCCGGCCGGTGCGGTTGCGCAGCGACCAGGGCAGCGCGGCGGTGGCCTCGGTGACCACGGTCGCGTTCTTCGGTCCCTTGGGCAGGTAGCCCACCTGGTTGACCCGTACCCGCGGGCCGGTTTCCGGTACGTAGACGTCGGGGACGGCGCCACCGCGCAGCGAGACGTCGTCCAGGCAGACCGTCCACGGCTCGACGCTGCCGCCGAGTTGGAAGGCGACCTGCGCGTTGGGCAGGTCGAGCGGGGAGGTGAAGGTGTAGCGGTAGTCGTTGCCGGAGACGCTCAGCTCGGGATTGGCGGAAAGGTACTGGGTGTACGGGTCGACCGGCAGTTGCACCAGCGCCTTGCCGACCTTGCCCGGTGTGGCGCTGCCGAAGAACCGGAACTCGTACGTCTCGCCCGCGACGAGCGGGACGTTGTCCTGGCCGATGATGACGTCCCAGGGGTTCACCGTGCCACCGGGTACGGCGGCGCAGAGCCGTCCGGTGCTGCTGTCCAGGGTGAGGTTGCCGGTCCCCCACCAGGGGGCGTGGCCGCCGTCGAAGCTGCCGTTGACGATTTGCTCCGGACCGGGCTCGGCAACTTCCGCGTACGCGGCGGGGCCGTTCAGTGCGGTGCTGGCCAGCGCGGCCACGGTGAGGATCGCGAGCGGTGCGGCGCGACGGGTGGGTGGTCGGTTTCGCACGGGGGTCCTTTCGGTGGAGGACGCGGTCCCGCCGGGCGCGGCTTCACCGCCGTGTACGGGTCACGGCACTCAATGTCATGGAAGCGCTCCCAGGGCTACGGCGATATTGACAGTGCGTTTCAAGCATGTCAATGTCTCGACGTCCGGGGCAAGCAAAAGCGGCCAACTCGTACGAGTTGGCCGCTTTTCCGCAACAGTCCTATTTCCACCTGAAGTGCACGAAAACCCGGCCGAAGTTGTTCGAGTCCTTCTCCACCCGGTGGTAGATCTGCTTGATCTCCTTCTGGTCGAGAAAGCGCAGCACCCGCTTCTTGAGCTGACCCGACCCCTTACCGGGGATGATCTCGACGAGGGTGGCCTTCTTGGCCACCGCCTCGTCGATGATCCCGCGCAGCGCGCGGTCGATGTCGTGGCCGCGGTTGAAGATGTCGTGCAGATCGAGCTTGAGCTTCATCGCACGCCCGCCTTCATCGCCCGCCCGCCTTCGTCGTCGCCCATCCGACCGATCGGCCGGATGGGCACCCATCGTAGGCAGGCCAGCTCAGCGGGCACCGCCGACCTTGGTCTCCACCCGGCGCAACGCGGTCTGGTAGTCGTCGTTCTCCGAGTGCATCGCCGCCGCGATCCGCAGGTGCCGCAGCGCCTCCGGTGCCCGCCCGACCCGCTCCAGGGTCCGGCCGAGCACGTGGTGCGCGTAGTGGTCACTCGGGTCGCGGTCGACCAGCACCCGCAACTGCTCCTCGGCCCGGCCCAACTGCGCCGACTGGAAGTACGCACGAGCGAGCAGCTGACGTACGGATGCGTTCGTGGGCTCGGCCTCGACGATCGGCTCCAGCAGGCGGGCCGCCCCGCTCGGATCCCCGGTCTCGAAGAACATGGTCGCCCGCCGGTACTCAGCCAGAAGATCCACTAGACCAACCCCCTCGTCCCGTACCAACCAGTCCCCACTGACGCTGACACAACACCGGACGAATCGCGACTGTTCCCGCTGCCGCTGTTCCCCGAGCCCCGCCCGCCCCGGATCAGCCGGCCGAGATCGACCAGGCCCGGACACCGCCGAGGATGCCGGCCGTATTCGGTACGACCACCACGTCATCGCCCATCCGGGCGAGTTGCTCCGGGCGGATCAGGCGCGAGTTGCCGCCGCCGAGATAGAGCCGGTCCCAGTGGAAGACCGGGCGCAGACCCTCGACGACCCCGCGTACCCGGCGGGACCAGAACCCGTCGCCCAGCCGGCGGCGTTCGTGCTCGCCGATGTAGGTGTCGTAGCTCATCCCCCAGCGCACCGGCGCCTGGGACAGCTCCAGGTGCGGGGCGAGCGCCCCGCCGTCGAACAGCGCGCAGCCCAGCCCGGTGCCGAGGGTGAGGACAAGCTCCGAGCCGGTCCCGGCGACCACCCCGGCGCCGTGCACCTCCGCGTCGTTGAGCACCAGCACGGGCAGGCCGAACGCGTCGGTGAGCGCGGTACGGGCGTCGAAGCCGGACCACTCGGCGATCAGTTCCGGGTCCGGTTTGGTACGGGGGCCGGCGCGGGTGACGTAGTGCGGGGTCGCCACCACCACGCCGTGGCGCAGCATGCCCGGCATGCCGACGGTGACCCGGTCCGCGCCCGGCAGTTGGCCGCCGAGATCCACCAGGGTCTTGACAAAAAGCGAGGGCGGCAACGGGTACGGGGTCGGCACCCGGATCGGCCGGGCCCGCATCGTCCCCGCCTCGTCCAGCACCGACGCCTTCAGCCCGCCGCCACCGCAGTCGATCGCGAGAGTGGTCGCCACCGGCCCAGTCTGCCCCGCCACCACCCCGGGCCGCCTCCCGGCCGGCCGGATGGCCCGGCCCGACCCGCCGACAGAGGGTTCCCCGGCCGGATATCCCCGGCGTTCATGGCGGGCGGCCGGATAACATCGGCGGTCTCATGAGTGCCACGCTGATCGCCAAGGACCTGACCGCCGGACACGGGGACCGTGTCCTGTTCACCGGGCTGGACCTGGTCGTCGCCCCCGGGGACGTGATCGGGCTGGTCGGGGTGAACGGCGCCGGCAAGTCGACGCTGCTGCGTACCCTCGCCGGGCTCCAGCCGCCGGAACAGGGCACGGTGCAGCTCAACCCGCCCGGCGCCAACGTCGGGCACCTGCCGCAGGAGCCGGAACGTCGACCGGGCGAGGCCGTCCGGGACTTCCTGGCCCGGCGTACCGGGGTCACCGCGGCGCAGGCCGCCCTGGACGAGGCCACCGAGGCGCTCACCGTCGGAGCGCCGGGTGCCGACGACGCGTACGGGACCGCGCTGGAACGCTGGCTCGCGCTCGGCGGCGCGGACCTCGACGAGCGCGCCGAGCAGGTGGCCGCCGAACTCGGGCTCACCGTCGACCTGGACGCCCCGATGACCACCCTCTCCGGTGGCCAGGCGGCCCGCGCCGGCATGGCCTCGCTGCTGCTCAGCCGCTACGACATCTTCCTGCTCGACGAGCCGACCAACGATCTCGACCTGGCCGGTCTGGACCGGCTGGAACGGTTCGTCACCGGGCTGCGGGCCGGCACCGTGCTGGTCAGTCACGACCGGGAGTTCCTCACCCGGACCGTCACCGCCGTACTGGAGCTGGACCTGGTCCAGCAGCAGGTGCGGCTCTTCGGCGGCGGTTACGCCGCGTACCTGGAGGAGCGGGAGGTGGCCCGCCGGCACGCCCGCGCCGACTACGAGGAGTACGCCGACACCCGTGCCGGTCTGGAGGCGCGGGCGCGTACCCAGCGGGCGTGGATGGAGAAGGGCGTACGCAACGCCCGCCGCAAGGCCCCGGACAACGACAAGATCGCCAAGCACATGCGGGGCGAGACGAGCGAGAAGCAGGCGGCGAAGGCTCGGCAGACCGAGA
The DNA here is from genome assembly GCF_040676775.1 of Micromonospora sp. NPDC049523. Classification (NCBI taxonomy): domain Bacteria; kingdom Bacillati; phylum Actinomycetota; class Actinomycetes; order Micromonosporales; family Micromonosporaceae; genus Micromonospora; species Micromonospora sp. NPDC049523. Next base: position 83,952 of record NZ_JBFAPP010000025.1, on the reverse strand, counting down.
AGCTGATCGAACGCCTGGAGGTGGTCGAGGAGCCCCGCAAGGAGTGGGAGCTGCGGATGGAGATCGCCGCCGCACCCCGCGCCGGTACGGTCGTCGCCGCCTTGCGCAGCGCGGTGGTCGACCGGGGCGGCTTCACCCTCGGGCCGGTCGACCTCCAGATCGGCTGGGCGGAGAAGGTGGCGATCACCGGGGCGAACGGTGCCGGCAAGTCCACCCTGCTCGGCGCCCTGCTGGGGCGACTGCCGCTGACCACCGGACACGCCTCCCTCGGCCCGGGGGTGGTGGTCGGCGAGGTCGACCAGGCCCGTGGACTCTTCCTCGGCGACCAGCCGCTGGTGGACGCGTTCGGCGCCGCCGTACCCGAGTTGGCGCCGGCCGACGTACGGACCCTGCTGGCGAAGTTCGGGCTGCGTGCCGCGCACGTACTGCGCCCGGCGGCGACGCTGTCCCCCGGTGAGCGGACCCGGGCGGCACTCGCCCTGCTCCAGGCGCGCGGGGTGAACCTGCTGGTGCTGGACGAGCCGACCAACCACCTCGACCTCACCGCGATCGAGCAGCTCGAATCGGCGCTGGACGCGTACCCGGGCACGTTGTTGCTGGTCACGCACGACCGCCGGATGTTGGAGGCGGTCCGGACCACCCGGCACATCGAGGTCGACGCCGGCCGGGTCACCGAGCGCTGACCGCCCCGGCGGGTCGCCGCCGCCTTCCCCTTGCCGACCGGCCGAGATAGACGACAATGAGCCCATGGTCCAGTTCGAGTACGCCTTGCTCGTACGGCGCCGGCAGGCCCGGCTAGAGGACACCGGTTGGGAACTGATCTACACCTGGTACGGCCCGGACGGCTCGATGCTGGACGTCTCCGCGTACGGGGAGACCGCGCTGGAGCATCTGAACCGGGCCGGCCTGCAGGGCTGGGACCTGGTCGCGGTCACCGACGACAGCTCGATGGAGGGGACCGCCGAGCTGCACCGGTACCACCTGAAACGGGTGCTGCCGGCGGCACCTCCCCGGCAGCGGATCCGGGCCACCCGACTCGGCCGCCGCCCCTCGCCCCGCTGACGCCGACATGGCGGAGCCGCGCCGGGAACTGCTCCGGCGCGGCGCGCATGGGTGTGCCGTTCCTGGGTAGGCCGGGCCGGGAGGTGGGCCCATGGTCTCGTTGGCGCGTACGGCGTCCTCCGGCGAGCGGCTCCGCGAGATCGACGGATTCCTCGCCGAGGCCTGCGCCGATCTGGCCGAGCACGATGCCCGGCTGCGCGGGGTGGCGGTCGACGTCCGCTTCGACCGGGGCGTGGCACACCTGACCGGCGAAGTCGCCGACCTGGCGCAGCTCCGCCTGGTCCGGCAGTTGATCGGGCGGTTCGACGGGGTGCTCGCGGTCTGGTCCCGGATCCGGGTCGCCGGCCGGGAGCCGGTCGTGATGGACCTGGGCTGCGGCGCGGCGAAGCAGTACCCGGAGAACCTCGGCCTTGACCTGCGCCGGGCGGACGGGGTGGACGCCCAGGCGGACCTGTCCGGTGCGCTGCCGCTCGCCGACAACTCGGTCGACGTGATCTTCACGGTGCACATCCTGGAGCACCTGATCGACTTCCTGTCCCTGGTCGACGAGTGCCACCGGGTGCTCCGGCCGGGCGGCACGCTGCACATCATGAGCCCCTGGTGGGGGCATGTGAACGCGGTCGCCGACCCGACCCACGTACGGCTGTTGGACGTACAGACGATCAAGGGGATCTGCTCCCGCCCGCCGGGCACCCCGCGCTGGTACCCGCTGCACGCCGGCTGCGACGGCGCGTCGATCTTCGCCGACATGACCCCGCTGGAGCCGGGCGACCCGGAGCCGACGAGCAGCCACCTGGCCCGCTTCTTCGACTGACCGACTCCCCCGGTCCCGGCTCGTGCCGGCCGTGAGACGCTGGTCGGACCAGGTAGTCCGTACCGCATCGCAAGAGGGGACGTACGCGGCCATGCCGAAGCTGCACGTCATCATCGCCAGCACCCGCCCCGGCCGGATCGGCCTGCCGGTCGGCGAGTGGTTCTTCGACCGCGCGGTCAAGCACGGCGCCTTCGACGTGGAACTGATCGACCTGGCCGAGTGGAACCTGCCGATGATGGACGAGCCGAACCATCCCCGGATGCGCCAGTACGAGGGCCAGCACGCGCTGGACTGGAGCGCGAAGATCGACGCCGGGGACGCGTACGTCCTGGTGATGCCGGAGTACAACTACGGCTACACCGCGCCGCTGAAGAACGCCATCGACTACCTGCACAACGAGTGGCAGTACAAGCCGATCGGCCTGGTCAGCTACGGCGGGGTCGCGGCCGGCACCCGGGCACAGCAGCAGCTCAAGCCGGTGCTGCTGTCGCTGAAGATGGTGCCGCTGAACGAGTCGGTGATGATCCCGTACGTCGGCGCGCTGCGCAGCGAGGACGGGACCGCAATCGAGCCGACCGAGCAGATGGAGAACCAGGCGACCGCGCTGCTCGACGAGCTGGCCCGCTGGGCGCTGGCGCTCAAGCCGATGCGCGAGACGCCCTCGGCCTGAGCCGAACCCTCACCCGTAGTGCTCCCCGTAGGCGCGACGGAGCAGGTCGAAGGCGTGGTCGGCGGCGGCCACGGCGTCGCCGTACTGCTGGTCGGCGGAGCGACCGTCGACCAGCTGGCGCCAGTTCTCCCGGGCCAGCACCCGTTGTACGGCGATGAGCTGCCCGGCGGCGAGCCGGGCGGTGATCCCACTCGGCTCCACCGCGCCGCGGTGTTCGTCGAGCGCCTCGGCCAACGCCTGCTCGTCGCGCTCGGTGTACTGCAGCCGTGCCGCCCGCAGACTCGGCGTCGCGAAGATCATCCGGTGGTACGCGAGCACCTGGGGATGGTCGTTGAGCCCGGTGACCGGGTCGCGGTCCCGTAGCCCGTCGAGGAAGTGTTGGTGTAGCGCGGCCAGCGGGCCCTGTCCCGTCGCGCGTTGCCTGACCACGGTCGCCGCCTCGTCGCGGTGGTCCGCGATCCGGTGCAGGGCCAACTCTTCCTTGCTGGCGAAGTACTTGAACAGGGTCGGCTTGGAGACCTCGGCCGCCGCCGCGATGTCCGCCACCGAAACCTGGTCGAAGCCACGGTCGAGGAAGAGCGTGATCGCCGCCGCCGAGATGGCCTGGTGCGTCCGTTCCCGTTTGCGCTCGCGCAGTCCACCCGGCTCGTTCACGGGTCCAGGATAGCGCCCCCTAACCGAGTCAAGAACTTAACCAAGTTGTATTCTTTACCAAGTTAAGTTTTGCTCGGAGCGAGGAGGCATCATGGTTGCCGGTCTACCGGGGCAGAAGATCGAAACGGTTGCCGGCCTGCCGGAGCGCACGGTCGAGACGGTTGCCGACCTGTCGGACCGGGCGGTCGGAACCGGGCAGTCGCTCGACGTCGAGCTGGCACGGGAGCAGGCCTACCTGGCCGAGTCCCGGGCGGCGCTGAGCCGGATGCTCGACACCGCCCGCCACCGGGTGGCCACGGGTGCGGCGATCGCCGGTGACCGCTACACCGCCGAAACCCTGGGACGAATGCTGCGCAGCCACGCCAAGGCGCTGGCCGAGGAACCCGACAGCCCGCTCTACTTCGGCCGGCTCGACTTCGACGACACCCCGGCGGCCGGCGACCACCGGGACGAGCGCTACTACATCGGCCGCCGCCACATCACCGACCCGGCCGGCCTGCCCCGGGTCCTCGACTGGCGGGCGCCGGTGTCCCGCGCGTTCTACCGCGCCAGCCGCCGGGAACCCGAGGGAGTCGCGGTACGCCGCCGCTTCGGCTGGACCCGGCTGCCGAACGGCCCCGCCCAGCTCACCGGCTTCGAGGACGAACCACTCACGACAAGCGCGGTCGAGCAGCCGGTGAACGGGCTGAGTCGACTGGTCACCGCCGAGATCGAACGTCCACGGATCGGGCCGATGCGCGACATCGTCGCCACCATCCAGCCCGAGCAGGACACCCTGGTCCGCGCCGAACTGCACGAATCGGTCTGCGTACAGGGTGCGCCGGGGACCGGGAAGACGGCGGTCGGGCTGCACCGGGCGGCGTACCTGCTCTACACCTATCCCCGGCAGCTCAAACGCACGGGCGTACTCGTCCTCGGGCCCAACCGGGCCTTCCTGCACTACATCTCCGAGGTCCTGCCGGCCCTCGGCGAGGTCGACATCGCCCAGTACACCGTGGACCAACTCGTCGACCGCCACCCGGTCCAGGCCGTCGACACACCCGAGGCCGCGGCGGTGAAACACGACGTACGGATGGCAGAGGTGCTGCGCCGCGCCCTGTACTCCCGGATCCGTACGCCGGACGAGGCGCTGGTCGTACCGGACGGTTCGTACCGTTGGCGGGTGCCGGTCGAGGCGCTACGCCGGCTCCTGCACGAGGTGCGACAGGCGGACCTGCCGTACGGGCTGGGTCGGGAACGGCTGCGTGCCCGGATCGTCGGCCGGCTGCAACGGCACGCCGAAACCCGGGAAGCGCCCGGCCCCGCCTGGGTACGCCGGATGAGCCGCTGCCGCCAGGTCAACGAACTGCTCGCCGAAATCTGGCCGGCCGTACGCCCGGAGGAACTCGTGGCCGAACTGCTCGGCGATCCGGACGCGCTCGCGCTCGCGGCGGACGGCGTACTCGACGCGCGGGAGCGGACGGCGATCGGCTGGACCGTGCCGCGTACGGCAAAACGGGCCCGCTGGTCCGCCGCCGACCTCCTCCTCGTCGATGAGGTCGCCGGCCTGATCGAACGCCCACCCGGCTACGGGCACATCGTCGTCGACGAGGCACAGGACCTCTCCCCGATGCAGTGCCGCGCGGTCGCCCGGCGCAGCTCGAACGGCAGCCTCACCGTGCTCGGTGACCTGGCCCAGGCCACCAGCGACTGGGCCACCCGGTCCTGGGACGAACAAATGGCCCACCTCGGCAAACCGGACGCGTCGATCGTGCCGTTGACCATCGGATTCCGGGTGCCGGCGAGCGTGGTCGAGCTGAGCAACCGGCTGCTGGCGACGCTGGCGGTCGACGTACCGCCGACCCGGTCGCTGCGCCTCGACGGCGAGTTGCGCGTGAGCCCGGTGGTCGACGTACGTCCGGCCACGGTCGCGGCGGTGACCGCCGCCCTGCGCCAGCCGGGCTCGATCGCCGTCGTCTGCGCCGACCAGCAGGCACCGGCCCTGACCACCGCGCTGCACGACGCGGGCATCGCAAGCGCGACCATCGACCGGCCCGACGTCGGCGCGGCACGGGTCACCGTGCTGCCCGCGACACTGGCCAAGGGACTGGAGTACGACCACGTCATCGTGGTCGAGCCGGCCGAGATCGTGGACGCCGAAGTACGCGGTGCACACCGCCTCTACGTCGTCCTCACCCGCGCGGTGTCCCGTTTGGACATCCTGCACACCCGCCCGCTTCCGGCCGCGCTGGTCGGCTGAACCGCCCGCCCTACCGGCGACCGTGCAGTCGACTCTCCACCATCAGGGCGGTCGCACAGAGCAGGTCTTCGCCGAACGCGGGGCCGATCAGTTGCAGGCTGGGCGGTACGACCTCTCCCGGGACCAGCGCCGGAACGGGCATCGTGAGCGCGGGCAAGCCGGCGAGGTTGACGGGTGCGGTCAGCGCGGTGAGCGGGAAGCCGGCGAACTCGGTCGACAACGGTGGCGGCGCGACCAGCGTCGGCAACACCAGCAGCTCGACCTCGGTCAGGGCGGCAGCCAGCTCCGCCTGCCAGGCCCGCTGAACGGATCTCGCCTCGGCCAACCGCTCGCCGCTCGTCGCCCGACCCGCGCGCAGGCCGCCGTTGGCGAACTCGCTCACCCCGTCGACATCGAGCAGCGCCCGGTGGACCTGCCAGAATTCGCCGACGACGATGGTGTCGAAGGCCTCGTGGCTGGCATTCCACCCGTCCAGTCGTAGGTCCAGGACGGTGAACCCGGCGGCGGCGAGCGCGATGTCGACGGCCTCCTCCACGCCGGGGTCCACGCCGTCGATCCTCAGCCGCCCGACGGTCCGGGCGGACTTGGCGGCAACGGTCCAGGTCGGTTCGAGCAGTCGCATCCCGGTGACCACACCGGCCACGTCCCGGGCGAGCGGGCCGATGGTGTCGAGGCTGGGTGCGAGTGGCCACACCCCGTCGGTCGGTATCCGCCCCCAGGTCGTCTTGAGCCCGACGATCCCGCAGCAGGCGGCCGGGATGCGTACCGATCCGCCGGTGTCCGTACCCAGGGCGACGTCGGCCTCGGCGGACGCGACCGCCACCGCGCTGCCGCTGGACGAACCACCCGGGATCCGATCCGACGCGAGCGGGTTCACCGGGGTGCCGAACGTGGCGTTGTCGCCGACCGGGCTGAGGCAGAGTTCGGTCAGGTTGGTCTTCCCCACGATCTGCGCGTCGGCGGCCCGTACACCGGTCAGGCAGGCGGCATCGGTGACGGCCGGGGTGGCCCGGTCCCGTACGGCCGCGCAACCCGCGGTGGTGACCGTGCCGGCCACGTCGATGGCATCCTTGACCGCCACGCGTACGGCTCCGGCAGACGGCTCGAAACGCTCGATCCAGGTCGTCACCGGTGGAACGTACGGCGTGCCACCGCCGCCGAGCCAACCGTTTTGCGCCCGGCGGCACCCGGTGAGCGTGCCCAGTCGGCCTCCGGACAGGTACCCGGTCAGAACGAGCAGTTGACGAGGTCGCACTCCGGGTTGAGGCGGACGTCGTACCTGGCCGCGACACCGTCGCGGATGTGCGCGGCGAACTTCATCACGTCGGCCGTCGTGGCACCGCCCCGGTTGGTCAGCGCGAGCGCGTGGCGGCTGGACAGGGCGACGGTCCCGTTGCCCCAGTCCTGGCCGTAACCGGGCGGGAAACCGGCGTGCTGGATCAGCCAGGCCGCGGAGAGCTTCGTGCCCTTGATGTCCGGATGGCTCGGGCACTCGGCGGCACGCTTGGGCACCTCGGTCAGCACCGGGTTGATGAAGAAGGAACCGACGCTCCAGGTGTCGTGGTCGTCGGGGTTCAGCACCATTCCCCGGTCGCGGCGCTGGGCGATCACGGCCTCGCGTACGTCGGCCGGGGCCGCCGTACCGCCGACCTCGATGCCGAGCCGCTCGGCGACCTGGGGGAAGGTGACCGGGTTCGACTGGCTGTCGCGCCGCAGGCGCAGCGTCACGTCGAGCACCACCCAGCGGTCGCTGTGCTTGAAGACAGACTGCCGGTGGCTGCCGAACCCGCACTGCTCGGGCAGCCAACGCTCGACCAGGTCCGTCTCCCGGTCGTAGACGGTGAGTGATTCGAGTACGTCCGAGGTGAGGGTGCCGTACGCTCCCACGTTCTGGACCGGCGTACCGCCGACCGAGCCCGGAATCCCGGACAGCGCCTCGATGCCCGCGAGCCCCTCCGCGACCACCGTCCTGACGAGCTGGTCCCATTCAACCCCGGCGGCGGCGGTGACCCGATCCCCGTCGATGTCGAGTTCGGTCGACGCCATCTTGATCACGGTGTCGGGCCATCCCACGTCGCCGACGACGAGGTTGGACCCGCCGCCCATCACCAGCAGCGGATCTCCCGCGTTGTCCTCGGCGCGCAGCAGCTCGATGGCGTGCGGGATGCTCGTGGCGACGTGCAGCCGCCCTACCGGGCCGCCGATCCGCATCGTGGTCAGGTCAGCAAACGTGGTGGTCACGACTGCATAGCTTACCGAGCGCCCGAGTACGGGTACCGGCCATCGGCCGCCTGCGTCCCCGGCCGGCCGACGCTCTCGATCATGCTTCGGGCAAGGTTCGTCCGGGTGGATTCGGGAACCCGGCAAACTCGGACAGTGCGGCACTATCGGTAGCGATGGCTCCGAAACTGCGCCCCTGGTCGTACTGCCTGGTTGACCGCAGCCGGTTCGTCCCGGCCCGCTCGCCCGTGCCGGACGGGCACTGGCGGGTGGTGGGGGACGGATCGGTGCACGGGTGGGGGATGCTGGGACCGTGCAGATCACAACCCTCGGCCCGCTAGCCGTCGACGGCCAGCCGGTTCGGGGCGAGCGGCTCGCGGCGGTGGTCCGCGAGCTCGTCGGCGCACGCGGGCGGGCGGTGTCCGTCGCGGCGCTGGTCAACGCCGTCTGGGACGGCCTGCCACCGGACGACACCACCGGGGCCGTACAGGCGCTCGTGTCCCGGGTACGCCGCCTCGGGCTGCCCGTGGTCGCCGTACCGGGGGGATACCGGGTTCCGTCCGAGCAGGTCGACGTCGACGCCGTCGAAGCCCGTGCACTGGTCGAGCGGGCGCGGGCCGTACTGCGCACGGGTGACGCGGGCGCCGCACGTAGCTGCGCCGACCAGGCCAGGGCGCTGTTTCCCGAGGTCCCGGAGCTGGTCACCGCCGAGAGCACCAGGCTGTTCGCCGATGTGGCGACGCTGCGCGCCCAGGCGGCACTAGCCGGTGCCGGGCCGTTCGACGAGGCCGACCTGCGCCGGCTCGTCGCGCACACCCCACCGGACGAGCCGTCGGCCGCGCTGCTCGTACGCGTACTGGCCGCGCAGGGCCGCGACGCGGAGGCGCTGGAGGTGGTCGAGCAGCTCCGCACGGAACTGGCCGACCGGTACGGCACCGACCCGTCGCCGGTGATCACGCAGGTCCACCTGGCCCTGTTGCGCGGCGAACTCGCCACCCCGGCCGTCGTGGAAGCACCCCGTCGGACGGCCACGATCGCCCTGCCCGCCGCGTGGCGCCGGTCGGCGACCGCCCTCGTCGGCCGGGACGGGGACGTGGCCGCGGTGAGCGCGGCCCTCGTCGACGCGCCCCTGGTGACGATCGTCGCGACCGGCGGCGCGGGCAAGACCCGGCTCGCCGCCGAGGTCGCCCGGCGTACCGCGGCCAGCGGGCAGGCCGTACGCGTGCTCGAACTCGCCGGTCTGCGCTCGCCCGACGAGGTGCTGCCCACGGTGCTGGCCGCCTTCGGCGGCGCCGACACCTCGGCGACCGGGGCCAACCTCGGCCTGGACCGGCGGGTGCTGAGCCCGGAGGAACGGCTGCGCATGATCGCGCCGGACCTCGACGGGCTCGTGGTGCTGGACAACTGCGAGCATGTCCTCGACGCCGTGGCCACCGTGGTCACGGACCTGCTCGCGGTCGCCTCACCCGAGGTCGCGGTGCTCGCCACCAGCCGCGCCCCGCTGGGCCTGGTCGGCGAGCTGGTCCACCGGCTGAAGGCGTTGCCGGACGCGGACGCGCTCGGGCTGGTCCAGACGCGCGCCCGAGCCGGCGGGGCGGTGCCGACCTGGGACACCGAACGCACACTCGCGCTGTGTCACCGCCTCGACAACCTGCCGCTGGCACTCGAACTCGCCGCCGCCCGGCTGCGGCACATGCCGATCGACGACGTACTCGCCGGCCTGAGCGACAGGTTCGCGCTGCTCGACGACGCGCTGCGGGGGCTCCCGGATCGGCACGCCAGCCTGTGGGCGATGGTCGACTGGAGCCGGGAACTGCTCGCCCCCGGCGACCGTGAGCTGCTGCAACGCCTCGCCGTCATCCCGGCACCCTTCACCGCCGACCTCGCCGCCGCGGTCATGGCAACCCCGGACGTACGGCGTGGGCTGGCGACCCTGGTCGAACAGTCCCTGCTGACGCTGGTCGAGGGCGACGGGCCGCCCCGGTACCGGATGCTCGAAACCGTCCGCGAGTACGGCGAAGCCCGCCTCGACGCGGCCGGCGACCGGGAACCGGCGATGGCCGGACTGGTCGGGTGGGCCCGGGAGCAGGCCGTCACGCTCGCCGCACACTTCACCGGCAAGGGCCAGCTCGACGCGTTCGCGCGGTGCGCGGCCGAACAGGACAACCTCGTCGCGGGCCTGCGATGGGCGCTCGGCCACGGCGACGAACCCGCGGCGATCGACATCGCCACCGCACTGTTCCACCTCTGGACGGTGCGTGGCCTGCACCTTGAGGTCACCGGCTGGGGCCGCACCCTGCTGCACGCCGACGAGCCGGAACTGCGGTCCAATTCGGCGATCCTGAGCGGCCGCGTCACCGGCAGGCCGCTGCCGAACGCCGACCGACTCGCCTGGGCGTGCCTGCTGCTCGGGATCAACGCCGGTATCGCCGGACCGATTCGGCTGGCCGTACTCGCCCGGCGGGCGCTGCGGACCGTGTTCGCCGAACGGCCCGACGAGGTTTCGTCGCGGCACACCGTACTGGCGTCGGCGTTGCCCGGGTTCGACAAGTTCGATCCGGAGGAGAGCGCCAAGGGCGCCGCCGAGATGATCGCCCACCCCGACCCGTACGTGCAGGGGCTGGGACTGTTCGCCCGCGCCGCCGTACGGGAAAACTGGGGCATGTCCGATGAGTCGGTCGCCGACGCCAAGCGGGCGTACCGCCTGTTCGAGCTGGCCGGTGACCACTGGGGCATGGCGATGGCCGCGCAGGCGGCCGGGCATCTGGTCAACTCCTGCGACGGCACACAGGCCACCGAGTGGCTGACCCGCAGCGTCCGGCACATGGACCTGGTCGGCGCCACGCAGGACGCCCGGTCGATCCGGGTGATGCTGGACGCCCAGCTCGCCCTGGGCGGCGACCCGGAGGCCGAGCAGCGCCTGCACGAGACCGCGGGGTCCGGTCAGGCCGAGGAGATGGACGTCGCGCAGGCCACCCTCGGGTTGGCCCACCTCGCCTGGCAGCGTCAGCGGTACGACGAGGCACTCACCTACGCCCACCTGGTGACCCGGAGCGTGGCCAGATCCGCCAACCCGCTGCCGGCGCAGGCGTGCGTCGTACTCCGGGTAGCGGTCGCGGTCCTCCGCCTCAGGATGGCCGAGGTGTGGCCGACCCCGGGAGACGATCCCGTCGCCCACACGGTCGCGTTGCTGACGCTCGCCCGGGACGAGGCGCTGGGCAGCCACGACTATCCGGTGATCGGGGCATGGGCGCTGGGCGGGGCCGAGCTCGCCGCGTACCGGGGCGATCCGGCGACCGCGAGTGAGCTGTGGGCGCTGGGGACCCGGATCGGCGGCAACGTCAGTCGCATGTTCCCGCCCGGAGACGGCGAACGGCTCACCGCCGCCCCCGGTGACGAGGAGCAGCGTGAGCCGTTGCTGGCCGCATGGCGCGAGCGGCCGATCGCCGCGACCGGCGCCCGCATCCGCGAACTGATGGCCGACCTGCTCGCGTAGCTCAGACCTTCTTGCTCAGACCGTCTTTGCTCAGACCTTCTTGCCCAGACCGTCTTTGCTCAGACCTTCTTGCGGTATGCCCGCAGCGCCAGCGGCATGAACACCACCACGAACCCGGCGCACCAGGCGAGGGTCCACCACACGTGCGAGCCGACCGGGGTGCCGAGGAACAGCCCACGTACCGACGCCACCAGGTGGGTCATCGGGTTGACGTCGACGAACGCCTGCATCCACCCTGGCAGGGTGTTGGCGTCGACGAACACGTTGGAGGCGAAGCTCAGCGGCATGATCAGGGCGAACATCAGACCCTGTACGGCACCGGGTGTGCGTACCTTCATCGAGACGTACACCGGCAGCCAGCTCAGGCAGAGCGCGAACAGCACCGCGAGCAGGCAACCCGCGATCGCACTCAACGGGCCGGAGTCGATCCGGAAGCCGAGCAGGTAGCCGATCGCGAGCGTCGAGATCGTGACGATCACGTACCGGACGACGTCACCGAGGACCGCACCGACAAGCGGTGCCGAGCGCGGGATCGGCAACGAACGGAACCGGTCGAAAATGCCCTTCGCGATGTCGGTGTTGAGGTTGACGCCGATCGCGATCGCACCGGTCGCGATCGTCTGCGCCAGAATGCCGGGCAGCAGGAACTGCAGGTAGTCGTGGGTCGATCCGGCGACCGCCCCGCCGAAAATGTAGACGAAGATAATGAGGAACAGCACCGGCTGCAGCGTGACGTCGATGAGCGCCTCGGGCGTACGCCAGGTTTTGATCAGGCTGCGTTTGGCGAGTGCCAGCGAGTGGCGGACGAGCCGGAACGGGCGCGGATTCGGGGCCACCGCCGACAGCGCGCCGCTCGTCGTCGGACGTGTACCGACCATGGTGCTCATGCCACGACCTCCTTGGTCTTCGTGCTGCCGCCGGTGTTCGTGGGGTCGCCGGTCCTCGTGCTGCCGTTCGTCTTCGTGCTGCCGTCGGTCTTCGCGGGGTCGTCGGTCCTAGTGGTGTCGTCCTCGGAGGCGGTGCGGCCGGTGAGGGTGAAGAAGACCTCGTCCAGGCTCGGCAGGTGCAGGGACAGTTCGGTGACGGCGATGCCTGCAGTGGCGAACCGCGCGACACTCTCGGTCAGGGCCGCATCGTCGGCGACCGGCACCGCCAGCACACCCTTGCGGATCTCGTCGGCCTGCGCACCCGACGACACCTCGGACAGAATCGACGCGGTCCGGGCCAGGTTCGCCGGATCCGACGGACGCACCTCGAGCGTCTGACCACCGACCACCCGCTTGAGCCCCTCCGGTGTGTCGTACGCGATCACCCGGCCGTGGTCGATCACCGTGATCGCATCCGCGAGCGCGTCCGCCTCCTCCAGGTACTGCGTGGTGAGCAGCACGGTCGCGCCGTTCGTGACCAGCGACCGGACCACGTCCCACATGTCCTCGCGCTTGGCCGGGTCGAGTCCCGTCGTCGGCTCGTCCAGGAAAATCACGTCCGGGGAGCCGACCAGGCTCGCAGCCAGGTCCAGCCGCCGCCGCATGCCACCGGAATAGGTCTTCGCCTGCCGGTTGGCCGCCTCGGTGAGATCGAACCATTCGAGCAGTTCGGCGGCCCGCCGACGGGACCCGGCGCGACCCAGTTCGAGCAGCGTGCCGAACAGTTCCAGGTTCTGCCGGCCGGTCAGGTCCTCGTCGACGGAGGCGTACTGGCCGGTCAGACCGATCGCCTGCCGGACCCGCCCCGCGTCGCGTACGACGTCGAAGCCACTGATCCTGGCGGTGCCGGCGTCCGGGGTCAGGAGCGTGGAGAGGATCCGTACCGCGGTGGTCTTGCCGGCGCCGTTCGGTCCGAGCACCCCCAGCACCGTCCCCCGCGGTACGGCAAGATCGACGCCTTGTAGCGCCTTCGTCTTCCCGAATTGCTTGACGAGGCCCTCTGCCTCGATCACCAGATCTGCTGTCATGTCATACAGCGTGCGGGGCCTGCCTGACACCGCCCCGACACGACGCCGACACCGGCACTGACACGCAGATCTTTGCTGCTTCCCGAGTCGGACCGGCCATCGGCTGCAGGTCCGTCCGCTCTTGAGGCGACCCATTGAGGTCGTCGACAGCCTGACATGAGGATGCGGGGCTAGCTCGTGTCGTCACGTCGGCAAGCGAGGGAACAAACGTTCTTCCCGCACGACGCATGGAGCCCATCTCTCTCCCTGTTGGGCGACACTAGGTCCCGCTTACACCCGTTTTGTGACCCGAGATCGCGTTGATCGTGGTGAGTGAGATTCCCACTCACGTCCTCTCGCGTGCATACTTGCGCAAAGCAGGGAGGCCCTCCTGCGCCAACAGGAAGGCCCCAAAGTCCTGCCGACCTGCCGCGCGTAACGGAAGGATGAGGACGTAGTGAGCACTCTAACGCCCGATGATCCAGACGCCGAGGAGCGCCAGCGCCATCAGCCGGATCTGTCAGTGATGCGTCTGACGTTCCTCACCGCAGGCGGGGCATTGGGTGTGGTCGTACTGCTGACGGCCCTGGGCGGCTGGGGAGGTACGGCAAACGCCGGCCTCGCAACGGTCGGCGCGATCGTCACGGCCGCGTTCGGCGTAGCCGCGCTCTACATCGGACGACGCTGACCAGTCAGCCCACTCGACCATGGCCGAGTGAGCGAGCCTCGCTCGCGAGCCTGTCGTCGCAGCAGCGACGCTAGACGGGTCATGTCCGGTTCGTAGAAAATGCGGTCGTCAGGGAGGGCGGCACGGATGCGCCCTCAGCCTTGTCAACCCAACATCGCCCGTTCCCACCGCTGGCGCGGCTGTTCGCCAGCGGTGGGGCAACGTGGTGGCGGCATCGACGTACTCCCGAGTTTTGGGAGGCGCGCACGGTGGCGCCACCCCGGCGCAGGTCGCCTCACCGTTAACCGGTGGCCATAAGGCCTGCGGCAGGCGGCGGTATCGCCCTGGTTGAACGCAGGTGTTCCGACCACCGAGGTCGCGGACCGGGCCGTCAGTCGGTCGACGTGCTATTGAGGGTGTGCACGAGGTGCATCGACGGCCACGATCCTCATCTGGCGGCTGCTGTATCCCAAGGACGGCGGGCTACTGCCCTGGGACTGGCGTACATGAAGCAGACGTTGGCCGCGTTCGAAACAGCGTCGGAGGGACCTTCGGTCAGTTCGGATCTTGGTTACGGCACACGCTTCTGACCTGGGAGAACAGCTTCAAGATTAGTCCATGAATAGTCCCGTGGATGGCGACAAACGGCGGCCTCGGACGGCAGTTGTCAGCACGTCACGGATCATCCACGCCGACACGTACCCGCTGGCCAAACGACGTTTTTGCTGATCTTCGAGGTGCCCCCGGCAGGATTCGAACCTGCGACACACGGTTTAGGAAACCGATGCTCTATCCCCTGAGCTACGAGGGCGCGAGGCTACAGGGTACCTAGCAGCGGCGGCCGGCGGGCGACAGGGACCCTCAGAATCTGTCATCGCTGGCAGCGCCACCTGCGGATCACGCACGGAGCCACCAACGGTGGGCCAGGCCCCGCCCGGACACCGGCGGGCAGGACCACGCAGTGTCGTCCACGGAGCGTCACCACCCGCAGAGCACACATCGGGCATGGGCGTGAAGATCATCTACCGCGCCACCGCGGTCACCGAAGGTGCGGCGGGCGCGAGGAACAGCGCCAGTCGTGATGCGTGCGGCAACGGCGCACCCCGCACGTACGTGAGGGTGCATCTACTCGGTGCCACCTGATCGAGACCAGGACTCTCGCGTGTTCGCGAGTACGACGTCAGCCAGGAAGTTGTCGGCGGCTCTGGCGATCTTCTACCGTTCACCCGTGGCGTTCGAACTGCTCGGTGTTGACGCCGTGGACTGGTCGAGTATGCGGGTTGGCTCAGGAAGCCCACTGGAGATCCCGCACCTGCTGCAGCGGATCAGCAACCCAACCGACGAGCATGATCTTCACTTGGCCGTGGGCCGGCTGCACAGCATCGTGATCCATGAGCACTCGGTCTCGGTCGTTGAGTGCTCAGAGCACGTCATCCCATTTTTGATCGCATTGTGCCGTTGCCCGCGTCGTTCGGTCGCTGCCCATGCGCTTCAGCTCATGACCGAACTCGCCGACTGTGACCCGTTCTGGGTCGAAGCCGAGCATGGAAATCATGGGCTTGCCGCTCGCGTGGGCGCAGCCCTGAGGGCTGGCCTTCCAGAGTACGGAAACCTGCTACTCAATGATGATCCGCTGGCCAGGCAGGCGGTGCTCGTACTGCTCTTTCGCCTGGAGTACGCGCCAGAGTGGCTACACCGCACCGTCACGGATGTGCTCGCCGTGGATGACCAACGCGGCGTGCTCGACCTAGCCCGCGCGCTGCTCATCAACCCGGCCTACCACTACGAGGGCTTCGAGCTGATTGAGGCAGCCCTGGCCAAACGCCGCTGACGAGTACCAGGCGTACCTCGACGGTGACGAATAGGAGTACCACGGCGGCTTCTTCGACGTCAGCCCGATCGTCCTCGAGGTGCTGTACGACGACGACTGGTACATGGTGGTCGACAGCCACCACGGGCGCATCAAGGTCAAGTACGAGGAAATCTTTGACTGATACGGGTGGCACCGCGCCCGCATGTCCGACTACTCACCAGACGTTAGGGCTTTCGTCCGAGCGTTCAGGCTAAAGTGCTATGTGTTGTGACGGTCATGGACGTCGAGTCGCGTACGGCTCACGGGCACGATTCACACGCCTCCGGCCGTCGCGTTGCGTAGCGAGCGCTTCGCGGCAGATGTGAGCGCTTCATCGTCGACGCCAGCGCCCCTGCGGGGCCAGCAGGTCGCCCCCGGCCAGGTGCGGCGAGCACCCTGGCTGAATCGAGGAGCAGCACGGAGGGAAACGAGTTGCCGTCGTACTGGGGTTTTCGGTACGAGCTGGAGCTACCAACGAGGACTCGGTCGCCGACGCGGCTCGGGAGTTGGCCGGGCTTCAACACCGACTGATCCGGGTAGTACCCCGCCCCCCTGATCTGGGCGGTACCCCGTGGCCCGCGGTGGGCGCTCTCGTCGCTGGCGGTGTACCCGAGACGGACCATGAAGCACTGCGACCGTTCCTGTGCTGGGAGACGATCCGCATCAAGGGGCTGGCCCGGTCCTATGACGGACTGTGCTGGGGCGGGGAGCGCGGTAAAGCGGACGACCTACAGCGCAGGTTTCCCCGAACCGCACTGCTCCACGAGGATCCGGGAGCGGAGGTGACGCTGCCTGAACCACTGCCGGTGGATCCGATGCCCGCCGAGTTCGGCCCACGGTGGGCGAGTATGCCGCTCGGCGTCCACGACGATGTCGTCACGGCCGTCGCCGGGGTGGCGCGTCGAATGTTCGGCGGGCAGGAGGACGTGCCCGATGCGGTCGCGTGGTTGCTGGATGAGCCAGTTCCCGTCGAGGCAGATGAAACCACGCGAGAGTTTGTCGACGAACTGATGGAGTTGGTGAATAACGTGGACCAGCTGGATTCACATCCCGACCATGACACCACGGCCCTCATTCCGTTCGCGGCGTCCCTGGCCCGCGAGGAAGCGTTACCGGCGGGAGTCCGGGTGTCCGTGCTAGGCACTCTGCTTGAGTACGCGGTGCCGCACGAGGACGTGCTCGTAGACGCTCTCGGGCATCCGCCAGGCGTACGGTACCGCTCTCGCCGAGAAGTCGTGACCGCCGAAGTCCTCCGGTGGAATGGCTTCGAAGTATGGCCAGAAGTCGAACGGCATCGTCTCGTCCGGGTCGACTCTGATCGGTTGTAACGCGACCGTGGCTTTGTAGTCGTCTTCTGTGAGCTTCGGCATCCGATCAGGATGGCAAGCCAGGACCCATTGATGCGAGCAGGGCTCATCGGCTGCATCTTCGCTCATCAGTGAGCCGGAGCGCGCAACGGCCACGGCCAGGCGGCTGTCGAGGGCACTCACGTCGATATCCCAGGATGTCGGGAGGGCATCACGGGACGGCGAACAACGATCGTGACGGCGGCCGTCTGCCTGCGCGCCCGGTCGGCGGCATGAGCGTGCTCGTGGGGGGAAGGCCCGGCATGGTGAGATGACGACTGTGGTGCTCCGCGAAGTCGACGGCTGGCCGGTGGGCGAGAATCTTGAGGACCTCGCCGAGTACGCGACGGCGCAGGGCGCTGAGGGTTACAACGTGCATGAGGTACGGCTGTGCAGGTGCACGACGTGTGGCGGACATGTCTTCGGGGTTCATGGAGATCTCGAAGAACGTGCGGTGAAGCGCATCTGTCGTGGCTGCGGTTCGGAGTGCTTCATCGCGGACAGCGGCGAGTACTGGCATGACGCCAGCCCCGGCGTCATGGTATGTGAGTGCGACGGTGACGGCGACGAAGAGGACTTCAACATTGCGGTGGGTTGCTCCCTCTATGTCGATGGAGTGGGAATCCGAGCGATCGCCATCACGAGCCGCTGTATCGCGTGCGGGCGGCTCGGCTACTGGGTCGACTGGATGATCCGCAGCGGCGAAATGCACCTGCTAGATCTCGCGTAGATCTTTCTCTTACGATCAAGGGCATCCGCAGCGCGCTTATGCCGACGCCATCACGAGATACGCCGCCTGACCTTTGATCATCCGGATCTGAATCTGAGGATGACGAAGGACATCGTGGTGTTCACCCTTGCCGCCCGAACCTGACCACCTGGCTCACCGGCCTACAGATCGACGAAACCACCATCTACAGCTACGAGTCCCACGTCCGCAAACACCTCATCCCCCACCTCGGCCACATCCCCCTCGACAAACTCCGCCCCACCACATCAAGGCCATGTTCGCCGCCATCGAGCAACACGGCGCCGAGATCCGCACCGCCAAGGCAAGCCCCGGCCCCCAAGTCCGGGCCACCGTACGCGGAATCTGCTTTGCCGGCCCCTCCACCCGCCAACGCATCCACGCCACCCTCCGCAAAGCCATCAACGACGCCCTCGCCGAAGAGATCATCGTCGGCGTCACCAACCCCGCCACCCTCGTCAAAACCCGAGGCGACCGACCACTACCCATCGTCTGGGAACCCGAACGCGTCCAACACTGGAAAGCCCCCGGCCAGGTACCCGGCCCCGTCATGGTCTGGACCGACGAACTCCTCGCCCAATTCCTCGACCACGCCGCCGAACACGACCCCGACCTACACCCACTACTCCACTTCATGGCCTACCGCGGGCCCAGACGCGGCGAAGCATGCGGCCTCCGACACTCCGAAGTCCGCCTCGACAAACGAGAAGTCACCATCAGCAACCAACTAACCGGCCACGGCCGGGAAGTCAGGCAGAAGCCGCCCAAGAGCAAAGCCCGCAACCGCGACCTCACCATCGACGCCGACACCGCCGCCGTCCTCACCGCCTACCGCGCCCGCCGCGCCACCCAACGCCTCGCCACCGGACCCACCTGGCCAGACACCGGACTCTTCTTCGTACGCCCCAACGGACACCCCTGGCGCCCCCACCTCATCACCCAACGCTTCCGCAAACTCGTACAACGAGCCGGACTACCACCCATCCGCCTCCACGACCTCCGCCAGGGCGCCGCCACCATCGCCCTCGACGCCGGCATCGACGTCAAAGTCGTCTCCGAACAACTCGGACACACCACCACCACACTCACCCGCGACGCCTACCAAAGCGTCACCAAAGAACTCCACCACGACGCAGTCGCCGAAAGAATCAAGAGAAAGCGCCGCAAAAGCGCCTGAAGAGGCATTTGGGCCTACGTGGATCTCTACAGATATGACCGCTGTGCTCTCTGGTCCCGACGCCGCCTCTCCCTCCGCTCGAAAGCCTTGCCTCGAGTCCCGACCGGAGCGCCATGCGTCTGTAATGGGCCCGCTTGAGGCGGTCTACCACGTGGGCCAACTCATCCGGAGGCAACAGCCCGTCCGGGTCCAACGCTGCCCGTCTGTGCGGCCGCCACCGATGGTCCATGGAGATCCTAACCGCGCTACAGCAGGGGCAACCCATGACCTTTACCGACCGGCTGCATACCATCAGCCCTGCGCCCATTTCAAAATCGCGAAATGAGGCACTGCGGCGCCTGCAGGAGCACGGCCTCGTCGCCACGTCGAGAGCGGCGAGGGCAGCCGCAGGGCCTTGGCCCAAGCCGGCGAGGAACTACAGCCGGTGCTCATGTCGTTCATGGCCGACCTAGGCAGTGGCTCGAGACCTACGGCGACGAGACCAGCCAACTCGCTGCCAACAACCGCAGCCGCCCCTGAGCGGCATCGAGAACGCGAGAGCTCGGCCGTGGTGGGCGACTCGGCGGGGCCCTCTTGCTCGTCAGTCCCGAATTCACCGGTGCGCTGGTGAGCGCGGCGCTGCCAAGGGCTGCACGGCTGCTGGCGCCAGCCAGTCCAGCCGGCAGTGCCACCACTGGCTCGGCAGAGGACGCTTCCGAGACGTCGGGAACGGCTTGCCAACTGTCGGTGCGAGCCTCAGCCCGGCCTTAGCCCGTTGGTAGGCGTGCAGCAGGAGCGCCACGTCCTCACCTGCCGGTGGCGCAGCAAGGATCAGCGAAGCGACATGTTCTTTGCGGTTCGTTCGCCGGTCTCCTCAGCGAGCGTTACGACATCGTCAAGTCGATCGTTGATCGGAGCCAGCAACGAAAGGCCGATTCGCTTCTCGGGGCATTCAGGCAGTGGGGTGTCGGCCCTAATTCGTCGCCGCGTGGTCATGTACCTACTCCGGACACCGAGGTAGTCTATCGCCAAGACGCGCGTTCAAAACATCTCTATTACATTCCGACTCGGCAATGTACGATCACGCATCCGGCGAATGGGCCGGCAGGAGGTGGCGTTACTGATGGTTATGCAACTCGACAGCGGTCCGGTCGTTCGGCCTCGGCTCGTGAACCCCGCCAACTTCCTCTTCGCAACCCGCGACACTGGCTACAAGACGACCGGCCTGGCGGTTGCGGAACTGATCGACAACTCCCTGCAGGCTGGAGCGCGACGGGTCGCGGTGGAGGTTGCTGCCGCACGCAGCACCGACCGGCAGATCGAGATCATGGTTGTAGACGACGGCGAGGGCATGGATGCTGAGACGCTAGCGGAGGCCCTGACGTTCGGCGGGACAAGCCGGTTCAACGACCGGACGTCGCTGGGGCGCTACGGCATGGGGCTACCGAACGGTGCGCTCAGCCGAAGCCGGCGCGTCGAGGTCTACACGTGGCGACCTGATGTCGGCGTCCTCTGGTCGAGGCTAGACATCGACGAACTGGTCGACGCTGGCGATGCTGCGCTGCCTCCTGTCGAACGCATCGACCGGCCGGCGTTTGTGCCCAACACCGGCTCCGGTACGGTGGTGCGGTTGACCCGCTGCGACAGGGTGGAATACAAGCGTTCGTCCACACTCACCCGGAGGCTCAGGGACGATCTAGGACGAATATACAGACACTTCCTTGCCAACGGCGTCAGTCTGCAGGTGAACGGGCAACTCGTGGCAGCAAACGATCCTCTCTGCCTCCAACCCGGATCGAAGATCACCGGTGGTAGGCAGTTTGGCGACGATCTCCTCTACGAGATACCGGTAGGTTCCGCCAGCGGCACCATATCGGTTACTTTTAGTGAGCTCCCGATCGATCGCTGGCACGCGTTGTCGACGGAGGAGAAGCGGATTATGGGCGTTACAGCCGGTCCTCCGGTCTCCATCGTCCGCGCCGGCCGTGAGATCGATCGCGGGTGGTTCTTCATGGGCGGTAAACGTCGCGAGAACTACGACGACTGGTGGCGGTGTGAAATCAAATTTGACCCAGTCCTCGACGAACTGTTTGGGATCACCCACGCCAAGCAGGCAATCTCTCCGCGACCAGAACTGCTGGATATCATCTCACCGGATCTGGAGACGATCGCTCGCGCATTGAACGGTCGTGTCCGAAACCGGTTCATGCTCGTCAAGGCGGCGGAGCCGCTGAGCGCGGCGGAACAGCAGGCGGCGCGCGCTGAGGCGTCACTGCCATCCTTACCACGCGGGCGCCGGCCCATCCCTGACGAACTCAAGGATCTGGTGGATGGCCTGAGCCGACACGAGGCGCCGTACCAGATTGTAGCCGCGGAGTTACCCACGATGGGCGCATATGAAATCGTCGTGCGGGATCGACAGATCATCGTGCTACTCAACACAAAGCATCCCTGGTATCGCGATCTATATGGGCCGCTCGCGATGAGCGAACTAGGCAGAGACCATGATCTTGCTCGTCAAGTTGCTCTCACTCTTCTGGCCTCCGCCCGCGCTGAAGCCACGCTACGGCGAGTTGCTGAGCGAGGGCATGCCCAGAGGCTGCGCCAGGCGTGGGCCGACGTACTCGCCACCTTCATGAATGCCTAGCATGATCGAGATGTGGTACCCACTCCCCTGCCCGCCAGGCTGTCAACCCGCAGAGCGGCAGGCCTTCGTGGCGCTTGGTCGCGCCCTGGCAAACGACGATGCTTCGGCACGTCAGGCGGCACACGAACGATGCCTCGCCAATGACAACGCCGCGCTCACGGCCGCTACCCACGTGTTGATTGATCTTGTCGGTCAAGGCTGGGGTGTACGGGTCGATGACCACGAGGTGGTCATCGCCCCGCCGCTCGGAGTCGCTGATCCGGTCGAGGAGAAGAATCGAGTCCGGCGACAGGAACTTATAAAGCGCGATGAGCAGTTAGCCATCCCGTCGGTGCGTCGCTTCATCGCCGCTATGGAGAAACCCCGGGAGTTCGAAGGCAAATTTGTATCGATCTTCAGCCTCATGAGAGATGGCAAGGAACTTTCAACGGCTCTTCAGAACCTCAGCAGTGACGGCAACGCGGATGTCGACCAGTTGCGTACGGTGATCGATCCATACGTGCAGGTAGTGTCCAGTGAGCGCTGTGTGCACACCGGATTCAGACTGATGGACATATGGCGGTACTTCCGTCATACGTGGTCTAATCAGTACACCAGCACTCCCGGGCGTACGATGATGATTCTGGTTCGGGACCGCGCAGCCGAATTTCACCCAGTCATCGGGATCGCCGCGCTCGGTAGCGCTGTCGTACAACTAGCCGAGCGGGATGACTGGATCGGCTGGCAGCCGGCGGTATTCCTTGAGAACCTGCGTGCGGCCCCGACTCTGCGGATGGCTCGCTGGATTACCGCCCGGCTGCAGACAGCGCTGGACGAACTGTATGTCGATGACTTGGTCAAGGATGGCCTGTACTGGCCGACGCTGTGGGACAACCCCGCCGCCGAAGCAATCGACCGATTGCTGAAGGAGGCGGAGACTCGCCGCCGGGACCATCACCGGTTCGTCAAACCGACGGATTTCAAAAAAGTTCAGGACCCCGACGACGTCGAGGGCTGGCGTCGGCGCGCCGAGTCCGACCTCTTCCGCAGCAAGCGATGCCTGGCACTGGCCGACCTGCTTAGCGCTCGACAAGAGCTCGCGCCCTACCTTTACCCGAAGGCGAGCCGCACCGCGCTGTCTGACGCGCTCGACAACCCGAAGGCCCGGCGCGCGATCATGTCCGTACTGCGGCGGGCAAAATCTGATGCAGTCGGAACCGAAATCGCCGATCTCACCGTATGCGGCGCCGTCGCTCCGTACAACACGCTGCTAGGGGGCAAGCTCGTCAGCATGCTGGCGGTCAGCCCCACGGCCGTGAAGGCATACCACCGGCGTTATTCGACCTACGCCAGTGAAATCGCGTCTTCGATGGCCGGTCGACCGATCCGTCGGCGGTCAAACCTCGTTTTCGTCGGAACGACCTCGCTCTACGGCTCGGGCGCAAGCCAGTACAACCGAATCCGGATCCCGCCCGAGGTTCTCGGCGGGCCCTCCCCTATCGAGTTCCGCCAGCTCGGCCGGTCGAGGTCGTTTGGCACCTCGCACCTATCGGCGGATTCGGTGCGAGCGTTGGTGCGTCTTGCGGAGCAGACCGCTCGCGGCGCACGGGTCAACAGCATCTTTGGCGAAGGGGTGAACCCCAAGTTCCGCAAGGTCCGTCACGGCTTCGACCTCCTGCAGTGGCCGTCGGACACCCTGCTGCAGCATGGGCGTCAACGCATCATCTACGGCATCAGCTTGGTGGACAACCTTCTGCCCTACCTACTCGGTAGCGACGCGGAGCCGAGCTACAAGTTCCGCCGTCGTAAGAGCACCGCGGACGTGGACGCCATCTCCGCATGGTGGATGCGTCGGTGGTGCCACCCACGCAGCAAGTCGCCAGCGGTGCTGGAGGCGGTCACGGCGCACCGCCTAACCAGACCGGTCAGGCACGGTGCACGCGTCACACTGCCCGATTTGCCACTTGCCGCCGGTGAGCATGAGCAGCTGGAGCTGTACTAAGTTTCACGATTTTCGTCTTGCCGACGCCAACGTCTCTAGCCCTTCTCGAGGGCTGCCAGTGTGGCTGCTGGCTTAGCCCAGCGTCCCAACGCACGGCGCACAGCAAAGCGGGAGCGGCCGACGACAGCAGCCGCTTCGGTGACGGTCAGGCCCTCCACCACCAGACGGAGGACGTGCCGCAACCAACTGGGAGCTTCGGCTTCAAGGCCATTCATGATCATCTCGCTGACGACTTGTCCCAGCGCTACGTCCTCCGCGACGGCCACGGAAGGGCGGTCCTCGACCAGAACTTGCCGAGACGTCATGGCCCCCGCCTCTTTCACATGGCTGTTGGGTTCCGGCGAGACATGGGCGCGGGTCCGTGTTCCTGGTGGCGCGTACTGGGCAAGCACGTCGCGAGCGGCCAACCTGGTCATGGCCCTCAGATAGCCCCATACGCCGTCACACCGGGTGCGATCAAAATGGCCGGCCGGACGGGTCAGGAGCAGCAGGTAAAGCTGTTGTTCAACCTCCTCGGCAAGATCAAGGCGGGCCAAACGAACATCGGAGCGTTGAGCAATGCGCCGTATACGCGGACCGAAGCGCTTGGGCAGATCGATCCGAGCACCCGGGTCGCCAGCGAGGAATCCTTCGATCAACTGCTCGTCATCATGCACAGGAGTAGCGCGATCTAAAACCTTCACAGGGGAACCTCCACAAGCCAGCAAGCAACGGCGCAATCGGTTAGAGCGTTGGCCGTTGCAGGTGACTCGGGGGTCGTGGCGGCTCGTGACCGCGCCCTACACCAGCCTCGTACTTCAAAGAGTGTAGACCTCCCCAGGCCGGAAGCCGGCCTGGAGAGGTGGGGTCCTATCGAGACGGTCGCTCGTCCTCGCCACCGAGGACATCGACGGCGTCGTCCGGCTCCTCGCCCGAGGACATCCGCCGAGCCAGGTCCCGCAACGCCGTGTCGAGGAACGGGCTCCACGTGTGCTTGCGCTGAGCCGAGAACCACAGTTCCATGTCAGGGTCCTCGACAGTCAACTCCGTTCGGGCCAAGGCAATCAGAAGCAGATCCAGTGCCGCCCGTGGCCTTTTGCCAGTCGCCGACTTAAGCAGGTCCGCGTAGAAAACCTCATAAAAGGGGTGTCGGCGGTTGACGTTAACTTGGATTTGCGCACCATTCCAGGACGGCTCATAGAACGGTCCATGCTCCTGGTCCACGAACACCAACCGGTTGCGGCGCCGCTTCGTCTCTTGGTCTAGTGCCCGGCGGGCCTCATCCACTGGTGCGCCGCTCTGCCCCGCACGCTGCTCCGCCTCTCGTTGTGCGGCCTCTCGTGCAGCCGGCAGGTGACGTTCTGGGACTTTCGGGCGTTTACCCAAGGCGACGTCAGCGGCCTCAGCCGCATGTTCGGCGTCAGTCGGTACACCAGCGTCCTCAGGAGTTACAGCCTCATTCTCTTTCTTCTCCCGGGACTTCGTCTGCCAGGCCTGCTCACGCCGAACGAGATCGTCTACTTTCTCCTGGGCCAGCACACGCCAGAAGTCTTCGATCGGCCTGACGCCCTGCTTGTCGTTCGTGATGCCGAAGACATCGTCCAATTCTGGACCAAATCGAACCTCAACCCCCCAGTGGTAGGCGTACGCCTGGAGCAGGGGCCAATCGCCAAGCCCGCTGGCCACGTCCTGCACAGAACGAGGAAACACGTCAACCGTCTGCAACTCGCGGCCCGCTCGGACAAACGACATTCCCCGATGCGACTTGCGGATGTCGAACCGACGGTTGGCGTCGGTCGTCGGCCCAGAGCGGCTCTTCCTCCCAACAGCGAAGCCGACCGGCAACCGGCCGATTCGAACTTGAATCGTACTAATAACCGGACCGTCTCCGATTTCGTCGATTTCGCCCTGGTCGGTGAGCCGGGTCAGGCGAAACTCACCGGTCCCGGCGTCGGCCGCATATTTCACCGGAATAGTGAGATCCTCGACCAAGTTGGCGCCACCTTCCTCCGGCGGAAGATACAGTCTCGTCCCCGGCATCAAGAAGAGCGGGTCAGCCGCTTCAACCATCACCCCTTCCACGCAGATCGCTGCGAACCGATCCGTGACGTTGTGGCCATCGCGGTGCAGCAAGTAACGGTAGGTGACGCCGAAGTCGTCGAGGAGGTGTTCCTTCAGGTGGGCCGGCGACCGGTAGGTCAAGCGATCGGGCGCACACCAAACAACGACCGTACCATGATCGAGGCTGGTATCGGATTTCTTCAGGTGGCGCTGCACGAAGCCGGGCAACTCGGCTTCCCTGGCCTCGGCCACAGACTGCATCCCGAACGGGTCTAGATCATTAATGTCAAGGTAGACCATGGTGAAGCGTTCGTTGGCCGCAGTGCGGGTGTAGACCTCAACGCGCCTTGTCTGGTTGATCGAGGCGTTGGGCAACCCAAAGCCGAACCTGCCAATAAAAGATGGATCATCGAAGTGGCTTCCGCCGCCCCAGGAGAGCGCATACCGGGCCATCTCTGGGACCATTCCTGAGCCGTTGTCAATGAAAGCCACGGCACTGACGTAGCGCCTTCCGCTACCACCTCGGCCAGCGTCAAAAATGACATCAATATTACTTGCTCCCGCTTCGATCGCATTATCGACGATCTCGCGAGCCGCAGCCGCGGTGTCCTTGTACCCGCTGCGCCGTTGCGACTCGACGGCTTGACGGGCATTAAACAACGGAAAAGCATAGTGCTCCGGCAGCAACGCCAGATACTTTTGCTGGCGCTCCACCTCAGACAGCAAGGCATCAGGTTGCATGGGGGACTCCTCGATCGTGGCGGCACCTGGCCGCAGCGGGTCTTCTACATAGCTATATCCAACGTCGGTCCGAAGTGTGCGGCTCCGGGGCGAACTGGGGTGGACGTCGGTGTAGGTCCTGGTCATCGCTACCGCCGATCACCTGCGCAGGGTGACCCGCCCAGGCTTTCCGCAACGCCGTGACCAGCCACAGTCGGATCAGCCACTGATCCTTCAAGGTTGTGGGTGAAGCCAGCGGGTGGGCCGAAACCGCCCGGACCTCCTAGAGACTTCCCCCAGTTTTGCGAAAGATCGAGAGGTGGCAGGAACGAAGCCGTTCCGCAGGAGTTGCGGGAGGGGGCGGTGCGGATGGTCACGGAGGTGCGGCCGACCTACGAGTCGAACTGGCTGGCGATCACCTCGCTGGCGGCCCGGCTGGGTATCGGCACGGCCGAAACGCTGCGCGAGTGGGCCCGTCAGGCGCACGCCGACGATGGCCGGCGGCCGGGGGTGACGTCGGAGTGGTCGGCGGAGCCCAAGCGGCTGCGGCCGGAGAACGCCGAGCTGCGTCGGGCGAATGAAGTCTTGTCGCGTCTGGGCACGTGACCAGGTAGGTAAGGATGAACGGGGCTACCACAGCGCTCGCCGAGAACCACGCAACACCGTGACGGGGTGGGCGGCCGGTCGTGCTTGGGGTGCGGGGTGGTGCGGGTCGGCGCAGGACGCGGTCGGACCGCATTCTCACCAGGACTTTCACCGGCAGGTCGGCGAGCAGGAACGCCAGCCGGGGCTCGTCGTAGCCGGCGTCCGCGACGATCCACAGGTCCGGGTCGTTGGGCTGCCACTGCCCGGCCGTGTCGAGCCGTTCGATCACGTCGCGGAGTTGGTTGGCGATGACCGTGGCGGTGTCGTCGCCGGGTGCCAGCCGGCGGGCGTCCAGCGGCGCGGTCCAGGAGCTGCGGCCGATCTCCAACGCCGTGACCAGCGAGTACGGCCAGCCCGGGACCACGATGTGGGTGTCCTTGCCACGCCCGTAGGTGTGACAGAGCACCCGCTGCGGCACGGTGTGCGCTTCCGGCCGCAGCCAGCAGGTCGCGTCCACGGCGAGGACGATCCGCCCGTCCGCGGCCTGCGGCACCGGCACTGTCGCCAGAGCGGTCCGCAACCGGTCAACATCGATGCGGCCCTGGTGCAGTGCTGCGTACAGCGAACTGTGGCCCCGCCGGTGTTCACCGGCCAGGGTCAGCTCCACCGGCGACCGCATCGCCGTGTCTCCGCACAGCAACGCGTCTACCAGCTCGAACAACGCGTCCGACCGCGCGGTCAGGCACCGGTAGAACTCGTCCCGGAACCCGGCCAGCCGCCTGACCGCGCCTGCCAGCCCAGCATCATGCACACTGATCACCAGACAGCCCTTGATGTGGATCTCTTCCCTCGACAAGAAGATGATCGATCAAGGGGTGTCTTCATGATCAGCCAGGGTCGAGGTCACCCAGCCGCACGTTAAAACTCAAGCTAGAACCAGCGAGGGTAGGGCGTAGGCTTGAGTTCCAGTGATCGCTGTGTTCAAGATCGGAGAACGCACCGTGGGCGAGGCACCAATCTCGCAAGACGTCCAAAAGGTACGTGAGCGGGTGGCGGGCAAGAAGATTGGGTCTTTCCGGGTGTACGGGATCAATTCGCTGAAGACCCTGGACCCTCCGCTGGATGCTCTCGTCGGCGACCAGGTCGTGGATCTCCTCGCCAAAGACGACGTCCGCCGGGTCGAGCTCGTCTGCCTTGATCACATCATCGACATCGATCTCGCGCGGACCGGGAGACTGACAGCCTTGGGCGAGGCCGGCGCCTGGAGCCCGGCTGGCGGCGGCTCCATGCCGACCGGACGACTAATATTCGACGACGGCACTGGACTCGACTTCAAGGAACCGGCAAAGACCAAGCGGGTGACGTTCGCCGTGCGTCGTCGGTGACCGTTCCTTGCCTGTCCACCGCCTCCGATCCAGATACGCCACCGATCGGCCACGGTCACGCCAGCACGCCGCGCCCGCCTCGATTTAACCTGACGATTCATCTTTGTAGTCCCTCTCGCCGACGACGAACAACTCCGACCTGGTCGTAAGCATCGACACTGGCGCGTTTATCTCGGATTCCTCGTCCCGTCGGATACCAAGGATGCGGAGTCTCTGGCCGGGTAACAGCGGACGCCGCGGTGGGGTGCGGACCAGCATCCGCTGGCGGCCACGAGCATTCTCCATCCACCAACTCTTCACGCCGTTCTGCGCACTCACGACGCCTTCGTAGTCGAACCACGCTCCGTTCCCAAGGCCGGCTGGATCAGGAACGGCCTCGTTCCAGTAGGCGTCGCAGAGGCTTCGGACCGAGCAGAAAGCGCAGTGTTCCCCGAGCGTCGCATCGGGGACCTCCGCCAACACCTTGCTGTCCGCCTCGGCGAACCCGCTCACCGGTGTTGGTGGCGAGCGCCACCAACTCCTCGGCACTAAGCGCGGAGATCATGACCTCGGCGGTGGGGTAGGACGCCGCGAGGGCCCCGACAGGAGTTAGATCCTGATTAGCGACCTCGTCTTGGTCCCAGAGCATCGCGTAGAACCGCAGTTGGTCCAGATGGCTCGGATCCTCAGCGCCGGTCTTATGGTCAACAATGTCGGCCCGTTCGGCCGTGACGTTGATGAGGTCAACGCGTCCTTTGACCCGCAACTCGTCCGAACACAGCAATGCCTCCGGATGTGAACCGACACCGAGCGCACGGCGCTCCGCCATAAGACCGCCACCGGTGCCAAGAACACCGGCGGGCTTCACACCAACCCTATTATCCTGCGTAGGCGGGGTTCTCGACGTGGTACAGAACCAGGATCGGGCCTGTCTCGTGAAGAATGTGAGACGGAGCCCCAAAATCCACAGACCCAGCGCTCGCTATGTACGAGTGGCTTATGGCCAGACGCGTCGACCTCTACGTGATGCAAGGGCGGCGGCAGTCGACGCCCAACCATGACCCGGCCGTCGTGATTCCGATGGACGTGGCCCCACGACGCCGACGACGAGTCGGCGAGTTGATCCACTAGTACCATCAGGCAGGCTTGATCGATCTCCGGAATTCCAGGCCATGCCGTTGAGCGAGTTGGGCACGGCACAGAACATCGTCCAACTATTGCGAGAGAGCACGCAACGACCATCGTTGCCCGCGAATGTGAGACATGGGCTCCGAAATTGCAGGTTGTTCGGCAACGATGCTTTATCGGGTTCCTGTTAGGAAACCGATGCTCTATCCCCTGAGCTACGGGGGCGCGAGTCATCAGGGTACCCGGCTGCGGTCGGTAGCCGTCATCAGGGAGCGGTGGCGTCGTGAGCCGCCGCTGACCATCGCGCCCCCACCCAGGAGCTTATGCAGACGTGAGCCGCAGCTCGGGGACGTGTTCGGTGGCGGCGTCGATGACCGTACGGGCGAGCATCGGCGGTAGCGCCGCCTGCGCCGCCAGCCAGGCAGGGGTGACCTGCTGTTGGTCGAGGAGTTCGACCGCCTTGCCGAGCAGTGACGGCTGTTCGCGTGGGCCGAGGTCGCCGGGTTCCGGGAACCCCCACTGGGCGAGCAAGCTCATCCCCCGCCGGTACGTGTGGTCCCGGTAGATTCCCAGCTCGTGCCCCCGATACACGAGCGCCTTGAGGCTGATCCCCCACCGGCGTTTGAGTTCGTGCAGCCGGTCGAAGTCGAGCCGGGCGGGCAGTTCGTCGCGCAGCACGGTGCCGGGTGCGAGGAACTCGGACGCGAACGCGGTCGCCTCCCGTTCGAGGATCTGGCTGCCCGGCTCCGCGTCGTGGTGCATCAGCAGGTGGCCAAGTTCGTGCGCGGTGTCCATTCGGGAGCGGGCCTTGTCGTCCTTGGCTGGACTCAGGAACACGAACGGGCGCTGCCCGTACCAGTGGGAGAAGGCGTCGACCCGTTCGGAGACATCGGGCAGGGCGAGCACGATCACCCCGTACGATTCCAGCAGCCGGACCATGTGCGCGACCGGAGCCTGTCCGAGGCCGAAGGCCTCCCGGGCGGTCGACGCGGCCGCGCGTACGTCCTCGGGGCTGGCTGGCTCGGCCAGGTCCAGGTGCGGTAACCGCAGCTCGGGCAGTCGCAGGTGCCGCTCGACCACCTCGACCACCCGCCAGGCGATTTCCCCGAACGCCTCCGCCTGGTCCCGCTCGGCCTGGGTGGCCGTACGGAGGCTGCGGAAATGTGCGTGCCCGGGAGTCACCGGGACGGGAAACCCACCGGCGAAGAACTCCACCGGCATCGCCAACGCCAACGCCAACCTGGCCAGCACCGACGCGGACGGGCGTACCTGGCCCAGTTCGTACTGGCTGACCGCGGCGGCGGTCACCCCGACCTGCCGGGCGAGTTCGTTCTTGCGCATCCGCCGCCATCGGCGGGCGAGCGCCAGGGCGTGGGGCTCGAACGCCGCGGCGGCGACGGCTGTGGGAACCGGCGGTCGTAGTGCCCGCGTCACGCCGATCGGCCGGAAGCCCGGCCGGGCTGCAGGGTGAGCAGGTCAAGCTCGGGAAGCGGCAACTCGTCGTGCCGCGGCTGCGGTACCGCCGTGGCGCTGTCCGCGACCGGCAACGGCGTATTCGGCAGGGCAGCCTCACCGAACCAGAGGGTCACCTCGAACCAGGGTGAGCCACCGTCACGGTTGTCCCTGGGCAGGCCGATGTACGCGACCGCCTCGCCCGTGTTGATGTCCCCCGTGTGCGCGATCCGCACGTGCCGCTTCGGTGGCACCACCCCCGCGAACACCTCCGGGAACTGGCCCTCGTCGTCGAACGCCAGCTGTCGGTCGCGGCTGTTCTCCACCGCCCCACCTAGCCGGGCCTCGCTGCCCTCCCACCGGATCGACTCGATCCCGCCCTGCAACGAGTAGAGCCGCACCACGTACCCCGCGCAGAGGATTTCCAGCGAGTTGTCGTCGAGCCGGGCCCGGACCCCGTCGACGCCGTTGAACTCGGCCTGACCGAGGTGGACCAGGTTGCGCCACACGGTGGTCCCGAAGCTCATCGCGTCGTCGCCGAGTTCGGGCTCGTGCCGGTCGGCCGCCCGCCGGTACACCTGCTGGATCAACCGGCCCAGTCGGTCCAGCACCCCGCGCTCGTCCAGCACCGCCACCGCGTCACCCAGCAAGCCCATCCCGAAAACCTAGCCGATCCACCAGTTGATATTGCCGAAATCAAGTGTCCGACACGCCACGGAGCCGAACACGGTTCACGACCGGCGGTTGCGGCATCGCCGAGGACGTCAGCCCGCCCCGGCAGCGGGCTGTCCGGGCGATGTGTCAGGGTGGGCCTCGTGGCCGGGCGTGTGATAGCTGACCGTTACGAACTACAGACGATGCTGGGCCGGGGCGGCATGGCGGTGGTCTGGCGCGGCGTCGATCTCCGGTTGGGCAGGTCGGTCGCCGTCAAGCTGCTCAACCCGGCCGGGATGGCCGACCCGAGCATGCTGGAGCGGTTCGACCGCGAGGCCCGTACGGCCGCTCGTCTGGGTCATCCCAACATCGTGGCGGTGCACGACGTGGGCAGCGACGGTGGCGAACCGTACCTGGTGATGGAGTTGGTCGACGGGCCGAACCTGGCGACGTTGCTCGGCAACGGCCCGCTCCCGCTCGATCGGGCGCTGGAGATCGCCGGCCAGGTCTGCGGCGCCCTCGCCACGGCTCACGCGGCGGGGGTGGTGCACCGCGACATCAAGCCGGCGAACATCCTGATCGACCCGGCCGGCACGGTGAAGGTGTGCGATTTCGGCATCGCCCGCCTCCTGCACGCCGGTCAGGCGACGTTGACCGCTCCGGCCACCACCGTGGGCACCAGCCAGTACATGGCGCCCGAGCAGGCCGCGGGCGATCCGGTGGACGCGCGAACCGACCTGTACGCGCTCGGCTGCCTGCTGTACGCGATGCTCACCGGCCAGCCCCCTTTCACCGGCGACAACCCGCTCCGCGTGCTGTGGCAGCACCTGCACGAACCCGCGCCGGCACTCGCCTCGGTCCGTCCCGGCACTCCGCCCGAACTGGATCGCCTGGTCGGGCAACTGTTGGCGAAGGATCCCGCCGACCGCCCGACGAGTGCCACCGAGGTACGGGACCGATTGGCAGCCGTGTCGTCCGTCGAACAGCGGACGGTGGTGGTGGAAGCACCGCCCCTGCCACCCGTGGCCCAGTCATCCGCGCCCGGACCGGCGGGACCGGTACGCGGTGCGGCGTCGGTGGTGGCCCGTACCCGAAAGATGCCGGCCCTCGACGACGGTGCCGGTCACACGATGGTCACGTCCCGTGATGGCGGCTCCGGCTCCCGCCGCGTGCTGACGGCGACGCTCGGCGCGATCCTGCTCGCCGTCATCGTGGTCGGCATACTGCTGGCCACCCGGGGCGGCGATGGGAACACCGGCCCCGAGGCCGGCGCGGTGTCCCCCAGCGCATCCTCCGACGCGTCCGCCGCGGCAGGCGCACCCACCACCGCCGCCGGCAACCCGGTCAGCCCGACCAGCCCCGCCAGCCCTACCAGCCCTACCAGCCGTCCGGCCGGGGGCACCACGGCGCGTCTGGTGGCCCTGCAGACGTCGCTCGACCGTCAGGTCCAGGCGCAGGAGGTGGACGCCGACGCGGCCGAGGATCTGAACGACAAGCTGGACGACGTCGCCCGCAAGCTCATCGAGGGTGACACGGAGGATGCCGCGAAGAAGCTCGCCGACGTACGCGACCGGCTCGCCGAGCTCCGCGATGACAACAAGGTCAGCTCGGACGCGTACGACGTTCTGCTGGCCAACCTCGACAGTCTCGCCGAAAGCCTGCCACCGACCGGGAAGAGGCGGGGCAACGGGGACGACGAGAACTGACCAGCCCCGCCCGGATCCCGAACCTGTCCCGTGGCGGACAGGACAGGCTCGGGACCGGTACGCGAACCACGCCCCTCAGCGGCAGTTCCAGACGACCGCCTGGATCACGTTGTCGGAGTCCTCACTCTGGCCGACGACGATCCGCCCGTCGTCGCTCATCGTCAGGGCTCGGTCCCCGTGCATCGGCTTGTGCGGCTCGATCAAGGGCAGCTCGACCGTGGTGGTGTCGGTGACCAGCGCCAGGCGTCCGTCCGGCAGCGAACCGTTGGCCCAGCCCTGCCCGTTGCCGTAGTCCGGGCCGAACGCGCCGGTCGGGAAGTCGACGAACTCGTTCGTCGGCAGGTAGTAGCGGGCGGCGGTCATGGCCTGGTCGCCGTTCTCGTCATAGCGGACCGCTGTGCCGATGATCCAGCCGTTGCGGATGCTCCTCGGTCGGAACTCGTCCGCCGGCTGGCCCTGCACGGTCGGCTTCGGCAGTTCCCGTACCGAACCGTCGGGCAGCCACAGGTAGCCCGACGCGCGACTCATGCCGGATCGAGGGTTCTTCGGCGTACCCGGATCCTGTGACGCGGGCGAGCCGGGGTTTCGGGGGATCTCCCACACCACACCGGCGACGGTGCCGTCCTCGTCGATGCCGGCGACCTGGCCTACCCAGCCGGCACCGGGCAGCGGCAGGTCGACCGGCTGGGCCGACGCGTTGGGCCAGAGGATCGGTTGTGAACCCACCACGGCCTCGCCTCGTACCCCGACGATCTGCCCGGCGTCGTTGATCCCCCGTGCCTGCGCGCTGCCCTTCGCGGGCAGCGGACTGACCTTCCCGTCCCGGTAGACGTAAGCGTGCGGCCCGTCGCCGAGCCAACCCGAGCCGACGGCCACGCCGGACGAGTTGATGTCGTCCAGGGCCTGGTCGGCGCCGGGTAGGACGACCCGGTGCGGTACCCCGTTGTCCCAGATCAGGATCGGATAGCCGGCCCGCTGCTTTTCCGGGTAGGTCCGGCCGGCGATGAAGCGCCCGCTCGGGTCGGCGCCGGTGACCAGGCTCATCGGTTCCTTGTCCGGCAGCGGCAGCCGTTTCACGGAGCAGCCCGTGGGCGGCGCCACGCTCGGCGCCGGCCGGGTCGCGGCGGGCGTGCTGGCCGCGGGCTCGGCGGCCTGCTTTCGCGGCGCGGACGGCTCCGGGCGCAGCGCGGTCAGCGCGACGGGCACGGTCGCGACCATGACCGCTACCAGTACGACCGCGCCCCCTCCGCCGAGCGCGCGTCGGGTCCGGCGGCGTCGTCCCCCTTCGATGATCGCCCTGTCGAGGTCCACCCGACTCGGGGTGCTCGGCTCGTCGTCGAGCCGGCGCAGCAGGGCGATCGCGTACTCGTCTTCGTTGTCCATCTCTCATCCTTCCCGTGTCGTTGCGACTGCTCCGCATGGGACTGGGACTGCTCCGCGTGGGACTGGGACTGCTCCGCGTGGCACCGTGACGGCGCCGGCGATCTCCTGGTCGCCCAGGAGTCGGCGCAGCGCTTTCAGCCCGTGCGAGGCCTGGCTCTTGACCGTGCCCGCGGAACAGCCGAGCATCTCGGCCACCTCGTTCACCGGCAGGTCGTGCAGGTAGCGCAGGACCAGGACGGCTCGCTGCCGCGGGGGCACCTTGGCCAGCGCGGCGTGCAGTATGGTCCGGTCCTCGGTGGGCTGGTCGACGCTGGCGTGCACGTCGGGTGTCGTGCCGAAGAGGCGGACCTTCCACCAGCCCTTGCGCTGACTGTCGAGGAAGACGCGTACGAGGATCACCCGTACCCAGGCGTCGAGCGAATTCGCCCTCGACGACTTCGCCCAGCTCAGGTAGAGCTTGGTGATCGCCTCCTGGACCAGGTCGTCGGCCTGGTGCTCGTCCCCGCAGAGCGAGTACGCCAGTCGGCGCAGTGCGGGCAGCCGTGCGGTGACGTACTCGACGTATTCCCGTTCCGATCCATCGCGCATCCGGCGCTACCTCCCTGGCATCCCCTCTTCTGACGGGCGCCACCGGGAATCGGTTGTACGGCTCCGCCACACACGACGGCCAACAGCAGCGGCGGCCGACCCGGTTGGTTCCGGGCCGGCCGCCGCCGGTTGTGCTGACCGCTGTCCCGGTCAGCCTTCGGGGTAGTTGACGATGGTGCTGGTGCCGTACGAGCCGACGACCGGGGTGCCGGCGTCGTTGATGGTCCGCTCGATGCCGCCGCTGCCGTCGAGGAAGACGGTGATCATGTTGTGGAACTTGACCTTCGGGGTCTGCGGGACCTCGATGCCCCGGTCCGCGCGGATGTCCACTTCCTGGTTGAAGTACGAGTAGACGCCGAGACCCCAGGCTTCGTGTTCGCGTACGTGCCGGCCGACCTTGTACGAGGCGTAGCCCTTGCCGGTGGGGCTGGTCCAGGCGGCCTGGCTCGGCGGGTCGTAGGGCAGTTCGCTCTGGTAGAAGATGGTCCGGCCGTCCTCGCCGTTCCAGATGGTCTGGTACTTCTGGTAGTGCTCGACGAAGAGCCCGTACGCGGTGACGTCGTCACCGTTGATCACGACACCGGTGTCGGCGGTGTTCTGCGACCAGCCGATGCCGTTGCCGTGGTCGCCGCGCCAGGCCCAGATGTTGTCGATGATGGTGTCGTCGCTGTTCACCACGAGGCTGGTCTTGGCCTTGCCGACCCAGGGCCCGCCGATGCGGAAGAAGACGTCCTGCAACGAGATCGGGTTGCTGGAGTGGTTCTTGCGGCTGTGCTTGTCACCGATCTCGACCAGTACGTCGGACTCGCGGGCACCGGCGTCGACCAGCACACCGGCGATCCGTACGCCGTCGACGTCGTCGACCCGCAGCGCGGCGTCACCGCGGTCCGGGGCGAGGCTCGGCATGCCGAGGCCGAGCACGATGGTGTTCTTGTGCTTGACCCGCAGGGCCCGGTCGAGGTGGTAGACGCCGGGGGTGAGCAGCAGGTGCTTGCCCCGGGCCAGCGCCTTGTTGATGGTGTGTTCGCTGTCGGACGGCTTGGCGATGTAGAAGTCGCCGATCGGCAGCGAGTAGCCCTGCTGGCGCTGTCCGTCGCCCCAGGTGGTGCCGGAGGTGTTGTGCCGCAGGGTCGGTACGAAGACCCGGTAGTCGCCCCGGGCGTCGACGTACAGGTAGGGCTTCTCGCGGGTGACCGGGCTGGTCGGCAGCGTGGTGTACGGCGGGTTCGGGAAGCCCGTCTCGGGTGCGCCGACGACGCCGGAGAAGACCTGGTTCCAGACGCCGTTGGTCCAGACGTCGCCGAGTTGGCTGTCGCGGGTGAGCCACTGCTGCTGGGAGCCGTTGATGGTGACCCCGTCGACCTTCGAGTCGGCGATGTAGCCGCCGCTGGAGAAGCCGGCGTTGCCGGGTTCGAGCCAGAGTACGCCCTTGATGTGCACCCGGCGCATCGGCGACGCCTGCGACACCGCCCACTGGTTGGACCAGTCGGTCGGCGTCACGGACAGGTTCTCCGCCGACCGCCAGAAGTTCGTCAGGGCGGAGATGCCGGCGGCGGAGCCGGGGTCGGGCTGGCCGATGACGCGTACGGCGCCGCGGATGTCGACGTCGTCCGGCGACTGGCCGAGGCCGGCGACGGTGGTGTAGTAGCCGAGTTTGCCGTTGACGTCGTACTGGCCGGGCTTGAACAGGATGGCGTACCTGTTCGTACCCATCTCGTTCTCTTCCTGCTGCGCGAAGAGTTCGTCGAACTTGGCCTGGATCTGGGCGACCGGGGTCGACGGGTCGTAGACGAAGACGTTGGGTCCGAAGTCGGGGCGTCCGCCCCCGTGTGCGGCGGCGCTGCCGGCCAGCGGCACGAGGCCGCCGGCGGTGAGCAGCGCGGCCGAGGAGATGACGGTGCCGAGGCGGCGCAGGGTGCCACCGGTACGCGGGCGCGCGGTCGTGCGTACGCCCTGGTCTTGAATGGGTTTCATCGACCTGCCTGTCGGGGACGGCGGCGAGTCGTCACCGGTCGACGGAGAGAGCGCTCTCTCCGTCGGCCCGGCCCGGTCCAAGCCGCGAAGGAAGGGATCGGTGTGTTTCTACCCCGTCGATCGTGTCCCGCGCTATAGCTGGCACGACCATTTGCCAACCCGATTCACGAACCGCCCGTGTCCACAGGGGACAGAGCTGCCATTAATCGCGCTATATCCGGCGGTGCTCCGCCGTGGCCTGGGTCGGCACCAGTCCGTCGGTCCGCTCCGCGGCCACGTACCCCGGGGCGTCGGGCAGATCGTCCAGGAAGTCGAGCGACGGTACGAAGAAGAGGTTTCCGGTCACCGCGGTCGAGAAGTCCAGGATCCGGTCGTAGTTGCCCGGCGGGTCGCCGACGAACATGTTCGTCAGCATCCGCTCGGTGACGTCCGGCGTGGCCGAGTACGCGATGTAGTACGTCCCGAACTCGCCTCGCCCCGGCGACCCGAATGCCATGTTGTCCCGCAGGACCTGCTGCTGCTGGCCGTCCGGCCCGGTGATCACGTTCAGTGCGACGTGCGAGTTGGCCGGCTTGACCGCCTCGTCCAGCTCGATGTTGTCGAGCTTGGTCCGCCCGATCACCTTCTCCTGCGCCTCGACCGGCAGCGCGTTCCACGCGGTCAGGTCGTGCAGGTACTTCTGCACCATCACGTAACTGCCACCGGCGAAGTCCGCGTCCTCGTCGCCGATCACCACCGCCCGGTGCGCGGCCGTACCGGTGGGGTTCTCCGTACCGTCGACGAAGCCGAGCAGGTCCCGCCCGTCGAAGTACTTGAACCCGTACACCTCGTCGACCATCCGCGCCGCACCGTCGAGCCGCTTCATGATCTGCGCGGCCAGTTCGAAGCAGAGGTCGAGCTGCCCGGCCCGCAGGTGGAACAGCAGATCGCCGGGGGTGGCCACGGCACGGTGCCGGGAGCCGGCGATCTCCCGGAACGGGTGCAGCCCGGCGGGTCGCGGCCCGGTGAAGAGCCGGTCCCAGGCAAGCGAGCCGATGCCGGTCACGCAGGAGAGCGCGGCCGACTCGGCGCGGGAGCCGACCGACCGTTGCAGCCCGGCGATGCCGCCGAGCAGGTCCCGTACGGCCTGCTCCCCGCCGGCGTCGATGGTGACGACGAGGAACATCGCCGAACTGGTCAGCGGGCTGAGTACCGACTGCGGCGTGACCGGCTCGACCGGATGTTCCGGCATCGTCATCGACGCTTCCTTCCCTACGCGCCGGCCGGGATGTGGGTGGCCCGGACCGGTGATCCGATCAGTGCCGCCGCGCGGGGATGCCGACGCGGCGCCGGTGGCATGCCGACCACGAATTCGGGGAACATGCCGTAGAACGTACGGGCGCTCTCGATCTCGAAGGTGTGTGCCTTCGACCAGCGGAACGAGTTGGTGGCGCGGGCCCAGTGGTGGGTCCACCGGACGTCGCCGATCAGCGCCACCGGTTCCCCGTGCCGCCAGGCGCGCAGACCGAGTTCGTGGTCCTCGTAGTAGAGGAAGAACCGCTCGTTCCAGCCGCCGATGCGCATGAAGTCCGCCGTACGCGCGGCGACCGCGGCGCCCATCACCCAGGCGACCCAGATCGCCTCGCCGGGGTCGGCGATCAACCGGTACGAGGCGTGCATCTGCGACAGCGGCCAGATCTTCCGGTTGCCCAGCTTCGCCGTGGCGTACGGGAAACCGCGCCCGTTGGGCTGCAGGGTGCCCGCCGAGGAGAGCAGCTGCGGGGCGGCCAGTCCGCCGTGCACCTCGAGATGCGCCCGCAGTACGTCGAGCCCGTCCGGGCCGACCTCCAGGTCCGGGTTGGCGAACAGGACGTACTCGGTGGTCACCTGACGTACGGCGACGTTGTTCGCCTTGGAGAAGCCGACGTTCTCCGGCAGCTTGATCACCCGCGCGCCCAGCTCCTGCGCGACCTCGACCGAGTCGTCGGTCGAGTTGTTGTCGACGACGATCCACTCGTACGGCTTCGCGCCACCCCAGCACTGCCTCAGCGCGTCCGCCGAGTTGTAGGTGACGGTCACGACACTCCACAGGTGACTGGTCATCCCGCTCTCCGAACCCTCAGGTAGCCCAACAGGGAGACGATCCCGAACCGTGCTCCGGTCCACTGCCGACGCGCACCCGGCCCCTCCCGGAGGCCGTGCAGCACGCCGCGCAGGAACGGCCGCAGCAGACCCTGCCGGATCCGCCGCAGGGCCAGGCCGCAGTGCGCCACCACGATCAGCGGGATCGCGAAGACCATCAGTGGCCAGGTGAAGGTCCTGGACGCGACCAGGACCCGATTGCGGGCGAGCAGGAAGGCCCGGAACCCGAGCAGCTTGTTGTCGCCCTCGACGCTGTGGCCGCCCGCGTGCGGCAGCACCAGGTCCATCTTCCGGGTACGCAGACCGCTGGCGTACAGCCGGAACGCCAGGTCGGCGTCCTCGCCCCAGGCGAACAGGTGCTCGTAGAAGCCGCCGAAGCGGCGGAAGAGTTCGGTCGGGAAGACGGCGGCGCCACCGGAGGGTCCCAGTGGTCCGCGCGCCGCCCCGGCCGGCCGGTCGATGAACAGCGAGATCGGGTTGAGGTCTATGCCGACGTACTCGCCGCCGTGCATGGCGAGACCGACCGCGATCGGTACGCCGGGGTCCTCCGCGATCGCGGCGCAGATCCTGGCCAGCGCGTCCTCGGGCAGCCACACGTCAGGGTTCAGCAGCAGCACGTGCCCGTCCGGTACGGCGGCGACCGCCCGGTTGCAGCCGGCCGCGAAGCCCGGGTTCGACGAGTCGGGCAGGTAGGTGTACCGGTCCTCGTCGAGACAGCCGGCGATCACCTTCTCGCAGCCGTCCTCGGGCCAGTTGTCGGCGAAGATGAAGTTCACCGGGAGCCCGGCGGCACTGCGTACCCAGGTTGGCAGCGTGTCGGCGAGCATGTCCGCGGAGCGGTAGAGCACCGTGACGACGGTCAGCGCTTCCACGCGGGCATCCTCAATCTCGTCCGGCTGCTGACCAGATAGAGCGCCACGAGTACGGGCACGATGGTCAGCCAGATGGGCTGCAACAGCGGGTAGTACTCGTACACCCCGAAGGTGGCGTAGTAGATGACGATCGCTCGGGCGATCTGCAGGGCCGGGTTGACCGAACCTTCGAGTCGACGATCGACGACACCGACGAGCAGACCGGTAAGGGCCAGGAAGACGGCCGCTCCGATCGGCCCGTAGTCCATCAACGGTATGGCGACGAACGTGGCGGTGTTCATGTAGAACGGCCGGCTCTGCTGGGCGGTGATCGCGTACAGGTCGGCGTGACCCCACAGGCGGTCGCCGATCGATCCGGTGAACGTCAGCGAGTAGCGCCCCCAGGCCGGCTCGTGCCGGTTACGGTCCTCCCACAGCCGGCCGAACGTCTCGGTGGACGAGCTGAGTGACAGATCCAGGGAGCCGACGCTGGTCGAGATCGCGCTGCCGCCGTACTGCGAACGGAACTGGTCCTCGAACTTGCCGGTGCCGGCGAGGGTGCGCTGACCACCGAGATAGACCGCCGCGCCGAGCGCGACCAGCCCGATCAGCAGCACCACGAGCGATGCCTTGAGCGGCGGTTTCCGTATCGCCGACGGACGCCGGGTGGAGAGCGCGGCCACCAGGGCGGGCACGATGCCGACTAGGACCGAGTTCTTGCTCGCGCCGAGGGCCGCACCGAAGGTGAAGACCACCACGAGCAGGAAGAACGCCACCCGGTTGTGACGCGGACCGCTCAGCGCCCGCAGCAGCGAGATCGCCATGCCGAGCGTCCATGCCTCCGAGAACACCCCGACGAAGATGTTCGACCGCAGCCGCACGATTTCCCGCGCCGCGTCCGGGTTTTCGGCGAACACCGGGGGCAGTTCGCCGCGGAACTTCAGCGCCGCCCCGATCAGGGCCATCACGAAGAGGACCAGCAGGAAGGCGGCCAACTGACGGTCGGTCGGCCAGCTCAGTTCGGGTCGCGGCAGACCGGCGAACATCCGGCGTCGCGGAGCGACAGCCGGTGCCCGCTCCGCCGGCTCGGCTTCGGGCGCTGCCGAACCGTGCGCGGTCGTACCGGGCCACGTCGCCGCCTCGGCCGGTGCCGCCAAGGGCTGCGCCCGGCGCCGGTCGGCGAGCCGCCGGCCGACGTACCAGGCGACCAGGAAACAGGCGACGAAGACGCCCAGCACCGGGATCGCGGCAGGTCCGGACGGGGAGTCGTACGGTCCCGGGATCCGCAGTACGAAGGTGAAGACCAACGCCCAGGCGGCCGTGCACACGGCCAGCCAGATGCTCGTACGGACGGCGATGATCGCCCCGGCGACGAACGCGGCCACCACACCGGCACCGGCGTCGAACAGGTAGATGGGGACAACCACCAAGACTGCCACCACCCAGAGGGCGATGTGCAGACCGCGCGCCGAGCTGGCTCCGATGGTCTTCACAGGAGCGACCGGTAAAGACTCTGCCATCGCTCCACGCATCGATCGAAGGCGTATTCTTTCGCGTACCATTCGGCGACCGCTCTTCTCCGCTCCGGCGGTGCCGTCGTGACCGCCTCGCGAATCCCGACAGCGATCGACGCGGGTGCCAGGTCGGTCCGGAAGGCCAGGGTTCCGGTGCCTTCCCGGGTGACCTCCGCCAAGCCGCCGACGCCCGAGTGGACAACCGGCACCCCGAGTGACATCGCCTCCAGCGCGCTGAGACCGAAGGCCTCGACGCGGGAGGGGACAACCAGGCAGTCGACCTGGCGCAGGAACTCCGCGGCGTTGACCCGGCCGACCAGTTCCAGATTCGGCTGGTCGGCGATGGGTAGCGCGCCGTTACCAGCGATCTTGAAGTCGAATTCGGGCATCAGCGCCGCGACCTCGGGCATCAGGTCGGCGCCCTTCTCCGGCTCCACCCTGCCCAGGTAGCCGACGACGAGCCGTCGGGACGGCGTCGAATCCCGCGGCTGCGGGCTCGGCCAACTGTCCGGCAGCGGGTTCGGGATCAGGTGCACGTTGCTGACCCGGCCCCGGTTGCGCAACTCCTCGGCCTCGAACTCCGACACCGCGACCGTCGCGTGCGGTCGCAGACGGCGCATCGCCAGATCGAGGCTGATATTGGACTGGATCGCGACCTTCCGCTTCAGCGAGGGTGCGGTGTCCCGGAACTGCCAGAGGCTGGTGTGCATGGTGACCACCAGCGGCGTGCGTCGGCGCTCGATGGTCAGCGCGGCCCTGGAGTGCATCGCGGCCGAGAGCAAGTGCGCACAGACCACGTCCGGCTTCACCTCGTTGACCAGACGACGCAACTCCCGTACGTAGGTCAGGTCGATCCGGCTCGCCGCGCTCAGATCCACCCACGGCACCCCGGCATCCCGCAGCGAGGCGCCCACCTCGTCGTCGGAGGTGGCGGCGACGACGTCGACGTTCGTTCGCGCGTGCGCCGGAATGATCTCCGTCAGGATGCGCTCCGCTCCGCCGAACTGGCGCCTCCCGGAGCCACCGGTGGTGCAGACGAACAACACCTTCATCGGGCGCGGAGCCCTTCGATCGCTCCACGGGCGATCGCCCGGCGCACCGAATTACGGCCCACCGCCGCCCGCAGGAGCACCCCGCCCACGAAGGCGGTGCTGGCGACCCGGCCCCGACGGCCGCCCATCTGGCGGCTGGCCCGGATGAACTCCCGCGTCCGGCGCTCTGAGATCTCCTCCTCGGACCAGCGTCGCTTCGCTGTGACGTCGTCCTCGTGCATGATCACGGCATCCGGCAGGTACGCGAGCCGCAGGCCGCGTTGCCGTACCGCCCAGCAGAGACGCATGTCCTCGGCATAAAAGAACGAGGTCTCGTCGACGCCGCCGATGAGGTCGAAGGTGCTCCGGCGGAGCGCCACGAACGGACCGGTCAACCAGTCCGCCTTCTCCGGCTCCGCGATGATGCGCAGGCTCGGCACGACCAGACTCAACCCGGTGGCGTGGGCGAAGCCGACGCGCATGCTCAGGAAGCGACCGCCCTCCGTCTGCGACACCCCCTGCGGCGTCACGACACCCGGGAACGCCGCCCCGACGGTGTCGTCTTCGAGGGCCTCCAGCA
Organism: Micromonospora sp. NPDC049523; assembly: GCF_040676775.1. Taxonomy (NCBI): domain Bacteria; kingdom Bacillati; phylum Actinomycetota; class Actinomycetes; order Micromonosporales; family Micromonosporaceae; genus Micromonospora; species Micromonospora sp. NPDC049523. The sequence continues at coordinate 40,776 of NZ_JBFAPP010000025.1, read as the reverse complement.
GCCGTGCCACGGCGCCGTCGTGGACGATGATGTCGTTGTTCGACAGAATGACGTTCGCCCGGTTTGTATGGCGTACACCCAGGTTCATACCCCGGGCGTACCCTAGGTTCGAACCGGACTGGACGTACGTCACACCCTGCTCGGCGCAGAATTCGCTGAGCGCCTGCCTGATTTCCTCGGAACTGCCGTTGTCGACCACGACGATCTCGGCCTCGGGCGGCAGCGACAGGACGCACCGTCGGGTCCGCTCGAAGTCCTCCCAGGCGAGGACAACAATCGAGACATCCATCTCAAACCGTCCCATGGCTAGGCGGCTGCGGCTTCCGCAGTCCCGCTCGCGAGGCATATGCGTGTACGGCGTAGGCGAACGACGATGCGAGCGCCGCCGCGACCACGCCGCCCCAGGGGATGACCGCGAAGTACGCGGGCACCGCCGCGGCGAGCGTGATGACGGCCACGACCGTGGTCGCGTGCTCGCCACGCTTCTTGAGCAGCATGGCGCTCCAGGTCTTGCCGGCCGAGGTGGCCAGCGAGCCCGGCAGCAGGCAGAGCCCGAGAATCCAGGCGTGCCGGTATTCCGGGTTCAGGAAGCCGAGTACGGCGAGCCCGACGACGGCCGCCAGCGCAATGGGTAGGGCCGCCTTGACCACCGCACCGGTCCGGTCCGGCCCGTTCTCGGCGTCCCGGTCGGCGAGGATCTGCTGGGCCCGTACAACGGCTCCGGCCTGCGCGAATTCCAACGCGGCCACCGCCAGGGCGTAGATACCGAGCGGTCCGGCTCCGACGAACCTGGCCACCAGGATCTGGTTGAACCGGAGCGTCAGCATCTGTGCGAAGACCCCTACGTGAAGCTTGCCCACCGCGACCAGATCAGCGCGGTAATCCGCGCCGGTGGCAGTTGCCGCCGGCATCGGTCCGGCGCGCCACGCCAAGCGCAGTACGACACCACATACCGCGATGGCGCCGAGCCACTGAACCGCGAGCCAGACGATACTCCACAGGCCACCGTCGACCTGTCCCCGGGCATAGAGGATCGCGTACCCACCGACCAGGATCGCGCCGCTGATCGCGCGCATCGAATAGACCAGCCAGAAGTGTTTCTGGCGCAGCGCGAACGACGAGACGGTGTTGAAAATCGTCAGACCGATTGCTGCGCCGACACCGATCACATAGCTGCCGATGCCGGCGGCCGCGGTGAGTATCCCGGCGGCCACGCCGGACAGCACCACCGACGCGGCGAGGATCGCGAGCACCCAGTTGCGGCCACGGGAGAAGACCCAGCCACCTGGACGGGACAACATGTAGGTGTCGAGGGACAAGCCGCCGATGGCCGCACCGAGGGTGGCGCTGACCATGTTGGCGGCGAGTTCACCCCGCTCCGCCGCCGGCAGCGTGACCGACACGACCGCAGCCAGGCCGGTGAGACCGAGGGCGGCGATGTAGAGGCGTTCGGGGGAAAGCAGCCGCAGAGGCCGTCGGGACTTCGGCGTGGAACCTTCTGGTTCGCCGTCCTGGGCCGTGGTGGCGCGGCGCCTTTTGAGCAGGGTAACGCCCCCCACCGGGTCCTCCCCTACCAGAAGCGCGACGTAACTGTGTTTGGAACTTGGGATACGACGCAGTTCCGTCGTATGTCGCTCGCACTTTCTACCCGACCGCGCGAAGCCCTGCAACCGCCCCCCGAGCAAGTTCACTCGGTCACCGTTACCATCGCCCCGCCTGGCGACCCGGACGTTCCGAACGATCCGCGACCCAGGCAACCACCGTACGGGTTGCCTCGGTCACGTACCGCACATGGACGCTCTTTGACGGGGTTCGGGAACCACTCCGTCGAAGCGGCGCCTTATTTCTTGACGCCGGCCGCCAGGATCTCGGGGACCGAGTCACGGCGCATGGCGTCGTAGAGAAGCTTTGCCTGCTCCGTATTTGCCAGCACGACACTCTCGGTGCCCCGCGTACCGGTGCCCTCGGTGGGACTCGTCATGAACGTCAGGTTGCTGCTGCGCAGGTGCCGCAGGCTCATCGCCATGTCGGTGAGGGAGAGGGTGTCGTCCACCTTCACCGTGTCCGAGGACGCCTTGACGAAGGAGTTGAGTTTCGCCGGGTTGGTGAGCAGACCGCCGGACGCGGCCTTGTCCAGGATGCCCTTGATGACGTCCTGCTGGTGCCGGATCCGGGCCAGGTCACCGTCGGCGAAGGCGTGCCGCTCACGGGCGTAGTCCAGAGCCGCCGCACCGTCGAGGGTCTGCAATCCCTTCGTGAAGGTCCGCTTTCCGCTCGGGCTCAGCGAATAGGCGGTGGTGAAGCTCTTCTCCACGTCGACCTTGACCCCGTCGAGCGCGTCGACGATGTCCTTGAAGCCGGCGAAGTCGATGACCGCGACGTGGTCGACGCGTACGCCGGTGAACGACTCGACCGTCTGCACCATCAGCGGAATGCCGCCCCAGGCGAACGAGGCATTGATCTTCGCCTCCTTGTTACCACGGCGGCCGTCCTTTGACGCCGGCACGTGCACCCACGTGTCACGGGGGATCGAGACTAACTGCGCACTCGACTTGTCACCCGTCAGGTGGGCGAGAATGATCGTGTCGGTCCGGGAACCGGATTCGCTGCTGGGGTCACGGGTGTCACTGCCCAGTAGGAGGATGTTCATCGCGCCGTCGGCGACCTTCTCCGGCCGGGACTCCTCCGGCACCTCGTTGAACGCGTCGACCCGGGCGATGCCCGACTCGAGCGAGCGGAGGTAGAGGCCCGCGGCCATCGCGCCGCCGCCACCGAGCAGCGCGAACACCAGCGCGGTGATGAGGATGATCCGCTTCGTGCGTTGGTGCTTGGAGGGGGCTTTCTTGGTCTTCGCCCCTCCCCCTCCGGACATGTCGATAACCTGTGTCGAGTCGCGCTCCGCAAGCGGCGTACGGCGTGGCATGGACCCGATGCTACTGACTCCGTTCGCAGGACGCGTACCCTCGGTCCGCCCGTAGCACGACACTGGCGCTTATACGACTTTCGGTTCACGCAATGCCACCTTGGCGACACTGTCCGAACGCGGATCGGGGCGGCGGATTCGCCTGCCACGCAATGGAAACACGACCGTCACGACCTCTGGCGACCGGTCGTCAACCGCCAGGTGGGGAACGGCCGCGGGCCGGCTGCCATCCCCCACCTGGTCGGCGTACGGACAACAATTCACCCATCGACGGGTGACGTGACGTACTCGGTGTGCGACCGTGCGGAGCGATCTCCGCCGTCGCGCAGGAGGCGGTGCGGACCGGGACGTCGACGTCGAGGCGGCGGGCACCATCGAATAACCCGGTTCACTGCACTTAACCCGACAGACAGACGATCCGTGTGGACATGATCGGACTCCGCTCGGCGACGTCGGGCCCCGTACGGGCATTTGGACCAACCGATTTTGTTGATCACGAGCCACGACCTCCTGATTAGGCTCGCCGGACGTGACCGAATCCCACACCGTCGTACTCGCCGCCGTAACCGAACCCCCTCCGGTGTTCGTCGATACGACCGGGCGGCGGCGGCGATTCGTGCGCTACTTCGCGTACGGCGTGGGCGGGCTGGCCCTCACGTACACCGCCCTGGTCGGGGTCAGCCTGGCCGGCGGGCCGGTGAATCCCGGCTCCGTGCTGCCCTTCGCGGAACTGGTGGGACGACCACAACCGCCGCTGCCGAACCCGGTCCCCACCGCACCGGCCGACGCGACACCGACGGCGCAGCCGAGCACCAGCGGTGGCTCGGCCGTCCCCGACCGCTCGGTTCGACCGAGCGGGACCGCCACCGGCACCCCCGCCCGCACCGCGACCGCAACCGGCGGTCCGACCGTCACCCCGCCGGGAGCGACGGCGCCGGACCCCCACCCGCCGGTGATACCGGTGGTGCCGGTCGAGCCCACGCCGGCCGTCCCCGAGCCGCCCACCGAGCCGGACCCGACCCCGCCGACCGTGACCGAGCCGACCGGAGAGCCGCTCACCGACCCGGTGGCCGAGTCGGCCGCGTGATGTCCACTGCCCCGACCACGTCCGGCCGCCGCAAGCACACCGCATCGCCGGCATCCTCGAACACACCGAATCGGCGCATGGTGCCCCGCCCCAGCCGCGTCGTCCCCGCCATGCTGCTCGTCGTCCTCGTCAGCCTGCTGGCCGTCGAGGCGTACGTGAACGCGCAGTTCACGCCGGACGGCACCCACGACCGCCAGGGCCAGACCTCCGTCCCGGACGCGGTACGAACCGGCGGCCCGATCATCAACACCGGGTACGAATCGGTCCAGTCCTACCGGTTGCCGGCCAAGACGATCGCGCTCACCTTCGACGACGGCCCTGATCCACTGTGGACGCCGAAGATCCTCGACCTGCTCCACGAGCACCAGGTGCCGGCCACCTTCTTCGTCGTCGGCTCGCAGGTCGGCCGCTACCCCGAGCTGACCGCACGGATCGCGGACGGCGGTCACGAACTCGGCGTGCACACCTTCACCCACCCGAACCTGGCCGAGTTGCCGAGCTGGCGTCGGCGGATGGAGTACAACCAGACCCAGTTGGCGATCGCCAAGGCGACCGGGGTGAAGACCTCCTTGATCCGCTTCCCGTACTCGTCCCGAGCCGACGCTATCGACGACCGCAACTGGCCGCTCGTCCGCGAGGCCGGGGAGCTGGGCTACCTGACGGTGGTGAACGACACCGACAGCGTGGACTGGGCCCGTCCCGGTGTCGACGCCATCGTCCGCAACGCCACCCCCACCGGTGACAACGGCGCCATCGTCCTGTTCCACGATGCCGGTGGCGACCGTGCGCAGACCGTCGCCGCGCTGCACCGCTTCATCCCGGAGCTGAAGGCAAAGGGCTACCGGTTCACCACCGTCAGCCAGGGGCTCAACCTGAGCCTGGCGGAAACGACCACCCCACAGCAGGTGGTCGGGCACACCTCCGCACCGAGCGCCGACCGCTGGCGGGGCGCGGCACTGGTCTGGGCGGTTCAGATAGCCGACGGCACCATCGACGTACTCGGTGTGCTCTTTGTCGTCGTGGGCGTGCTGGCCATCGGGCGTACGGCGCTGCTCTTCCTGCTCGCCGGCCGGCACGCGCGCCGCCGGCGCTCCCCCGACTGGTCCTGGGGTCCGCCCGTGACCGAACCGGTCTCGGTGATCGTCCCGGCCTACAACGAGAAGGAGGGAATCGCCGCCGCGGTCCGGTCGCTCGCCACCGGCGACCATCCCGGCATCGAGGTCGTGGTGGTGGACGACGGTTCGACCGACGACACCGCCGACATCGCCGCCGCGCTCCGGCTACCCAACGTCCGGGTGGTCCGCAAGCCCAACGGCGGCAAGCCGAGCGCGTTGAACACGGGTGTGGCCCTGGCCCGGCACGACCTGATCGTGATGGTGGACGGCGACACCGTCTTCGAGCCCGACTCGATCCGGCACCTGGTCCAGCCGTTCGCCGACCCCCAGGTGGGCGCGGTGGCCGGCAACGTCAAGGTGGGCAATCGGCGCAGCCTGGTCGCGAAGTGGCAACACATCGAGTACGTCATCGGCTTCAACCTCGACCGCCGGCTCTACGAGACGCTGCGCTGCATGCCGACCGTACCCGGGGCGATCGGCGCGTTCCGTCGCTCCGCGCTGATGGGTGCCGGCGGCATGACCGACGACACCCTCGCCGAGGACACCGACATCACCATGGCCCTGTGCCGGGCCGGCTGGAAGGTCGTGTACGAGGAGAAGGCGCGTGCCTGGACCGAGGCACCGTCGACCCTCGGGCAGTTGTGGAAGCAGCGCTACCGGTGGAGTTACGGCACCATGCAGGCGATGTGGAAACACCGGCACTCGGTCACCGAACACGGCGCGTCCGGCCGGTTCGGCCGACGCGGACTGCCGTTCCTGGCCCTGTTCGGGGTGGCGTTGCCGCTGCTCGCCCCCGTGATCGACCTGCTCGCGATCTACGGCCTGTTCTTCTTCAACAGCATCGAGACGCTGCTCGCCTGGTCGGCCATGCTCGGGCTGCAACTCGTCACCGCGGTGGTGGCGTTCCGGCTCGACCGGGAGAAGCTCGGCCCGCTCTGGGCCCTGCCGCTGCAGCAGTTCGTCTACCGGCAGATGATGTACCTGGTGCTGATCCAGTCACTGGCCACCGCACTGACCGGGGCACGGTTGCGCTGGCACAAACTGCACCGTACGGGCCAGGCACTCGGCGCCGGCTCAGCCGGGTGAGCCGGCGGCGACCTCGGCGGGGGTGACGGCGGTGGCCCGTACGTGGATGACCACCTCGGGGTTGCCGGAGCCGAGCCGCCGGGCCCAGGAGGAACTCATCCGGTCCATCTCGGCACCACTGATCACCTCCGCCCCGGTGACCTGCCAGCCGTAGCCGGCCAGCCGCCCGGCGAGAACGGTGTCGACGTACTCGGGGGTGAGTTCGGGCAGCTCACGGATTTCCAACGGCACCGGGTCCCGCCAGATGCTGGTGCCGACGGTGATGTCGAGGCTCGCCCCGGGCCGGGCTACCGCCCGCAGCCCGGCGCAGACGTCCCCGTCGCCGTGCACGACGCCGCGCAGCAGCTTGCCCCAGGGCATCAGCACGGACACCTCGTCGGCGATCCCGTGCAGCTCGGCCGGCACGGTCTCGATCGCGGAGTTGACCAGGAGCAGGTTCGGCGCACCGCCCTTGGCCGGCTTGCGGCTGGCCCGCACGCTGGTCGGCGACATCCGCTGCCAGGCCGGGTCGATCCCGACCACCAGCCACTCCGGCTGGGCCTTGGCGAGCCGGTACGCGGTGCGCGCGTCGCCCGTACCGACGTCGACGATCACCCGAGCGGCTCGGGACCGGAGTTCGTCGAGAACCTCGCCGTCGGGCGTGACCAGGTGCTTGCCCTGTACGACCTGCATCCGACGATTCTGTCAGGTGCGTACGCCCGGTCCCGCCGCACCGCCCGCGGACCGGTCCGAGCCGAGCGCGTCGTACACCCGGCGCCGGTTGAGCCCGAACGGCGCCAGCGCCTCACTGAGCGTCCTCGGCGACACCCCGGCGGTGGCGAGCGCCCGGACCAGGGCGTCCAGGTCGACCGGCTCGTCGGTGGCCGGCGAGGACGCCAGCACGATGGTGACCTCCGGGGTACCGAGCCGGCGTACGGCGGCACCGGCACGCTCGGCGGTGGTCCACCGCATCGCGGTGCCGACATCCGCCTGCCCGTCCGGTACGGCGACCCGGCGCGCGGGTGTCGCCGCGACCACGTTTTCGAGCACCGCGTCGACCTCGTCGGCCGGCACCACCAGCACGGTCGGCGCCAGGGCGGAACGCAGCGACACCTCGACCTCGGGACGGCGTACCGCCCGCCGGTCCACTCGCCCCAGCAGCAGCGCCGGGGTCGGCGGCAGGCCGGCGGCGAACAGCGCCTCGGCCGGACCGCCCGCCGCGCCGAGCAGGGCGAACCGGGCATCGGCCCCGGCGGCGGCGGAGAGCCAGCGCAGCGCCGAGGGCGACACTGCCTCCTGCGCCGCGGGCAGCGTCACGGCGACGATCCCGGCCCGGTCGAGAACCGCCCCGGCGGACACCGGCTCCCGCGACCCGCCGAGGTCGACCGCCGCCTCGGCGTGCCGCCAGAGCAGATCGAGCCGACCCGCGGGTACGGCCTGACCGGCCGGCCGGAGCAGGACCAGCGGCGCGGGCGGGGTCAACTCGACCAGGGTCAGGGTCACCGCCGTCGCCGGGTCGGTCAGCGCGGCGGCCAGGTCGCGGTCGAGGTCCTCGGCGGTCAGCGTGGCCGCCACGGCCAAGGTGCCGGAGTCGGTGTGGTGGCTGCGGCGCAGCACCAGCCCGTCGCGTACGGCATGGTCGGGGTTGATCGTCGCCTCGCCGGTCGCCTCGTGCCCGGCGGCCTCGACGGTGAAACGCACCCGGCCGCGCAGCAGGCCGAGCTCGCTCGGATCCAGCTCCGCGGCGACCCCGACCACGCAGGTGGCCCGTTCGGTCACCTCGGTGTCGTGGGTGAACTCCAGCGTCTTGGCGTGGGTGGCCCGGATCCGGGGATGCCCGTGGCCCCGTACCAGCGCATGGCGCCTCGTCCTCGCCACCGGTCAGCTCCTCCTCGATCGCCGCCCCGACACGGGCGAGCCAACGCCAAACGATATCCCGTACGGATCGACGACCTGCGGCGTTACCGCGCACGCCGATATCCGACTCCGATGGACGCTGACGAAATGTGAACGACGTGCCATATTCGGCAGACCGCAGGCCGGCGGTCGACAGACCGTGGGTCCGTATTAACCACACCGCAAACTGAACTGATCCACCCCTCGCAGAAATCGACGGACATGAAGCCCTCCGAACCGATCACGGCGCCACCGGCCGGCGTACGCATCACCTCGTCCCGACTGGGCCAGACCGTTCGCGGCGGTCGGCAGACCCTGCGCGACGTGTCACTCACCATCGAACCGGGCGAACTGGTGGCGATCATCGGTGCCAGCGGTGCCGGCAAGACCACGCTGCTGGAGACCCTCGCCGGGATACGACCGGCGAATTCCGGCACAGTGGACAGACGGCACAGCACGGACCGTGCCCAGGACCACGACACGGCCCGTCCACAGGACACGGACACCGACCGGGCCGACGGACCGGCCACCGTCGGTTACGTGCCGCAGGACGACATCATCCACCACGAGCTGCCGCTGGAACGGACCCTGCGGTACGCCGCCCGGCTCCGGTTGGCACCGGGGACCGACCCGACCGCACTCGACCGGCGGGTCCACGAGGTGATGGCCGAACTGGGCCTGACCGAGCGGGCCGGAGTGCCGGTCGGGCGGCTCAGCGGCGGCGAACGCAAACGGGCCAGCATCGCGGTCGAACTGCTGACCCGGCCGGGGGTGTTCTTCCTGGACGAACCGACCTCCGGGCTGGACCCGGCGATCGCCGTCGAGCTGTTGCGCGTACTGCGGGGGCTGGCCGACTCGGCCGCCACGGTGGTGCTGACCACGCACCAGGTCACCGACGTGGAGTTCTGCGACCGGGTGGTCGTACTGACCCGGCAGGGTGCGCTGGCGTTCGCCGGCACCCCGGCCGCGGCACGGGAGTTCTTCGGGGTGACCACGCTCGCCGAGGTCTACCTCAGGCTTGACGAGGAAACCGAGCCGGCCACCTGGCCCGACCGGTTCGCCGCCGGCAACGAGCAGCCGGCCCCGGAGCCGCCCGTCACCACATCGGCGGCGGTTCGCCGACCGGGCCGGCGGGTCGGGCCGCTGCACCAGTGGGTGGTGCTGACCGGCCGCAACCTGGAGATCGTCGGCCGTAACCGGCTCACCCTGGCCATCCTGCTCGGCTCGCCGCTGATGGTGCTCGGCATGTTCGCGCTGCTGTTCCGGCCCGGTGCGTTCGAACCGGCCGACCCGAGCCCGAACGTGATGGTGATGATCCTGTTCTGGATCGCGTTCGGCGGCTTCTTCTTCGGGCTCACCTACGGGCTGCTCCAGATCTGCACCGAACTGCCGATCGTACGGCGGGAACGGCTGGCCGGCGTACGCGTCGGACCGTACCTGTTGGCCAAGGTCGCGGTGCTGCTGCCGCTGCTGGCCCTGGTCGACCTGGCCCTGCTCGGGGTGTTGCGCGGCATCGACCGGTTGCCGGCGGCCGGCGGCGGCGCGTTCGCCGCCCTCTACCTCACCCTGCTCCTCTCGTCGGCCGGCGCGCTCGCCCTCGGCCTGCTCTGCTCCGCGTCGGTGGCCGACGCCGCCCAGGCGACCCTGCTGCTGCCGATGCTCTGCTTCCCGCAGGTGCTGTTCGTCGGCGCGATCCTGCCGGTGCCGGAGATGGCCGCCGGAGGTCGGTGGCTCAGCTACGCCATGTCGAACCGGTGGGCGTTCGAGGGGCTCGGCCACACCGCCGAGCTGGAACGGATCTGGCGTGACGGCGCGTCCCCGCTCGGCCCGCCGCTGCTGGCCAGTTACGGCGACAGCTTCGCCCGCCCGGTCTGGGTGGACTGGGTGATCCTCGCCGGATTCCTGGTCGCCTTCCTCGCCGCGGCCTGGGCCGTGCTGGCCCGGAGGGACTCCCGTGGCACGGCCTGACCTGCTGACGGCGGACAACCCGGCGTACGCGGCCACCCGCCGCATCGACGAGCTGCGCGCGACCGAGTACGCCCACCTCGACCAGGACGGGCAGGTCTACCTCGACTACGCGGGAGCGGGGGTGCCCGCGCGGGCCCAGATCGAGGCGCACCACCGGCGGCTGACCTCGGGGCTGTACAGCAACCCGCACTCGGAGAACCCGACCTCGATGGCGGCCGGCACCCTGGTCGAATCGGCCCGGCGCGCGATCCTCGCCTTCTTCGACGCAGACCCGGCGCAGTACGCGGTGATCTTCACCCCGAACGCCAGCGGCGCCTGCCGGCTGGTCGGTGAGGCGTACCCGTTCGGGCGGGGTATGCCGCTGGTGCTGACCGCGGACAACCACAACTCGGTCAACGGCATTCGCGAGTACGCCCGTACCGCCGGTGCCGCCTTCCGCTACGTGCCCCTACGCGGAGAGGCGTTACGGGTCGAGCAAACCGACGTGGAGTCCGCGCTGGCCCGCCGGAGCATCCGGTGGGGGCGACGACAGCAACGGCGGGGGCTGTTCGCCTTCCCGGCGCAGAGCAACTTCAGCGGAGTGCAGCATCCCCTGGAGTGGGTCGGGCTGGCTCAGCAACACGGGTACGACGTACTGCTCGACGCGGCCGCGTTCGTACCGACGAGCCGGCTGGACCTGAATGCGGTGCAGCCCGAGTTCGTCTGCCTGAGCTGGTACAAACTGTTCGGATACCCGACCGGCATCGGCGCGCTGATCGCCCGCCGGGACGCGCTGGCGCGGCTGCGCCGGCCGTGGTTCGCCGGCGGCACCATCCGGGCGGTCAGCGTGCAGGGCGACTGGTACGAGTCAATGGACGACGAGTCCGCGTTCGAGGACGGCACGCTCAACTTCCTCGGCATCCCCGACGTCGAGTTCGGCCTGAAGTGGGTCGACGGAATCGGGATCGACGTCGTCCACGCCCGGGTCGACGCGCTGACCGGCTGGCTGCTGGACAACCTGACCGCGCTGCGGCACCGCACCGGCGAGCCCCTGGTGCGGGTCTACGGCCCGGCGACCAACGACCGCCGAGGCGGCACGATCTCGTTCAACTTCCTCCACCCGGACGGCACCCTGGTCGACGAGCGGCTGGTCGCGGCCGAGTCGACCGCCGCCGGCCTCTCTTTGCGTACGGGCTGCTTCTGCAATCCCGGCGCGGGCGAGGGCGCGTTCGGCATCACGAAGTGGCGGCTGGCCCGGACGCTAATGCGCAACATCACCACCGTCGACGAGTATCTCGACGTGATGCGGGTGCCGACCGGTGGCGCGATCCGGGTCTCGTTCGGCCTGGCGTCGAACGCCGCCGACGCGCAACGGTTCCTCGCCTTCGCCGAGTCCACCTACCTGGACCGGGACCGGCCCGATGTGGCCCTACCGCCGCGGCTGCGCTGCTGAACTCTCTGACCGGAGTCGGCAGAAATACTGCACGATCGGGTCGTGGCACCGCAGTACGCTGCTGAAACACTTGAATCTCGGCTGACTTCAGGTGAAATCCAAATCTGGACCGCATTGTCCGGAGGTCGTTGTGGACAACCAGCAGCAGGATGATCGGCCCCGCCGGTCGGGCAAGCCCTCGGAACTCGATCAGGTGCTGTTCCGGGAGTTGTTGCGCGAGGGCCGCAAACGGACCTACGCCCGGGGAGCCGTCCTGTTCCATCAGGGCGCGCACTCGGATCACGTGCTACTGATCGAGGAAGGACTGGCCAAGGTCACCTCGATGTCCATGAGCGGATATGTCTCGGTCCTCGCGTTTCGCGGTCCGGGTGAACTCGTCGGCGAATTCGCCGCCATTGACGGCAAGCCGCGCGCGGCCACGTGCACGGCGGTCGAGCCCCTGGTCACCACGGTCGTGACCGCCCGACGGTTCCTGTCCAGCCTCGCGTCCCGACCCGAACTCGCACTGGCCCTGTTGCGTCGTACGGTCAGCAGGATCCGGGAGGCCGACAATTGGCGAAGCGAGTTCGGTGGCTGCTCGGCCACCGACCGGGTGGTACTGGTACTGGACTCGAGGGCGCGCCATCATGGGCGGCCAGTGCCCGGGGAGCCGAAAGCGGTGGCCGTGATGGCCTCGCATCGGGAGATCGCAGGTGCCGCGGGCACCTCGCGTGACTCCGTCATTCGGACGCTTCGCACCCTGCAAGCGGAGAAGATTCTCTACACCCGACGTGAATGTGTGGTCGTGACCGACCTGCCCGCGTTGGCTGCTCGGGCAGCGCCGCATCGCTTCTGATCCATTGGCCCGGGCCATTCCGTTGATCCTCGGTGTGCGTTCCGGCACATCACCGTGGCTCAGCAGCATTTGCTACTCAGGCCGGCCGGGCGCTGCCCTACCAAGGAGGGGTGCACTGACGGGCGTACTTCCGCAGCAGCGGTAGTTCGTACGCAGGCCCGCACGATCCTTCCGATTCGTCAGGGAGCGTCCTTTATGGCCGAGTCGTATTACTACGCCATCCTCGTGTTTGACATCGAGCGCTTCGGTCGTCGCAGCGACGTCGACCAGCATTGGCTGCGCACCCAGCTCCGGCAGATCATCGGCCGGGTGTGCGCCGAGTCCGGCGTGCCCCAGTCCGATCTCGGCTGGCAGGACACCGGGGACGGCGGCTTCTTCCTCGTACCGGCGGCGCTGCCCAAGCGACTGCTGGTCGATCCGCTGGTGCCCCGACTGCACGCCGCGCTCCGCGAACACAACGTCCGGTCGTCGAGTGAGGGCCAACTGCGGCTGCGGGTCGCGCTGCACGCCGGAGACGTCGCGACCGACGTCAGCATCGACGGCAGCACCGGGTACGTCGGCAGGGACCTGAACTTCGCCTGCCGCCTCGTCGACGCCACACCGCTGCGGGAGCGCCTGCAGGCCCATCCCGAGGCGCAACTCGTCTTCATCGTCTCCGGCGTGGTGCACCGCTCCGTCATCCAGCGGGGCGACGGAGCGATCGACGCCTCCCGCTACGTGCCCGTACGCGTCAAGGCCAAGGAGGTCGACGAGATCGCCTGGATACACGTACCCGGTGTGGTCGAGACGGCCCAGGTCCCGTCCGATACGACCCGGTCGAGCCAGGCCCCGCCCGCCGACCCGCAGGTTCCGCCCGCCGACCCGCAGGTTCCGCCTGTCGGCCCGCCCTCCGCTCGTACCGCCGGAGACGGGTCCACCGGTGGTACCGCCGCTCACGACAGCCGGCCCGCCGATCCGCCGAGCGCGGGGGTCCACATCCACGGTCCCGTGACCGCCGGCAACGACGTCGTGATGCGCGACAAGATCGAGTACCACCACGAGGCCCGACGATGAGCGGCGAAACGAATACCGGGCCCGCTGCGGCCGGCGCCAGCCCTGCTTCGGTCGGCACCGACCAGCAGCTCTCCGAGGCGCTGGTCGAGGGGCTGCGTGGCGGCCATGGCGGGGCGGAATCCCTGGCCGGCTCCGACACGGGCGCTCTGCCCGGGGACGGATACGGCGGCCGGGGCGAACGCCTCGTGATGGCGGGCGGGACCCACATCGACGAGGTCGCCGCCGAGCAAGACGTGGTCATGCGGGACAAGAAGGTCAACAACAACCACTACTACGGCAGCGGCCCTCCCGGTGGAGGACGGGAGCCCGCCCCACTGGCCGTCAGCCGGGAGATCCTGGACGAGGTCCGGCACGCCTTCGTACCCCCGGCGGGCTTCGACGACCTGGTCGTCAAGCAACGGCTGCTCATCCTGCGGGTGCCCTCCGGTCGAGGCGGCGGGACCGCCGGTACCCGGCTGCTGCTCGACGCCGGCGCGGTCGCCGTCAACGAACTCGCGCCGGACACCGCGCTGCGCCGACTCACCGTCGACCAGCTCGAACAGGGCGCCGGTTACCTGCTGCGCAACGCGGCCACGCCGGTGATCGCCGAACTTCAGGAGTTCGAGATCGGGCGGCTCTGCGAGGACCTCACCAAGCGCGGGAGCTGGCTGGTGATCACCGTCGACCCCCGGAACCGGTTCCCCGACGGTCTGCTCTCCCGATACCTCGCCGAACTGGGCGACTCACCGGCGGCCGTGGAGGTACTCACCTCACATCTGCGCCGCCGCCTCGGAGACCACGAGTCGGGCAGCGAGCGGGCGAACGAGATCCTCAACGACGCCGAGGTGCTCGCACTGCTGGGTGATTCGTTCGACCGTGAGGACCGGGTTTCCCGGATGGCGGGCTTCTCCCGGATCCTCGCCGACGCGGCGAAGGCCGACGACTTCTCGCTGGAACGGATCCGGTCCCAGCTCACCCGGCTCACCAGCGCCAGCTTCGAGACCTGGTTCGACGGGCTGGACACCGGCACCCGTTGTTTCGTGATCGCGCTGGCCACCCTGCCGGACTTCGGCTACGAACTCGTCACGGACGCGGCGACCCTGTTGGAGAAGGAACTCGTGCCGCCGCCGACAGAGCAGAAAGAGCAGGAGGCGCGGGATCCGTTCGAGGTCCGCCGGACCGTACGACTGGAAGCGGCACTGGCCAGGATCAGCTACCGCCCGCACCAGACACGGTACGGCTCCACGCCGATGGAGATGGTCCGGTTCATCGACCCGAGCCTGCCCCGACAGGTCCTCAACCGGGTCTGGACCGAGTACGCCGAGGTCCGCCTGACTCTGCTGCAATGGCTCCGTACGCTGGCCCGGCACCCCGTCCCCGCCGTCCGGTACGGGGCGGCGCACGCCGTCGGGGTTTTCGCGGTACAGGCATTCGACTACGTACGCCGGATGGTCATCTTCCCCTGGGCGGCCAGCGGTAACGCGTACGACCGGCAGGCTGCCGCGCTGGCGGTCACCGTACCCGCTCAGGATCCGGCGTTGAGCGCGGTGACCCGACGCATGGTGAACGAGTGGCACCTGGACACCTTCGGGTCGCACTGGCGCAACACGGCGGCCCGCGCGTACGGGCAGTTGGGGTTGACGGATCTCGACGGCGCCCTGAATGCCTTCGACCACCTCGCCACCGAGACCGATCACGGCCTCCCAGCGGTGATCTCGAACAGCGTCACCCTGCTGATCGTGCAGGGGGACGAGGTGACGGTCCGACGGGTACTCAGTCGGTTGCGGGTATGGACGACAGGCCTGGTGATCGAGGCACCACCGCAGTCCCAACGGGCGGAGCGGATCGACACCCCGCAGGACGTGCGTAACGACACGCGGGCGCGTACGTTCAGCGGCTTTTCCGCCTTCCTGACCGCTGCGCAGGACGCGACCCTGATGAACCCGGTCGACGACCGCCCGGACGCCACCGCGTGGCACGGCCTGCTCTGGCTTGCCGACGGCGACCCGGAACTGCACAGGCTGATCGCGGCGCTGTGGGCCGACGCCCTGGTGAGCCCGATCGCCCACGAGGCCGCGGGCGAGGTGCTGACGGAGTGGGCGAAACGTGTGGACGGTGACTCACGTGGACGGGCCGCGCTCGCCGCATTGATGACCACGGCCGTCGGCGGACCGGAGCGCGGGCGGGCCCGCGCCACCGTCCTGAGACACGCCAGATCCTGGGCGAGCGGCAAGAAGCCACTCGCCCCGCACACCTCGGAAGTGCTGACTGCGCAACTGCTCGGCAAGGGAGACGACAATGACGGCTAGCCCGGTGAAACTCATCCTCTCGGAAACCCGGCTGCGGCGGTTCCGGCCCTTTGGCGCGTCGGTCCAGCCCAGGGCCGGGATCAGCCTGGTGGTCGCGACCAACGGCGGCGACGTACGCGTGGTCCCGGACCGCCGAACCCTCGGTGAGCTGGCGTTCGCGCCGCACTCGACCCAGTACGAGGTCGACGTCGCGCACCACAGTTCGAGCTTCACCTTCGAGCTCAAGAGCGACAACGACGGCTACGCCTTCACCGCCGCGGTGGAGGTGACCTGGCGCGTGCATGACGCGGCACAGGTCGTACGGCAGGGCATTCAGGACGGTACCGACATCGTCCGTCAGCAGATCCGGGGCCGGATGCTACGACTCAGCCGCCGGTACGACATCGAGAAGAGCCTCGACCTGGAGACCGCGATCCAGGCGGAGTTCGAGAGTTCGAAGGGTCGCCTGCTGGACGAGTGCCTCTGGGTGCACAGTTTCGCGGTCGAGATCACCCTCGACGAGGCGGGTCAGGAATGGTTGCGTACCCGGCGTACCGCCATCCGTGATCGGATCCTCATCCAGGAGACCCACGACGTGGAGGTGGAGAAGCAGCGGCAGGCGCAGGAACTGGAACAGTTGCAGGCCGAGGCGGAGGTCGCGCGGGAGGAGATCCGGCAGGCGTCCGCGCTGAAGACGAAGCGGCTCGAACAGGAGCAGGAACTCGACCGCCTGCAGCGGGAGAAGCAACAGGAACTCGATGCCGAGCAGCAGCGCGCGAAGTTGTTCATGGAGGCGATGGAGCGGGGCGACGCCGCGGTGCTCGCCACCCATCTGGGACGTACTCCCGATGACGCGAAGGACGTCGTCCGGATGATCATCGAGAACAAGGCTGTGGCCGAGGAACGGCAGGCCAAGCTCCTGGCCGAAATGATCGACAAGGGGATGATCCTTCCCGCCGACATGGAGGGCGTGAACACCGAACTGATCCGGACCGTGATGGGCCTGGTCTCGAAACAGTCGGCCGGCGTCTTCTCGCTCACGAAGATCCTCGACGTACCGATGGCCGAGCTGACGCAGCGATCCGCCGATGTGGTGCTCCAGCCCGATGACGCGCACGACGACGAATCGGACGACAGCAGTCGGACCAGCACCGATCGGGACGAGGTGCACAATGATTGACGACGGACTTCCGATCGTCGACTGGCTGCTCTCCTGGCTCCCGCCAGACACGCGGGTGCTGATCGCGCTGCCGGTGCTCGTCGTACTCCTGTTCATCCTGGTCACCGTCGTACTCCGGGCGTTGACCTCGGCCGATCGGCTGCTCCGCCCGGTCTGGTCGGCGCTGTTCACGCTCACCGGTCTGATCGCCGTCCTGCCGGAGTACCTCCTGACCACGGTGCTGCGCCGGATGGGACAGCGTCCTCCGAACACGGTCTACCTCTACGGCGAGATCGTGGAGAACGTCGTGCAGATCGGACACCGGCTCAGCCAGGCGGGCATCAGCAGCCTGACCGAGGAGACACGGCTCCGGCGGGTGCTGATCGTGGTGATAGTCGGACTGATCGTCGGGCTCGGCAACTCCGAAACCTGTGCCGACAATTCGCTCCAAGCCTGTCAGACACCCGTATCTGCCTGGTGGAGCGAGGTCAGTGACGCGACCCGGAGCGAGCAGACCGTAACTCCCCCGTCGGACCAACTGCCGCCGGGCTGAACGGAAGGAGGAAGCCGGTCCATGCCCCGGGATCGGAGCGAAGCGGTGAAACTCGCCTGGCAGTTCCACCAGAGTGTGGTGGAGTCGACGGCAAAGGCCGACACGAAGGCCTCCGTCGTACTCACGCTGCACGCGGCACTGCTGGCCGCGATACTCACCGTGCTGTCCGGTACGCCCACCGTGGCACACGGCGCACTGACCTTGGCAAGCGTCGCCATGCTGGTACTGGCCATCGTGATTGCCGGTGCGGCGATCTTCCCCCGGCTCGACCGCCGGGGGAACGCCGCACCGTACACGGTCGGAATCGGCTACTTCGGCGCGCTTCGTTCCGGCACCGCCAGCGAACTGGCGCAGGTCCTGGTCAGCGAGCCAGACGACGACCAGCTGGTGCTCATCTGCCAACAGGTGATCGCGGTGGCCCGGATCGCATGGCGCAAGCACACCCTGTTGCAGGCGTCGATGCTGTCCGGGCTCACCGCCTGGCTACTACTCGGAATCGCCGCGCTGGTACGCCTATGACCGCCGCGCTGCTCAGTGAGCTGCTTGGCGGGCAGGGGTTCGGGTGCCGTGGATCCGCTTGGAATGCGAGGCGAACAACCGCCGCGCGATGGTCGGCATGAGCAAGCGCGGCAGGAGCGGCATCGTGTCGAGGACCTCCTTGATGACCTCGGGGTCACCCTCGTACATGACCATGCCGAAGATCAGGGGCAGCCGCTTCTTCGGCATCCCCGCCATGGAGTGCTGCCCGAGTTGCTCCCACTCCACCGCGGTGATGTGCTTCTCTGCCAGCGGAAGGATCCGCTCCTCCTCCATGCCCAGGTGCTCGACCAACGACTCGTTCAGCCGGTCGAGCGCATCCGCCAGCGTCTCCCGACCCGACACGGAGGCGTTGCCACGCCACAGGGGCAACGTTGCGTTGATCTCCGTGATTGCCTTGTCGACCGCCTCGTGCTGTGCCTCCATCAGGTGTACCAGGGGTGCGGTCTCCTCGGCACCGCGCTCCAGCAACTTCGGCCACAACAGCTCGTCCTCACCGCTGTGGTGGGAGTGCAGCGCGGCACAGAGCAACTCGACGTGATCGCCGAGCAGTGCCGCGCGTGCGGTGTCGCCGTCCCCGACCGCCCGTACCAACGACGCTAGCTGGCCGAATTCACGCCGAAACGCAATATGTACGGTGTACATGTCGCGGACATCGGCCATCTTGACGCTCATGGTTGCTCTTCAGCTCTCTCTGCTCGTTCTGACTCGGACCCGGCTTCTACACGGTCGCGGGCCGTCGGCGGTTCAGCTCCCGCCCGAGGCATGGTCGCGCCAAGGCCTGCGCTGGATCCCCTACGCCGCGAAGGACGACTGTTCCACAGCATCCACGCCGGGACAAAAAGGGTATTAGTGACTCATCACACAGCCGTCGGCTGCTACCGATCGCGGGCCCCACACCGTCGAGAGCGCCCGACTAGGTTGCCAGACGGTTGTCCGGCCGGTGCCTCCGAGACCATGGCATCCTTGCGCGCCCCGGCTTCCCCTCCAGGGCACGCGTGTCCTGCCGACGGCACCCGGTCCGGCGCGGGCTGTGGTCTTCCACTACCCCTGTAGGGGCACCAATCCGCCACACCCCGACGTTGGTACCCCAGCCGAGGCCGCTCAGCGGGTCGGTTTCGGGGCTGCGACACATTGCCCACTCCCGATAGTGTTCGGTCGACCACGCAAACGTGACATGCGCTCAGCTTCGACACGACGGCGCTCGGCACAGGTGGTCTGCGACGACGACGGCGATCCGAAGGGGAGCGGGATGGCCAGCATCGAGGAGGTCAAGGCGGCGCTCATACAGGCCGCAGAGCAGGGAAACAGCACCGTCAACCAGATCCAGGGCGCGATCAGCAGCACCGAACAGTTGCTCGCCCGACTCCGCGCTGTCGCGGCCGGCACCGGCCACCAGACCATCGGCGAAGCCATCGCCAGAGCCGAACAGAGCAAACAGCGCCTGACCGAAGCCGCAACCCTGATCCAGGGCAGTGGACAGGCCGCCCGCGCCTACATCGGCCTGCTCGGCTGACGGAGCCGAAGCGGTGAACGTCAGCGAGGTGAAAGCCACCCTCCGCGAAGGCATCCACGCGACGAAACAGGGGCAGGAGACCTTCGAGCAGGCCGCGAGCAGCGCAACGGACGCGACCTCACGCGCCCTACAACTCCTGCACGACAGCCGCAACGAAGACGTCGAGAAGGTACGGAAGCTGTTGGACGAGGCCAAGGACGAGGTCAGCCCGACCCTCAGCCGGTTCAGCGCCGCAGTCGACAGCGCCGACGACTACCTAACCAGCCTCGGATGACAGCCAGCGTCGGGGACGTCGTGGCGCAACTGCGTGCCGTACTCGAAAGCCTGGACGCCGCGGTTGTCACGGCACTGCGTGCCCAGGCCGACGCCGACCAGGCCAAGGCCCACTTCACCGAAGTGGCGACCGGCACCGACCACAGCAAGATCCGGGCTGC
Organism: Micromonospora sp. NPDC049523; assembly: GCF_040676775.1. Lineage (NCBI taxonomy): Bacteria > Bacillati > Actinomycetota > Actinomycetes > Micromonosporales > Micromonosporaceae > Micromonospora > Micromonospora sp. NPDC049523. The sequence goes on along the minus strand of NZ_JBFAPP010000025.1, from coordinate 20,936 downwards.
CGTCACCGCCAGCCAGACCGCCAGCGAGAAAGTCGCCCGCTACGCCCGACTACTGGCCAAGGCAAACGAGAGCCTGACCATCTACCTGAACACCATCGCGCCCGGCTCCGCGCCGACGCACCAAGCCTCCGATGGCACGGCCCCCTCGGGGGAAAGGCTCGTGGCCGAAGCGGAGAATGCAAGCAGCGGGGTCGCCGCGTTCCTGCGTCGACAGGTGAAGAAGGCCGACGATACCCAGGACACCCTCAAACAAGTCGAGCAGGCCGTAACAACCGGCCTCAAGGAGCTGCTCAGGGAGTACAAGGAGGGGCCGGGGCCGACGGCCAACACCACCGCGACCACCTCGCCTGGTGCAGATACACAGGTAGCACGTCCGACCGTCGATCATCCCGTTGCCGGCGTCGTCATGGCGGTTGGCGCAGTTGCAGTGGGGACAAAGGGTCTCTGGAACATGATCAAGAAACGCCGCGAAAGGAAGCACGATGAAGATCAAGCCCGAGATGGTCGAGTACATCCGGACGATGGTGAAGGGGGATCACGAAGCCAACGATCGGATTGAGGCCGAGCTCGATGCGCAAGGGTGGGACAACTTCCCGACCCTGCTCGGCGCTGTCTTCTACTTCTCGGTGAACCGACGCCTGAGCCCGAAAGCGACTGCCGGCGAGATCATGTTGTTCGTGGCAGAGATGCGCGCCGCCGCTCCGAGTGGATCGCAAATCGACCCGACCGCTGCGGAGAAACTGGTCAGGGCAGCTCTTGACCCCAGCATCGACATCAGCGTCGAACCGCAGATGGTCGGCCGGATCCAGGGCATGACCATCCTTCACATCCTCAGCAACCCCGAGGTCACCGATCAGGATCTCGAAACTCTGTTGGCAAATTCCGTAGATGCGTCAAACCAGGCCTGAGTGCCACCGAGGATGGTTCGCCATGGTTGACCTGACCAGCGACAAGTGGCGCAAGAGCACCCGTAGCGGCGACAACGGAGGCGACCGGTCGACGTACGCGACAGCGAAGACCGGACCGACCCGACCCGGCCCGGTCCTCGCCTTCCGCCCGTACGCCTGGTCGGCCTTCGGCTCCGGATTTCAAATCCGCCGAAGCACGCCCGCTGACCGACCCGAATTGCGTCGTACTCGGTCTCATGTAGTCGCCTGTCGCCGCTACAGCTTCTGTACGCGGTAGACCCCGTCGGTGATCGGCTCGTACAACGTCTCCAGGGTACGGCGCGGTTGCACCAGCTTCGCCAGGTAGTCGCGGGTCTCCGGGTCGGTGGAGTAGAGCATCGTGCCCCGCATTCCCCGAGTGAGCAGCACCTTGTAGGTATTGCGGATAAGCCGGTCGGCCTCTTCGTCCGTGACCGACTTGCGGCTCTTGAATGACGGGTCCTTCGACTCGCCCCGCTGGGTGACCAGCCGACCGTTTCGTGCCACGAGATCGGGGCCGATGATCACGCCAGACCATTCGTACTCGAAGCCCTGCGCGGTGTAGATGCATCCGACCTGGCCAAAGCCGTTCGGGTCGGTGGCCCAGAGGGCGCTGCCCGGTGCTTCGCCGACGCTACGTTCGCTTTTCACATTCCAGGGGCGGGACCAGGCGCCCACCTGCACGTCGGGCACGAGCGAGTCGTCCGGGCGCGGGTCGCTCCACGGCCAACAGTAGCCGGCCGAGATCCTGGCCGTTTCTCCCCGCGCCTGTTTCTGCGCGAGGAAGGATTCCGCTTGCTCCGGGGACTCAGCCAACCGCAGGTCGAACCGGCCGTCACCCTCCCAGGTCGACGAGCCTTCGCCGCTAAGTCCAAGCAGTTCCAGCACCCAGCGCTCGTACATCTCGCTGCCGCCGCACCGGTACTGGTCGTGCAGTGATACCACCTCGACGCTCAGGCCGAGCTTCTCCGCGTGGGACGAGATGACGTCGACGCTGCCCAGCTCACCAGGCTTGACCACCTGGTGTTCGTCGAGCAGAAAGACCGGGACCCGTGCGGCGGCGATCAGCTCGTCGAGCTGCGGTCGGGCGGAGTCACGCTTTGTCTTCGGGGTGTACCGATTGACCGACGTTTCCCGGATCCTATGTGCCTCGTCGCAGATCAGCACGTCGAAGCCGTTCCGGTCCGCGTCCATGAAACTGTTGAAATACTTGAACATCGCCTGCAGCCGAGTTGATCCGCGGCCGGCGTACCGGCGCAGGGTCTGGGTGAACGATCGCGACCCGGTCGCGTGCATCACCGGGCGCTGCTGGCGGGCCAGTTCGCCGAGCACCGACAGGGCGATGACACTCTTGCCACTGCCGGGCCCGCCGGCCACCACCACAATCCGCTTATGGTCCGCCGAACGCGCGCGCTCGACTGAGTGCAACACCAACTCGTACGCGACCCGCTGCTCGTCGAGCAGGGTGAAGTTCGATCGTTCCTTCAGTTCAGCCGCAGCGTGGGTGAGCAAATGCTTGCTCGGCCGTACGGAACTACTCAGGAACCGGTCCGCAGCCGGAGCACCCGGTTCGGGAGCGAGACGCGCGCGAAGGTAGTCGAGCAACTGCCCCCGCCTCTGCTTCGTGAAGATCAGGCTCTGCTCGCTCGGCGGCCGTTGGAACAGATCGCTGACATCTCGGTCGACCGCGTTGTGCAGGTACGCCAGCCCGTGCACCGGGTTGCGCCGGTCGTGCAGCACTCCGAGAAAGTCGGTGAGATACTCGCAGTAGTCGGCAACCTGTTCACCGGGATGTAGTCGCGGGCCTCGGACGTGCTCGACCGCGACCAGGGTGGACGAGTCCTCGTAGGCGGTCGCGTAGGACCACTGTTTCAGCTCGACCACGACATACGAATCAGCCCCGGTACGGGGATCGACTCCCGCCAAAATGGCGTCGACCCGTTTGCTGGTGAGCGGCAACTGGTACTCCGCAAGCACCTCTACCTGGCCAAGCCCGGCATCCACGAGGTCCTGAGCCAGAACGGAGAGGCTGCGCGACCAGGACCGCTTCTCCGCGAGGCCGACTCCGTGACCGCGTGCCATCGTGACCTGCTCGTTCACTCGGTCAGCGAGGGTGCCCTCGGTGGCCAGACGCAATAGACCAGCAGCGGACGTACGGTACGCCGACATCGACAGTTGCCCCCGGGCAGCACGAATTGATCGTGCGGATGGGGGGCATATCCAGACATCGGAAGCCCGTCGGACCGCTTTGTTGCCACGACTGTAGCCAGAAGATCAACCGAGGGCTACAACCCGGACGGTTGGTTTGGCGGGACCTTCGCGACCGAGCCGTACGACCGCTCGACCGTGTAGCGCAGGGCCGAGTCGTCGAGCTTGTCGTGGGCGGCGGCCACGAGGTCGATGTCGAGTACGTCGGCCAGCCGGGTCAGGTAGATCATCACGTCGCCGATCTCGGCGCGGATCCGCGCGCCGGCCGCCGGGTCGTCGGCCATCACCCGTGCCGCCTCGTCCGGGGTAAGCCACTGCAACTCGGCCAGTAACTCACCGACCTCGCCGGCCAGTGCCATGGACAGGTTCTTCGCGGTGTGGAACTGCTGCCAGTCACGCTCGGCCACGAACTTCCGCAGCCGCTCGGTCAGCTCCGGCACGGTCGTGCCGCGCCCATCGGTCGTCGGCGAGGGTTCGATGCTCATGCCACAGCACGATATCGGCGAAATTTTGAGAAATCTGCGGCGCCGGGGCGGGGCGCCGTGATCGGTCGGGCGGGCGTTTGTTGCGGGAGCGCTCTCTACCTGGCAATTCAGACCTTTCGCTGACCCGGCGAGGTCGCTGCCAGCCCGTCTTCCAATCACCCACCTGGGAGCGCTACCCACGACGGAGAGCGCTCTCCGATCACCTCCCCGAATTGACAGTGGTGATGATCCGGTTAAGAGTGGGTTGCAAGGGAGCGCTCTCTTAGTCCAGATGACACCAGCCCGTCATGGGTTGATGCCATTCGTCCTACTCCGCGAAGGAGGACTGATGGATCGGGCCCCTACTGTTCCAAGCACCGTTCGGTGGCGTGGGATCGCCACGCTGACCGCGTTACTCGCCCTGCTCGGCGGCTACCTGAGCGTCACGCCGGGGGCGGCCAGCGCCGCCGAGGAAGGGCTGCTGTCGTACGGCAAGCCGGCGGTTGCCTCGACCGACCAGAGCGACGTGAACTGCTTCGAGTGCACGCCCGACAAGGCGTTCGACCTCGATCCGGCCAGCCGCTGGGCGACGAGTTCCACCACCGGCTGGGTCGACCCCGGCTGGATCTACGTCGACCTCGGCGCCACCGCCACGGTGAACCAGGTGGTCCTGCAGTGGGACCCGGCGTACGCGGCCGCGTACCAGATCCAGGTCTCGCCGGATGCGACCACCTGGACCACGATCTACTCCACCACCACCGGCCGGGGCTTCAAGGAGACGATCAACGCCACCGGCACCGGTCGCTACGTGCGGATGTACGGGACCGCCCGCTCCGGGCCGTACGGCTACTCGCTCTACGAGTTCAAGGTGTACGGCACCGGCGGCAACCCGACCGCCCCGCCCGCGCAACCGGCCGACCCGACGTTCCCGGCCACGGAGTTGGTCTGGAGCGACGAGTTCAACGGTGCCGCCGGCAGCAAGCCGGACCCGGCGAAGTGGACCATCGACCCCGGCACCGGGCAGAACAACGAGGTCCAGTACTACACGAACAACAACAACGCGAACATGGACGGCAACGGTTCGCTGGTGATCGAGGCACGGCGGGAGACCGCTGGTGGGCGTGACTACACGTCGCACCGGATGAATACCGGCGGCAAGTTCACCGTGCAGTACGGGCGGGTCGAGGCGCGGGTCAAGGTGCCGAAGGGCAACGGGCTCTGGCCGGCGTTCTGGATGATGGGCGCCGACTTCCTCACCGGCCGCCCCTGGCCGTACAACGGCGAGATCGACATCATGGAGGTCCTCGGCCGCAACACCTTCGAGGGCTACTCCACCCTGCACGCACCGGCCTACAACGGCGGTGGCGGCTACGGGCAGAAGTATCCGGCGCCCGGCGGGGTGGACCTGGCCGATGACTTCCATGTCTGGGCCGCCGAGTGGGACAGCCGCGGCATCACCTTCAAGCTCGACGGCCAGACGGTCTTCGTGGCGAGCAAAGAAACGGTCGAGGCGACCCGCGGACCGTGGATCTTCGACCACCCGTTCTACATCATCCTCAACCTGGCCGTGGGCGGCGACTTCCCCGGACCGGTGGACGGCACCACGCCGTTCCCGTCCCGGATGCTCGTCGACTACGTACGGGTCTACCAGTAACCGTCCCGCGCTTCGGGGGCCGGTCACCCCGGCCGGTCCCCGCGGGCGTCCCCCTCGACGCCCCGGCACTCCACCGCACGTGCTCCCCCACCCGTGAGCCCCCAAGGAGTTTCCGTATGCACCGGAGATCCGCTCTCGTCACCCGGCCACGACTGCGCCTGGCCCTGCTCTTCGCTGCCCTGGTCGCGCTGCTGGGCAGCTACCTCACCGCCGCCGTGTCGAAGGCCGATGCCGCCGCCGAACCGGTCAGGGTGGCGGAGTTCCTCGCCGACTGCCCGTTCAGCCACCGGCTGCCCGACGACCCGATCGTCTTCCCCGGCCTGCCCGGCGCCTCGCACATGCACAGCTTCTTCGGCAGCGAGGCCACCAACGCCCACACCGAACTGCCCGACCTGCTCAACGCGAACAGCAACTGCAACCCGGCGGTGGACAAGTCGTCGTACTGGGTGCCGACCCTGTACGTCAGTGACCAGCCGGTCGAGCCCGAGATCACCACGTTCTACTACCTCGGCGAGGGCGTACGCGACGACGTGATCGCGCAGATCCAGCCGCTGCCGCTCGGGCTGCGGATCGTGGCCGGAAACGCGCGTGCGACCGCGCCGGACGATTCCACCAACTCCCGCTGGTCCTGCCTGCACCACGGCGAGGTGGGTGCGTCGAAGGACTTCGTGAATTGTCCCGCCGGCAGCATGATCGAGTCGTATCTGGACTTCCCGCAGTGCTGGAACGGCGTGGACCTCGACTCACCCGATCACAAGAGCCACATGGCGTACCCGGTCAACGGTGGCTGCCCGAGCACCCACCCGGTGCCGGTCCCGAAGCTGCGCCAGGTGCTGCGATACCCGGCCAACGGTGACCCGGCCCGGTTCCGGCTCGCCTCCGGCGCCGGCTACACCATGCACGGGGACTTCTTCAACGCCTGGCCCGAGGCCGAGATGGCACGCCGGGTGCAGGACTGCATCCGGCCGATCATCAAGTGCGGGGCCGACGGCCGTCCCTGAACCGACTCGACCCTGAACCGACTCGAACCAGGCTGGGGCTCCCGCGCCACGCGGGAGCCCCAGCCGCCTGTCCTGGTCAACGGCCAGAGCGATATTCAAGACGAAACCCGGAGCTATCGCCTCATCGCGTAGGCTTCTGGACGCCCCGCCCAGACGTGTCGACACACCCCTGACCGGGTAATGCCCCTCCGCCGACATCGAGAGGGGTCACCGTGACCATGGCGAGCGAGCGAGGGGCCGACCGTGTCTGACGGCACCGCGGCACCCGATCCGGACGCCGTCGGGGCGGGCCCGGCGGCGCCGGAGCCGGAGGCGCCGCTGCACGGCAGGCTCGAACGGATCCAGGGTGCCCAGCAACGGGTGCACAGCACCTGGGACAGCCTGCCCTGGTTCCTGCGCTGGTCGGTGGTGTGGAGTGCCTGCCTGCTGATCATCGCGGGCGGGGTCTACCTGCTCGCCACCCTCGCCTCCCGGCTCGCGCCGCTGACCATCGCGCTCGCCGCGACCCTCTTCCTGGCCGCCATGCTCGACCCGCTGGCCGTACGGCTGCGCCGGTTGCGCCTGCCCCCGGCGCTGGCCGCACTCATCTCCCTGTTCCTGCTGTTGGCGGTGATCGGCGGAGCCGCGTACCTGGTGTGGACGCTGACGGCCGACCAGTTCTCCAGCCTGAGCAAGCAACTGGACGAAGGGCTGGACCGGACCAGGGACTTCATCACCGGTTCGCTGCCGGTCAGCCCGGAGCAACTGGACCGGTGGACCAAGCAGGCGACCGACGGGCTGCGTAAATCGACACCGGACCCGGTGGCCGGAGCCCGTACGGCAGCCGAGGTGGCCGGTGCCGTACTGCTGATTTTCGTACTGCTGTTCTTCCTGCTCAAGGACGGGCGGCCGATGTGGCACTGGGTGCTGAGCCGGGTCTCCGACCGGTCCAGGCCGGCGTTCGTCCAGGCGGGTCGCAACGGCTGGCACACGCTCAGCGCGTACACGCGGGGCACGGTGGCGATCGCGGCGATCGACGGCATCGGCATCGGGCTGGCGCTGGTCCTGCTCGGAGTCCCGCTCGCCTTTCCGCTGGCGGTGGTCACCTTTCTCGGCGGGTTCATCCCGATCATCGGTGCCACGGTCGCCGGCAGCGTCGCGGTGCTGGTCGCGCTCGCGGCCAAGGGTCCGACCACCGCCCTGCTCGCCCTGCTGGCGGTGATCGCCGTACAGCAGACCGAAGGCAACCTGCTCGAACCACTGATCATGAAACGGCAGGTACGCCTGCACCCGGTGGTGATCCTGGTGGCGGTGACCGCGGGCACGCTCTTCGGCGGGATCGCCGGTGCCTTCGTGGCGGTGCCGGTGACCGCGGTGGTGTACCGGGTGGTCGACACGGTCACCGCGCTGCGTCAGGGGCGGGACCCGGCGTAACCCGGACAATGGTCAGGAGTCCAGGCGCAGCGCCTCCACCAGCTCGTCGGCGGTGAAATCGGCGTCGTAGGTCACGCCGCCCGGCTGCTGCTTACGCCCACCCGTCGCGAGATCGCCGGCATCCACCGGCTGGAAGCCGAGTTCCTCGACCAGATCCGCGACGGCCCGTTTGGCCTGCGGATCGTCGCCGGACATGGGGATGCCGTACCGCTCCTGGGCCGAGGACTGACGGGCGTGGTCGCGCATGTCCTCGGCGTGCAGGGTGTTGAACGCCTTGACCACGTGCGCGCCCCGCAGGTGCTGCTGCACCATCTCGCTGGAGGTGGTCCTGTCCTCGTCCAACTCGGGAATGTTCCCGTCCCGCTCCGGTGTGTAGTTCCCGGTGTCCATGACGGTCTTGCCCTTGAACTCCGCCGTGGGCAGTTCGTTGTACCGGCCGAACGGCACGGCGACGATCACCACGTCGCCGAAGCGTGCCGCCTCCGACGGAGGCACCGCATGGGCCCGGTGTCCGAGATCGCCCATGAGGTCCTGCATCTTCTGTGGGCCGCTCGCGTTCGCGATCGCGATCTCGTGGCCCGCCGCGGCGAGACGACGGGCGAGCGTTCCACCAACGTTTCCTGCGCCGATGATTCCGATGTGCATGCCAGCGGGTTACCCGCCAATCCCGCTGACGAACGGGCCGGGCGGCGGCGGGACGGGGCACGGACCGAGGCACCGGTCAGGGTGCGGCGCCGAAGCTGGGCAGGCGGTCGGCGAACCAGCCAGCGGCCTGGTCGGCGACCTGCTCCAGCGCTCCGGGCTCCGGGAACAGGTGGGTCGCGTCGGGAATGATCCGCAGTTCCACCTCCCCGCCGAGCGCGTCGCGGGCCTGCTGGTTGAACTGGATCACCTGTTCGTCCCGACCGCCGACCAGCAGCAACGTCGCCGCCCGTACGCGGGAAAGGGCTGGACCCGCAAGGTCCGCGCGGCCGCCGCGGGAGACGACGGCCGGTACGTGCTCCGGCCGCTCGGCTGCGGCTACCAGAGCCGCCGCCGCACCCGTGCTCGCGCCGAACAGCCCGATCGGCAGGGCAGCCGTGTCGGGCTCGGCACGCAGCCAGTCGATCACGCCCACCAGTCGGCCGGCGAGCATAGGGATGTCGAAGCGAAGCTCCGCGGTCTCCTCGTCGGCCTGCTCCTCCTCGGGCGTGAGCAGGTCCACCAGCACGGTTGCCAGGGCTCGCTGGTTGAGGACCCGGGCCACCGCGACGTTGCGCGGGCTGCGCCGGGAACTGCCGCTGCCGTGCGCGAACAGCACCACCCCGACCGTCCCCTCGGTGGGGGTGACCAGGTCGGCGGTGAGCTGCACCTCCCCGGCCCAGATCGTGGTCTCGGTCGTCACTGTCTCCACCCGCTGTCCGGTACCCGCGCGTGCCTGGAACAACCCGGCGGCGGGCGGGCAATCCCCGTTTGCCGGCTTGCCGGTCGGGAAGGCGAACCGGGTCAGGCAGGAAGACCAACGGCGGCCGCGGCAGCGGCCCGCGCTGAGGCGATCGTGAGGATGCCATGACCCACCACAAATCCGCTAAGTCGGAGTCCGGTCGAGCCGGCACCAGCCCGCCGAGGGACAAACGCGACAAGCGCGAGGGCGCGCGGCGGGACTGGGCGGACGAGGCGGCACAGGCACGGGCCTCGGACGACCCGCGCCGGGTGACACCGCACGACCCTTCGGGTGTCCCCTCCACCGGGGACCGCCGCTAACTGACCGGGTACTCCGACGAACCCCGACGGGCACTCCTCACCGAGGCCCGTCGGGGCACGTACGCCTAGCAGGAAAAATTACCGGTAGCGACCGTGAAATCAGGTACTAAGTCCATCTGATCCGGTAATGTCACCCTCGGTTCCGACCCGGTGGTACCCCCTCTGCTGTCGGCGACGACCGCCGCCCAATCGCCTTGTGCGAGCCGGGGAACCAGGTAGTCGGGGTGAGTCCGCACATGCGGTAGGGCCTGTTCCGTCCCGAACCCGTCAGCTAACCCGGTCGGCGGCCGACGGGAGGAACGTGCATGACGAGATCTATGCGTCAGCGGTTCTCGCTGGCCCTGACCCTGCTCACCGCGGTGAGTCTGCTGGCCGGTGCGGCGCTAGCCACCGAGCCTGCCGCAGCCGCACCCTCCTCGCCGAGCGCACCCGGAGACGAGGGCGGCAACCCCCTCTTACGTGACGTACTCGAGTCGGCCGGGCGTGGTTACGCCGCCGCCAGCGTCGCAGTGGAAAACGCCCGCAAGCGCCAGGTGGCGCTCGCCGACGAACTCCGCCAGATCGAGACGCAGCTCGACCAGCTCGCACCCGAGGTCGGAGAGGTCGCCGTGAGCGCCTACCGGATCGGCCGGATCGGACCGCTGACCGCGTTGCTGGGCAGCGCCTCGCCGGACGACTTCATGGACCGGGCCGGCGGACTCGACCTGATCGCGCAGCGCGACAACAGCAAACTTCGCCAACTGTACGAGGCGCGCGACCGGGCCACCCGGGCAAAGGCGGCGGCCGACGCCGCGATGGCCGAGGAACAGCGCCAACTCGCCGTGATGGCCAAGCAGAAGGAAGCCGCCGAACGCGCCCTCTCCCAGGTCGGCGGCACCACGACCGAAGGCTTCGTGAACGCCAGTTCGCCGGTCGCGGAACCCACACCACGCAACCGGGACGGCTCCCTGCCGGCACAGTCCTGCAACCAGAACGACCCGACCACCAGCGGCTGCCTCACCCCGCGCACGCTGCACGCGCTGAACGAGACCAAACGGCTCGGCTTCACCCGGTACGTCTCGTGTTACCGCAGCGGCGGGCCGTTCGAACACCCCAAGGGCCGAGCCTGCGACTTCTCCGCGAAGGCCGGCGGCTTCGGCGGGGACGCCAGCGGCGGCGACAAGACGTACGGCAACAACCTGGCCGCGTTCCTGGTCCGCAACGCCGAGCGGCTCGGCATCCTGTACGTGATCTGGTACCGGCAGATCTGGTTCCCGGCAACGGGTTGGAAGGCGTACTCCTCCGCGAAGGGTGACCCGTCCAGCGACCACACCAACCACGTACACCTGTCCCTGCTCTGACCGGGACGGCCGCTGACCTATTTCTGGGCGCGGGGGCGCTGGGGCTCCACCTCGGACTTGACGGTCGGGCCGGCGATCTCGGCCACCGAGGCCCTGCGGGCCGGGGCACGGCCGGGCGGCTGCTTCGGTGCGGGACCCGCGGGGCGCGCCTCCGGCACCGGTTTGGTCACCGGTTCGTCGGAGGTAACGCGGACCTTCTCCCCGTGGTGGAACAGTTCCACCACCCCGCCGCTGCGGTCGCCGTCGCGCAGCGAGTACGTCGTCTCGCGTTCGCGTACGTCGACCCGGAGCCGGTGCCCGTGCCAGACCAGCGAGAACTCCAACCGGTCGATCCGGTTCGGCAACCGGGGCGCGAAGGAGAGGGTGTCGCCATGGTCGCGCATCCCGCCGAAGCCGGCGACGAGCGCGATCCACGCCCCGGCCAGTGAGGCGACGTGCACCCCGTCGCGGGTGTTCTGGTTCAGGTCGTGCAGGTCCATCAGGGCGGCCTCGCCCAGGTAGTCGTGGGCCAGTTCGAGATGCCCGACTTCGGCCGCGAGGACCGCCTGGGTGCAGGCTGACAACGACGAGTCGCGGACCGTACGGCGTTCGTAGTAGGCGAAGTTGCGGGACTTCTCCTCCGGGGTGAACGCGTCCCCGCGCCAGTGCATCGCGAGCACCAGGTCGGACTGCTTGACCACCTGCTTGCGGTACAGGTCGAAGTACGGGTAGTTCAGCAGCAGCGGGTACTTCTCCGGCGGCGTGCCCGCGAAGTCCCACTCCTGGAGCCGGGTGAAGCCCTCCACCTGCTGGTGTACGCCCAACTCCTCGTCGTACGGGATGTGCATTGCGCTCGCCGCGTCCCGCCAGGCGGCGGTCTCCTCGTCGTCCACACCCAACCGCCAGGCGTGGTCGCTGTGCCTCGACACAGCGTCGGCGGCGGCGAGCAGGTTCCGCTGCGCCATCAGGTTGGTGTAGACGTTGTCGCTCTTCACCGCGGTGTACTCGTCCGGGCCGGTCATCCCGTCCAGGTGGAACTTGCCGGCCCGGTCGTGGTGCCCGAGCGAACGCCACAGCCTGGCCGTCTCGACCAGCAACTCCAGCCCGATCTCGCGCTCGAAGTCCTGGTCGCCGGTGGCCTGCACGTAGCGGCGTACGGCGTCGGCGATGTCCGCCGCGATGTGGAACGCGGCCGTACCCGCCGGCCAGTACGCCGAGCATTCCTGGCCCCGGATGGTCCGCCACGGGAACGCGGCCCCGTTCAGCCCGAGGGTCCGGGCCCGTTCCTGGGCCATCGGCAGGGTCGAGTGCCGCCACCGGAGCCCGGACGCCACCGCCGACGGCAGCGTGTACGTCAGCACCGGCAGCACGAACGTCTCGGTGTCCCAGAACACGTGCCCGTCGTAGCCCGGACCGGTCAGCCCCTTGGCGGCGATCGGGCGCAACTCGGCCCGCGCACCCGCCTGGAGTACGTGGAACAGGCCGAAGCGGACCGCCTGCTGCACCTCCGGGTCGCCCTCGACCCGTACGTCCGAGGTGTCCCAGAAGGCGTCCAGGTAGTCGCGCTGCTCGGCGAGGAGCCCGTCCCAGCCGGAGAAACGGGCCCCGGCCAGCGCGGCGCCCACCTGGTCCCGCAGGGCGGGTCGGGACCGCTCGCTGGACCAGCCGTACGCGACGTACTTGTCCAGCCGGATCCGCTCACCCGGCTGGAGTACGCAGGTGATGGTGGTCCTGGCCCAGTCGTCGAAGGTCTCGGTGCTCAGGGTGGTACGGGCCGGAGCCTCCAGTTCGTGACCCATCGCCGCGGCCAGCCGCAGCCCGCTGGCCCGGGTGGTGTGGACCAGCAGACCCCCGTCCTCCAGGGCCAGGTGCTCCTCGGACTGCAGCGGCGACTCCAGCACCGCCGCGACCCGCGGATCCTTGCTCTGCGCCGGCAGCACCTCGTTGGCGACCAGTTCCGACTGCACGATCAGCCGCAGCGGCTCGTCGACCGGCTCCACCTCGTACCGGATCGCCGCCACCGAGCGCTGGGTGAAGGACACCAGTCGGGTGCTGCGGATCCGTACCCGCTTGCCGGCCGGGGAGCGCCAGAGCACCTCCCGGTGCAGGGTGCCGGCCCGCAGGTCGAGCACCCGTTCGTGGTCGAACAGCTCGCCGTACCGGACGTCGAAGGGTTCGTCGTCGACGAGCAGCCGGATCAGCTTGCCGTTGGTGACGTTGACGATGGTCTGCCCGGACTCGGGGAAGCCGTAACCGGCCTCGGCGTACGGCAGCGGCCGCAGCTCGAAGAACGAGTTGAGATAGGTGCCGGGCAGCCCGTGCGGCTCGCCCTCGTCCAGGTTGCCGCGCAGTCCGATGTGCCCGTTGGCGAGCGCGAACACCGATTCCGACTGGGCCAGCACGTCGACATCGAGGCGGGTTTCCCGGACGTGCCAGGGCTCGACCGGATAGGCCCGTTCCCGGATCATGAGGCATCCTCGCCGGTCAGCAGCTCGGCCAGGTCGGCGACCACGATCGTGGCACCGTGCTCGCGCAGCGCCGTGGCCTGCCCGACCCGGTCCACGCCGACGACGAAGCCGAAGCCACCGCCTCGGCCCGCCTCGACTCCGGACAGCGCGTCCTCGAAGACGGCGGCCTGGTCGGGCTTGACGCCGAGTTGCTCGGCGGCGGCCAGGAAGGTATCCGGATGCGGTTTGCCGCGCAGGCCCCGCTGGGCCGCCACGATTCCGTCGACCCGGACCTCCAGCAGGTCTTCGAGTCCGGCGGAGGCGACCACGTCCCGGCAGTTCGCGCTGGCGGACACGACTGCCCGGCGCAGCCCTGCGCGGGCGGCGGCGTGCAGGTACGCGACCGAGCCGTCGTACACCTGGACGCCATCGGTGTGGATCCGGCGGAGCAGGATCTCGTTCTTCCGGTTGCCGACGCCGTTGACCGTGTTCGCCGAGGGCGGGTCGTCGGGTGTCCCCTCCGGCAGTTGGATGCCGCGGGAGGCGAGGAAGGTCCGTACGCCGTCGGCACGAGGTCGGCCGTCGACGTACCGGTTGTAGTCCGGCCCCGGGTCGTACGGCACGAACGGCTTGCCGTGGGCGTCGGCCCACTGACGCAGGAAGGCGTCGAACGTCTCGGCCCAGGCGGAGTTGTGGACCCGGGCAGTCTGGGTCAGCACTCCGTCGAGGTCGAAGAGGCACGCGGTCACATGAGCGGGTAGACCCAGCACGCTCTCAACTTATCCGGGGGAACCGGTCGGATAAACGTCTTTCCTCGATGGTGTTTCCCACCTCGTCCGAGGTCAGCGCCGGCGCAGGGTCCAGATCACGGTCATCTCGGCGGTCAGTTCGCCGGCCTCCGCATCGAGCATGCCGGCCGCGATCTGACGCGAGTCGATGGTCATGAGCCGGAGGCTACTCGCCAGTAATTTACCTCGGCAATACCTGACGGAAACCTGTCTTCCGTACTGCCCGTGCCCCGACCCGGCACAGGTCGCTGGGCCGGGGCGGACAGGCCGGACGACGGTCAGAGGTTGGCGATGGTGCGCAGGATCTCGGCGTAGAAGTTCCCGTCGATGCTGCGGAAGAAGGCGAAGTCCTGCCCCGGGCTGCCGAAGAACGGTCGCAGCGTCCAGGCGAGTTGGGTGCCGACGAACCCGAACAGCAGGATCCAGATGTAGAGCAGGGTCATGCTGGCCGGCCGCTGAGCGGTACCGGTCGACGCCACCCTGGCCCCCGGGTGCGGCTGCCGGTATCCGGGCGGAAGCTGGTACAGCGGCCAGGTCGGCTGGGCTCCCACCGGCACCGGGGCGGCGACCGGAGCGGGTGCGGTGGCCGCGGCGACCGATACGGGCTCGGCGGCCACCGGTACGGGCGTGGCGAGCGGCGCCGCGCCGTCACCGTTCGCCGCGCCGACCGTGACCGGCGCGGGCACCAGCGCCGGCGCGGCGGTCACCGCGGCGGGAGCGGCCGGCACCTGCGCCGGCTGCTGCTGGGGTTGCGGCTGCACCGGGGCGAGCAGGCCGTGCTCGTTGAGCACCTGCATGCCGCCGGTCAGGAATTTCAGCCCGACAAATGCGGAGAGCGTCAGGATCGCCACGTTGAGCAGTTTGAAGAATCCGTAGTCCGGCGCGGTGATCAAGAAAAAGAGACTGATCGGCGCGAACGCCACCGCCAACATCGAGGTGACCGTGATCGCGACCATCACCATCGCCACCGCCTGGCGTACGGAGAGCCGGGCGCCGAAGACCAGATTGAACAGATACAGCGTCGGCAGACAGATCGCCAGCGTGATCAGGAACAGCAGCGGCAGTTTGACGGCCGAGGTGAGCGCCATCAGGAAACTGTGGAAGGCACCGAGCACGGCACCGTAACAGGCCAGGGCGATCGCGGACGCGGCCAGCATCTTGCCGGTCAACGCGTTCAGGTCCCGCTCCTCGACCACCTGCTGCCAGATGCCGTGCCGATCCCGGAGAATGCGCTCGATGACGAGCAGGCCGGAGCCGTCAGATGCCACGGATGATCCCCTTCGGTGGAAAAGCGGAACTCAGCACATTGACGCTAAGTGGTGGGGGCGGGTTACCGCCACCCCACGTCGATCCGGTCGCCGCGTTCGTCGAAAAAGTGCAGCGCGTCCATGCGTACCGAAATGGCCAGTGGATGTCCGGCCGCGACCGCCGGGTACGGCGCCAGCCGGACCGCCAGTTCCGCCGGGCGGCGATGGTGGCGGCCCGGATCGTTGAGCACGCTGGTACGCGCGCCGGGGCCGACCGTCTCACGTTCGGCGCCGGGCTGGTTCGGCACGGCGGCCCGACCGGTGAGCCGCTGCACGGCGTGGCCGAACCGGCGCAGCCGGCTGCCGGTGGCGGCCTGCTCCCGCGTCGGCCCGCCGAGTTCGTCCACGACGATCGCGGTGGCGCCGATGTCCAGGAAGGCGAGTGACTCGTGCCCGTGGTGTTCCAGGTAGCGGATCCGGCCCTGGAGCACGTCACCGGGGGCGTCCGCGGCGACCGGGGTCAACGCCTCGGCCCGCATCCCGACCACGATCCGCTCGCCGTGGTAGTGCGCCACCGCCCGCGAGCGGATGTCGTCCCAGGGCAGGTAGAGCGACTGTTCACCGAGGTTGAGGGTGACGTACCGGTCGAGGTGGACGTAAACCGACGCCTCCAGCAGGTTCATCCTCGGGCTGCCGAGGAACGCGGCGACGTAGAGGGTGGCCGGGCGGCCGTAGACCTGGGTCGGCGTGCCGACGTCCTGGAGTACGCCCTTGCGCATGATCGCCACCCGGTCGGCCATGGTCAGCGCCTCGGCCTGGTCGTGGGTGACGTAGATGGTGCTGACGCCGAGTTCCCGGACCAGGCCGGAGATCTCCGCCCGCAGTTCGGCCCGGAGACCGCTGTCGAGGTTGGACAGCGGCTCGTCCATCAGGAACAGACCGGGACGGCGTACGATCGCCCGCCCCATCGCCACCCGTTGCCGCTGCCCGCCGGAGAGCTGGCTCGGCTTACGGGCGAGTACGTCGCCGATGCCCAACGCACCGGCCACGTCGCTGACCCGTTCGGCTCGCGGTGTCGGCTCGACCCCGGACAGCCGCAGCGGGAACGCGATGTTGTCGCCGACCGTCATGTGTGGATAGAGCGCGAAGTCCTGGAAGACCATGGCGATCCGGCGGTCGCGCGGCGGCAGGTCGTTGGCGAGTTCGCCGTCGAGCAGGATCGCACCGCTGCTCGGCTCCTCCAGCCCGGCGACCATACGCAGCACGGTGGACTTGCCGCAGCCCGATGGTCCGAGCAGCACCATGAACTCGCCGTCGTTGACGTCGAGATTCACGCTGTCGACCGCGACCGTTCCGTCCGCGAACACCTTGGTCACGTCTTTGAGCGCGACGGTTGTCACCGTCACCTCCCCGCAGCATCGAGCCGGCCCCCGAGATGACTGTGACGAGGATCATCGCCCACGCCCATCGGGTAAACGTGCCATGCTCATACTGTGACGACGCGGTAACTCGCTCGCAAAAGGACTCTGCTAGCGCTCGACCAACTCTGCCGGGTACCTACGGGGCCTTCGCGCGCTACGCCCCAAGGTCACCGACCAGGACGCATCGACCCTGGTCAGCGCCGATGCGCCACCCACGGTTCGGTGTCCTGGTCGACCCCCAACCCGGTCAGCCCGGTCAGGCTGGACTCGGTGCCGAACTCCCGGTGCCGGGGCAGACCGGACCACTGCATGCCGGCGCCACGCAGGAAATATTCCAGACCCGGATCCCAGGTGTGGCCGTCCGAGCGCCGCTGGTAGACGTAACCGAGCGGGTGGGTCCGGTAGATCAGGCCACCGGCGTGGCGGACCCGGTCGAGCAGACCCCGGTCGATCGAGCGCGGCACCGGGCGCCAGCCGCCGACCTGCTCCAGGTCACCCCGACTGATCAGCATCGTGCCGCCGGCGACCACCGAGATGTACTCCTCGGCCAGGCCGACGTCCCGGCGGACCGTGGTGTCCAGGGTCTGCAGGTAGACGAACTCCGCACCCTTGCCCACCATCGTCGCGCCCGAATAGTGCCGGGCCAGCACCAGATCCCAGACATGTTCCGGCCCGTACGTGTCGTCGTCGTCGAACTTCGTCACCAGGCTGCCGCGGGCACGGGCGGTGGCGGCACCGATCGCCTCACCGAACCCATGCTCCGGCGGCAGCGTCATGATCTCGATCGGCCGCGAACTGCGCGCCACCCGGGCGCGCAACTCCGCCGGCAGTTCGACGCCGTGCAGGCAGAGCACGATCTCCAAGTTCGGGTACGTCTGGTTCTCGATCGCGTTGACCGCCTCGATCACGTGCTGGAGACGCTTGGTGACCAGCAACGCGCTCACCGACGGCACCGCCGGCAGGCTCGGGAAGGTGCTGGCGGCGAGCCGGGGCAGCACGAACCCGCTGGCGTGCAGCCGCATCGCCGAGCGGCGCAGGGCGACCGTGCGTACCTCCCACTCCAGGTCGTCGTCGCCACGGGCGGGCAGGTCCTCGCGCAGCGCGTCGCGTACCTCGTCGGCCAGGTGCGCGCCGACCTCGTCCGGCAGCCCCGGTACGTGCACCAGCAACCCGGCCAGGACCAGGTGCACCAGGAACGCGGCCTCGGCGACCGGATGCCGGGCCGGCACCCGGGTACAGTGCACCACCCCGGTCCGGGCCAGCGCCGCGAGCGCCTCCTCGCCGAACCACGGCCGGTCGATCCGGCCCTCGCAGAGCAGACCGTCCGGGCCGGTGAGCCGGTAACCCCAACCGTCCTCGGCTTCGGTGAAGGTCAACTCGGCCCGATCCGCGGAACGGCCGAACGGGCCGTAGCGGTGCTGCACCACCGAACGTTCGAGATCGACCAGGACCGTCGCCGGCCGGGAGGCGGCGCCGGCCGCGTACGGGCCGGCGGCAAGGGTGGTCGCGTACAGGTCGCTCGGGGTGGGTGCGGCCACCGCGGAGTCGACCACCTCGACGACGCTGGTCTCGGTGGCGGCCGGCTGCTCCAGCGGTCGTGGCTCACCGCTGGCGGTGAGCACCACGTCGTGCGCCCGGATGTCGTTGTTCTCCGGCAGCGCGCCGGACACCCCGGCGGTGTTCTGTCCTCCGCCGAGCCAGGCCGGCAGTACGTCCTGGGCGATCACGTCGGGGCTCGCCGGCTGCGGCAGCGGCCGGACCGGGGTGAACAGTGGGATGACCGCGGCGAGTACGGAGCGTAGCGGGGTTGACCAGCGCACCTCGATGTCGACCATCGCCCGGCCCTCGCCGGAACGCGGGAACCGGGTCCGGTGCGCGAGCACGTGGCGGATCGCGCCGAGCCGGCCGGACCAACCGCCCTGCGGGATCCGCCAGGAGTCGACCACGACGGTGACCCGGCGCACGTGGACCATCGAGAAGGGGTGTTCGAGCAGGTGTCGCAACCAGTCGACCGACTCGGCCGCGATCGCCACCC
This sequence comes from Micromonospora sp. NPDC049523, assembly GCF_040676775.1. Lineage (NCBI taxonomy): Bacteria > Bacillati > Actinomycetota > Actinomycetes > Micromonosporales > Micromonosporaceae > Micromonospora > Micromonospora sp. NPDC049523. The sequence continues at coordinate 2,270 of NZ_JBFAPP010000025.1, read as the reverse complement.
GGCCGACCTGGTCACCGGGTCCGGGTGCGGGCCGGTTGCCGGGCCTGCCCGGCACCTCGGTCAGCCCGGAGCCCATCATCGCGACCGGCCACCGCCGACGGCGTAGACCCCGCCGGTCACCGACCACCAGCCGCCAGTGGCTGTACATCTCCGGCGTGTCCTTGCTCGACAAACCCGGTCCCTCTCTGCGTCTGGTGGCGGCCGAGGGCGGGCTCGCCGCCGACAGCCTGTGACGCCGGACAGACGCCGCCACAGCCGTACTGACAACCCCGAAGATCCCACGATAGCCCGTCAAAAGCGTACGCGCCGAGTTGCCCGCAAGCCCGGAGGCGAACCGCTTCGGCTGCTCATCCGATGTGCACGGGGTGCTCCGGACCGGTTACGTTCGGGTCGGGTCAGCCCCGCCGGACCGGTGTACGGGTGACTCCGGCCGGCGAGCACCGCCCGGTACGGCGGTTGCACATCGTTAGACTGTGGTTCGTGTCGAGCCGGAATCGTGTCCCATCGGATGTGCACCCACATCAGGTCAAGTTGGTCCGCAACGATTGGAGCCCGCTCAAGCCAGGCGAAATAGGCGAATGGCAGCCGACGAGGTCGGTCTCGGTCGTTATACCCGCGTACAACTGCCAGGAGTCGCTGAACCTCACCCTGGCGTCGCTGAGCCATCAGACGTACCCGGAGCACCTGCTTGAGGTGATCGTCGCCGACGACGGCAGTGAACCACCGATCGAACTGCCGAAGATCCGGCCGACCAACTGCCGGATCGTCCGAGTCCCGGACCACTCCACCGGCTGGGGCCGATCCAACGCACTGCACGTCGGTGCGATCAACAGCGACGGCGAGATCCTGCACTGGCTCGACGCCGACATGGTCGTCTTCCCGGAGCACGTCGAGGCCCAGGTCCGCTGGCACCACGTCTCCGAAGAAGCCGTCACTCTCGGTTACAAACGGTTCGTGGCGAGCGACTTCCCGACACCGGAGGAGGTTTCCGAGCGGGCCACCGCCGGCACCCTCGACAAGCTCTACCGGATCCAGGACACCGAGCCGCACGACTACGTCGAGAAGCTGATCAACGACACCGACCAGCTCCGGGGCGGCGACCACCTCAACTTCCGGGCCCACGTCGGCGCGACCGCCGCGCTCACCCGCACCCTCTACCTCGCCGCCGGTGGCCTCAACACCGAGCTGCGGCTGGGCGAGGACACCGAATTCGGCTACCGGCTGACCCAGCTCGGTGCCGTTTTCATCCCCGAGCCACGGGCCGGAAGCTGGCACATGGGCGCCACCCACATGATGACCAAGGGCGACGCGCTACGCCGCTACAACCACCCGTACCTGGCCGAACTGATGCCCCACCCGCGCTACCTGCGACCGGCCGCGAACCGGTCCTGGGCGGTTCCGCTGATCACCGCCGTGGTCCAGGCCGAGGGATCGTTCGAACTGGTACGCGCCTGCGTCGACCGGCTGCTCGCCGGGGACCAGACCGACCTGCGGATCAAGCTGGTGGCGGACTGGGACGCGATCGACGACAACCGGCGTTCCGTACTCGCCGATCCGCTGCTCGACCGGCGGCTGCTGCAGGTCACCTACCGTTCGGAGTCCCGGGTCGAACTCGTACGCCAGGCGCCGGACACCGTGTTCCCGTCCCCGTTCCTGCTGAACGTCCCGCCGCACCTGGGCGTGGACGTCAACACCGTACGGCGGATGGTGGCGGAGGCCGACGAGTGGCAGGCCGGCCTGGTCCGGTTACTGCCGACCGGTGCCACGTCGCCGGCCGAGGCACTGGCCCTGTGGCGTACCTCAGCACTGAGCCGTGCCCAGCGCGTACGCCGACCGGGCGAGCAGTTGGACAAGGTGGTCGCCGAGGTGGCCGGCGAGCGCTGGGTCAGCGGCGACGAGTTCGGGGTGGTCAACCTCGCCCTGCTCTCCCCCGCCGGTCTGACCTCGCCCCGACCCCGGTTGGTCCAGCCGACCGGCAAGCGCGCCCGCCGATCGTTCGGCGACACCGAGACCATCCCCGTCGGCGGCGTACGGTCCCTGGCCAACGCCACCCGCTTCGTCGCCCGCCAAGCCGCCATCGGCGTAGCCCGCAAGGTCCGCCGCCGCGTAACCCGCCCCACCCCACCCTCGACCTGATCACCCTCCCCGCCCCACCCTCCCGCCCCACCCTCCCCGCCCCACCCTCCCGGCGATCTTGCAGTTGTGGCGCCCAGATTGCGTGAGTAGTCGCATTTGCGCACCGCCACAACTGCAAGATCGCCGCGTTCTGG
>NZ_JBFAPP010000024.1:0-112684 GCF_040676775.1 Micromonospora sp. NPDC049523 | reverse complement strand
CGGCGCCGCCCCCCCCCGCCACCCCGCGGTTCGGGGGGCCCCCCCCCTCCAACCTGCCCCCCCCCCGACCCGCCTGCCCGGGCCCCCGGGTTCCGAAACTCCGGGGACCCGTTCCTGCCGCTTCGTCGGGCGGCCGAGCTGGTGTTACTTGGTGAGCGGGGCGAGCTTCGGGTCGTTGGCGTACGCCTCGACCGCGTTGGTCTTGGTGACGATCAGCGGCGGGAGCAGGTACGCCGGGACGACCTTGACGCCGTTGTTGTACGACTTGGTGTCGTTGGTCTCGGGGTCCTTGCCGCCCTGCAGGTCCTTGGCCATCTGGATGGCCTGCTTGACCAGGTTGCGGGTGTCCTTGTTGATGGTCGAGTACTGCTCGCCAGCCATGATCGACTTGACCGACTCGACCTCGGAGTCCTGCCCGGTCACCACCGGCAGCGGCTTGTTGGCGCCCTTGACCGAGGTGATGATCGCGCGGGCCAGGGTGTCGTTCGGGGAGAGCACGCCGTCCAGGGTCTTGCTGCTGTAGCTGGCGGTCAGCAGCGAGTCCATCCGCCGCTGTGCGTTTTCCGCCTTCCAGCCGTCGGTGGCGACCTGCTTGATGTCGGTCTGGCCGGAGCCGATCACGACGTTCCCGGCGTCGATCTCCTTCTTCAGCACGTCCATCGCACCGTTGAAGAAGACCCCGGAGTTGTTGTCGTCCGACGAGCCGGCGAACAGCTCGATGGTGTACGGGCCGGTCGGCTTCTTCTCCTTCATGCCCTTGAGCAGCGCCTCGCCCTGGAGCTGGCCGACCTTGAAGTTGTCGTAGGCGACGTAGTAGTCCACGCCCGCGGTGTTCGTGATCAGCCGGTCGTACGCGATCACGGTGATGCCGGCGGCCTTGGCGGCCTCGACCTGGGTCGAGAGCTGCGCGGCGTCGGTCGCGCCGATGATGATCACCTTGGCGCCCTTGGTGATCATCGCGGAGATCTGCGCCTGCTGGTCGGCGACGATGGTGGAGGCACCGGCGTACTGCACGTCGGACTGGAAGCCGGCCTCCTTCAGGCCGTTGGTGAACAGGTCACCGGCGAGGACCCAGTTCTCCGAGGTCTTCGACGGCAGCGCGACACCGATCAGCGCGTTCGCGGCGAAGCCCTTCTCCGACCCGGTCGAGCCGGAGTCGGAACCCTCACGTTCGGAGCAGGCGGTGAGTGCCAGCAGGGCGACGGCGCTGAGCGCGACGCTCCTGGCGAGGAACTTACGCATGGTGGTGGTGGCCCTTCTTCGAGGTGGCGAGGCAGATGTGTTCCGCCCCGTCGGCGGTGACCGTCAGCTGGCCACCGGGGTCTTCGCGGGCGCGGAGCCCGTCTCGGCGGTGGGCGCCGGTCCGACGGCGGCCTGCCGGCGGAACTGGCGCATGAACGCCCCCGTGATCGAGGTCCGTCCCTGGTTCTTGTTGTAGACGTCGAGCGCGACCGCCAGCAGCAGCACCAGGCCCTTGATGATCTGGACCCGGTCCGATCCGACACCCATGAGCTGCAGGCCGTTGTTGAGCACGGCCATCACCAGGCCACCGACGATCGAACCGCTGATGGTGCCGAGTCCACCCGAGACCGCGGCGCCTCCGATGAAGACGGCGGCGATGGCGTCGAGCTCCCAACCCAGCCCGTCCTGCGGTCCGGACGCGGCGGATCGGGCGACGAAGATCATGCCGGCGAGCGCCGCGAGGACCGACATGTTCATCATCACGAAGAAGTTGACCCGCCGGAGTTTGACACCGGACAGCTCCGCGGCCCGTGCGTTGCCGCCGACGGCGTAGATGTGCCGGCCGCCGGCCGTGTTACGGGTGATGAACGAGTAGGCGAGCACCAGGACGGCGAGGATGATGCCGGAGACCGGGAAGCTGGTGCCGACCCGGCCACCGGCGAACCGCAGGGTCACGTACACGATCACACCGAGCGCGACGGCGACCCGGAGCGCCGAGATCCACATTGGTGCGACCTCGGCCTCCATCTCCCGCCGGGTCCGGCGCAGCCGCCATTCCCGGATCACCACGGCCGCGCAGGCGGCGAGCCCGAGCAGCAGGGTGAGGTTGTTGTACCCGGTGTCCGGGCCGACCTCCCAAAGGAAGCCGGAGCCGATGAACCTGAACCCCTCGGGTACGGGAATGGTGTCGGCGTTGCCGATGAACTGGTTGCCGCCCCGGAACAGCATCATGCCGGCGAGGGTGACGATGAACGCCGGCACACCGACGTACGCCACCCAGAATCCCTGCCAGGCGCCGATCAGGGCGCCGACGGCCAGGCCGATCAGGATCGCCAGGAACCACGGCACGGAGTATTCCTGCATGACCTTCGCGACCACGATGCCGACGAACGCGGCGATCGAGCCGACGGAAAGGTCGATGTGACCGGCGACGATCACCATCAGCATCCCGATGGCGAGGATGAGGATGTAGGAGTATTGACTCACCAGCGAGATGAGGTTCCCCGAGTTCAGGGTGAGCCCGTTGGTCAGGAACTGGAACAGCAGGACGATCGCCACCAGCGTGAAGATCATCCCGAACTGTCGGGCGTTCGAGGTCGTCCCTCCGAACAGGGACTTCTGGAGGTCTTTCATACGACTCATGGCGTCTGCGTCTTCTTCGCTGAGGTCATCTGCTTCAACAGGGTCTCCGGGTCCGCGTCCCGCTTGTCGATGTTGCCGGTGATGGTTCCTTCGAACACCGTGTAGATGCGGTCACACAGGCCGATCAGCTCGGGCAGCTCCGAGGAGATGATGACGACGCCCTTGCCCTGGTCGGCGAGCCGCTGGATGATGCCGTAGATCTCGTACTTGGCGCCCACGTCGATGCCGCGGGTCGGTTCGTCGAGGATCAGCAGGTCCGGGTCGGTGAACATCCACTTCGCCAGGACCACCTTCTGCTGGTTGCCACCCGAGAGCTTGGTCACGCCCTCGTCGACGGTCGGCGCCTTGACCCGCAGGCTGGTCCGGTACCCCTCGGCCGCGCGGTACTCCTTCACCTGGTCGAGCACCCCGTGGGTGGAGACCTTGGGCAGCTTGGCCGAGACCATCGAGGTCTTGATGTCGTCGAGCAGGTTCAGGCCGATCGACTTGCGGTCCTCGCTGACGTACGCCAGCCCGTGGTCGATCGCGTCCGACACGGACTTCAGCACGATCTCCCGACCGTCCTTGAAGATCTGCCCGGACAGATAGGTGCCGTAGGACCGACCGAAGACGCTCATCGCCAACTCGGTACGCCCGGCGCCCATCAGCCCGGCGAAGCCGACGATCTCGCCGCGACGGACGTTGAAACTGGAGCCCTTGCAGACCAGACGCTCGGCCGAGATCGGGTGGCGGACCGTCCAGTCGCGCACCTCGAAGAACACCTCCCCGATCGAGGGGGTGTGTTCCGGGAACCGGCTGCTCAGCTCCCGGCCGACCATGCCGCGTACGATCCGGTCCTCGTTGACGCCCTCCGCCTTGACGTCGAGCGTCTCGATGCTCCGGCCGTCGCGCAGGATCGTGATCGAGTCGGCGATCTGCTCGATCTCGTTCAGCTTGTGCGAGATGATGATCGAGGTGATGCCCCGCTCCTTGAACCCGCGCAGCAGGTCGAGCAGGTGTTGCGAGTCGGCCTCGTTCAGGGCCGCGGTCGGCTCGTCGAGGATGAGCAGCTTGACGTCCTTCGCGAACGCCTTCGCGATCTCGATGAGCTGCTGCTTGCCGACGCCGATGTCCTTGATGAGGGTGTCCGGGTCCTCCCGCAGTCCCACCCTCGCCATCAACTCCAGCGCCCGGCGGTTCGCGGCCTTCCAGTCGATCGCGCCCGCACGGCGGGGCTCGTTGCCGAGGAAGAGGTTCTCGGTGATGGACATGCCGGGGACCAGCGCGAGTTCCTGGTGGATGATCACGATGCCGGCGTGTTCGCTGGCCCGGATGTCGGAGAACCGGCACTCGGCGTTGCGGTAGACGATGTCACCGGAATAGCTGCCGTACGGGTACACCCCGCTCAGCACCTTCATCAGGGTCGACTTGCCGGCGCCGTTCTCGCCGCAGATCGCGTGGATCTCACCGGCCCGGACCACCAGGTTCACGTCGGCGAGCGCCTTGACGCCCGGGAACTCCTTGGTGATCGAACGCATTTCCAGCAGGATGGGACCGTCACTCATGGCTGCGGCTCCCGGCCGGGTTCGCACACGCGCACGCGGGTGCCGCGGCCGAAGCCGCCAGGTGGTCACGCCCCGGTAGCCGGAGGCACCCGGGCGCGCTCGCCCGCAGCGGGCCGCGCCACGTCACCAACGTCATCGTTGCCTCCGTGGAAGTTCGACATCAGCCGTTCAGTCTTGTAGCGGCAAGCAACCTATGGGAGCCGAGGATGTTTCGCAACATTTGATCGCGCTCCCTCACGGGGACACTTATGGAGGTCACAGCCCGGATAGCGCTCCACGGCCGCGCTAATGCCGCTGAGTCGGACAAAGCGGGCCGACCAGGTCAAGGTCATACTTGGTCGGTGACGTCCACAGTGTGGTTCGTGGGGGTGTCGACCGCTGAGTCGACAGTCAACCACGCGTTTCCGATCTGGATGGCCGACCTCGGTCTCGACGTACGCCTGACCGGCCGCGACGTGCCGCTCGGTGCGCCCGCCGGGGTGTACCGCACCCTGGTCGAGGAACTGGTCGCCGACAATGAGGCGCTCGGCGCGGTCGTCACCTCACACAAGGTGGCCCTGCTGACCGCAGCCGGCGACCTGATCGGCCGACTCGACCCGCTGGCGGCCGAATGTGGCGAGGTCAACGCCCTGCGCCGCAGCTCAGGTGGCCTGACGGGCTTCGCCCGGGATCCGATCTCGGTCGGTCGGGTGGTCGACCGGATCTGGCCCCACGGTGAACGGGTGGTGTGTCTCGGCGCGGGCGGCACCGCGATCGCCCTCGGCCGGCACCTGCTGGCCCGACCGGACCCGCCCGCCCGGTTGGTGTTCACCGACCGCGACGACAGGGCCCGCGACCACCTGCGTTCGGTCCTCGGCCCCTGGGCTGCCGATCGCGGGGTCCGTCTCGAGGTGCACGTCGGTGCCGGCCCGTGGGACGGCACGGTCGAGCGGAGTCCGGCCGGGACGTTGGTGGTCAACGCCACCGGGCTGGGCAAGGACCGGCCCGGCAGTCCGCTGTCGCCGGTCGCCGAATTCCCGCCCGGCGCGGTGGTGTGGGACCTGAACTACCGCGGTGACCTGGCCATACTGCGCCAGGCCCGGCGTACGGACGGGTTGGCCGTGCACGACGGGTGGGAACTGTTCTGCCACGGTTGGGCCGCGGCGCTCGGTCCGATCCTCGACCTGCCCGGCGAGGTGCACACCGCCGACCGGTTCGCCGCGCTCGCCGCACCACTGCGGTCCGTGGTCAATTGACCACCAGTCCCCGGCACAGCTCGACCACCTCGTCGGCGCATCCCCAGGAGAGCGTGACACCGGCTCCACCGTGTCCGTAGTTGTGCACCAGCGTGGATCCGCCCGGCAGGACCGCGGCGTCGACCGCCACCCGTGCCCCGCCGTGCCGCGCTGGCCGCAGCCCGACCAGGTGTGCCAGCACCGGCGCGCCGGCCAGTTCCGGCACCAGGGCGACGCACCGGTCGAGGATGGCCCGCCCGGTGGCCTCGTCCGGTGTGGTGTCCCACACGTCACGGTCGAAGGTGCCGCCGAGCACCACGTCCCGGCTGCGCGGATGCACGTACGTCATCCCGGCCGGGTTCTCCTCGTCCCGTACGGAGACGTGCAGTCCGGGGTTGCCGACCAGCACGATCTGACCACGGGCCGGATGAACCGCCTCGTCACCGGCCAGCACGCCAGCGGCCAGGCCGGTGGCGTTCACCACCACCGGGGCCAGTTCGGCGACGTCGGCCAGCCGGGTCACCCGTCGCCGTACCAGCATCCCGCCGGCCGCCGTGACCTGCTGCAGCAGCCAGTCGAGGTAGGGGCCCATCTCCACCGACGGGACGGTGAACCGCCACTCACCGGCGTAGCCGTCCGGTAGACCGGCCGCGGCGGTCACGCGGAAGTCCGGTACGGCGGCCGCCCACCACGGTGACAACCCGTCCACGCCGCGCAGCAGCATCCGGGTCGGCCGCATCACCACCCCAGGCACGCCCCGTCGTGCCTGCTCGACCAGTTCCTCGAAGGTGCGCCGGGACCAGTCCAGCACCCGCGGGTCGCCCTCGGTGCGGGTCGGGTACCAGACCGCCGCGGCGATCCGCGACACCGTCGCCGCCGGTTCGTCCGCCGTCACCACGGCCACCCGTACGCCGTCACGCTGCAACCTCGCCGCACAGGTGAGACCCACCACCCCGGCGCCGACGACCACCACGTCAACCATGCGTCCAGCGAACTCCCCCGGTGCCGTCCACGTCCAGGGCGAACCCGGCGGCGGCCCTTCCGGCGGCAACGGACGGCGGTGCCCCGGCCACCGGGACGGATGATCCGTTTCGGCGACCGGGGCACGATCGGGTGTCGCGAATAGAGTTCAGATGATCGGAATCCCCACTACGGGCAGTCGAACCAGCGGGTTTCCTCGCCGTCGCCGTAGTACGCGTTCATCGGGCACTGGTACCAGATCCGGGTGGCTTCCGAATAGACCATCGCATATTCGGGGTACCACTCGGATCCGTTGCTGCCCTTGTAGACGCCGATGAAGTCGGGCCGCCCGATGTCGAACCAGGAGAACGGACCGAACGTATCGTTGCTGTTGCGCTCGAAGTTGTCGACGGAATTATCGAGGTTGACATAACCCGGGGACTCGGCGAGCGTGCCGTAGACCTTCATCCGGACGGTGGCGTCGGTGCCCGCGTCCTGGATGTTGGCGGTGTGCACGAAGATCCAGTACCTGGTGACGGCGTTGATGCCGACGTCGCCCTGCTTTGCGGCCGGGGCCGCGGCGGCAGCGCTGCCGGCGCCGAGCGCGCCCATCAGGACGACGAGAGCGCTGGCGAGCACGATCGGGATACGGAAACGCATGACGACCTTCCCTGCGATAGAGATCCGGAAATCGGGTGGAGATCCGGAATGGTGCACGTCGGCGGGTTGCCGGCGCTGCACATGAATCTCGCAGGGCCTCCCACAACGGTGCTGACGCGACGCTGAAACCGTGGATGGTCCAATGTCCGACTGAGCCGTCCGGGACCCGTCGCGCCGCCGATAACCTGGGCTCAAATATCCGGTGGGGTGGGGGCGGGACGATATGCGCGTCAGGCTGCTCGGGCCGGTGGACGTGACCGTCGGCGGCGCACCGCGTACGTTTTCCGGGTTGCGACGCAAGGCGGTGCTCGCCGTACTCGCCCTGCATCCCGGCGAGATCGTCAGCACCGACCGGCTCATCGACGTCGTCTGGGGCGACCGGGCACCGGCAACCGCGCTGAACAGCCTGCAGAGCCACGTGTCGTACCTGCGCCGCACGATCGGCGCGCCGGCTCCGATCGTGGCCCGGCGACCGGGTTACCTGCTGGACCTGCCCGCCGAGGCGGTGGACGTCGGTGCGGCCGAACACCTGATCCGGCAAGGCACCAGGTCCGCCGACCACGCGCACGCCGACACCTGCCTGCGGGCCGCCCTCGACCTGTGGCGCGGACGGGCGCTGGTGGACGTCGCCGGCCCGGTCTGGCTGGACGAGCAGGCCGAACGGCTGGAGCGGGTCCGTCTGGTGGCCGTACGGGCCCTCACCGACGTCCGGCTGGCGCTGGGTGAACACGCCCGGCTGGTGCCGGAACTGGAGCTGCTGAGCCAGGAACACGACCTCGACGAGCACATCCACGAACAGCTCATGCTCGCGCTCTACCGGGCCGGCCGGCAGTCCGACGCGCTGGCGACGTACCGCCGGTTGCGGCACCGGCTCGGGGAGGACCTGGGCATCGAGCCCGGGCCAACGCTGCGTGATCTGGAGAACGCGATCCTGCTCCAGGATCCGGCGCTCGACCCGGTGCCGCCCGCGATCGAGGTGGGTGCCGGGCCGGCGGCGGTGGACCACTCCGGGCCCGCCGCCGCGCGCGGCTCGGTGCCGGCCCAGCTTCCGCCCGCCGTACGCGCCTTCGCCGGCCGCGGCGCCGAACTCGGCCGGCTCGACCGGCTGCTCGGCGGATTCGACGGCGCCGGTCCCCCGACGCCGATCATCGCCGCCGTTTCGGGCACTCCGGGGGTGGGCAAGACGACCCTGGCGGTGCACTGGGCACACCGGGTCGCAGGCCACTTCGAGGACGGTCAGCTCTACGTCAACCTGCGCGGGTTCGACGCCGGCGGATCCGTGATGGACCCGGCCGAGGCGGTCCGGGGCTTCCTGGACGCGCTCGGTGTGCCGGTGGAACGGATTCCGGTCGGGTTGGCACCGCAGGCCGCCCTGTACCGCAGCCTGCTGGCCGGCAGACGGATCCTGGTGGTGCTGGACAACGCCCGCGACCCGGACCAGGTCCGGCCGCTGCTGCCCGGCTCCGCCGGCTGCCTCGTGCTGGTTACCAGTCGCAGTCAGCTCACGCCGCTGATCGCCGCCGAGGGCGCGTACCCGCTCGCGCTGGATCCGCTACCGACGGTCGAGGCCCGTGACCTGCTCGTCCGCCGGCTCGGTACGGCGCGGGTGGCCGAGGAACCCCACGCCGTCGACCAGATCATCGCGAGCTGCGCGGGGTTGCCGCTCACCCTCGCGATCGCGAGTTCCCGGGCCGCGACCCGCCCCGGCTTCCCCCTGGCCGCGCTCGCCGACGAACTGCGCAGCGCCGCGGGTGCGCTGGACGCCTTCGACGGCGGTGACCCCGCCACCGACGTACGCGGTGTCTTCTCCTGGTCCTACCGGGCGCTGAGCCCGGACGCCGGTCGACTGTTCCGGCTGCTCGGGCTGCATCCCGGTCCGGACATCTCGGCCCCCGCCGCGGCCAGCCTCGCCGGTGTGCCGCCGCGCCAGGCACGTACGCTGCTGGCCACCCTCGCCCGCGCCCACCTGCTGGTCGAGCACACCGCCGGCCGGTTCGGCTTCCACGACCTGCTGCGCTCGTACGCCGCGGAGCTGACCCGCGAACTCGAAAGCGAGTCCGAACGCCGGGGGGCGACGCACCGGCTGCTCGACCACTACCTGCACTCGGCGTACGCCCAGGCCCGGCTGTTGCAGCCGTTCCGGGACCTGATCGACCTGGAACCCGCCCGCCCCGGCGTCACGGCGGCGGTCAGCACGGACGCCGACGCCGCGCTGGCCTGGTTCAGCGCCGAGCATCCGGTACTGCTCAACGCGGTCGCGCGAGCCGCCGACGAGGGCCTGCACGGCCACGTCTGGCGGCTGGCCTGGACCATGGCCGACTTCCTGGACCGCAAGGGGCACTGGCGGGACTGGGCGGCCACCCAGGAAACCGCGCTCGCCGCCACCCGGCGACTGGCCGACCGCCGGGCCGCGGCGAGCGTGCACTGCGGTCTCGGGCGGGCCCGGGCGCAACTGGGCCGGTTCGCCGACGCGCACGCCCACCTGCGCCTCGCGGCGGGCCTGTACGGCGACCTCGGTGACCTGGCCGGGCAGGCACACACCGACCGGTGCATCGCCTGGGTGTACTCCCGGCAGGGACGACACCGGCAGGGGCTCGCCCACGCCCAGCGGGCACTCGGCCTGTTCGAAACCGTGGGTGACCTCGCCATGCTGGCCCGTGCGCTCAACTCGGTCGGCTGGCAGTACGCCCAACTGCACGACCACGGGCAGGCCCTGCACCACTGCGAACGCGCGCTCGTGCTGCTGCGCCGGGTCGGCGACCGGTTCGGTGAGGCGAACACCTGGGACAGCCTCGGTTACGCCCACCACCATCTCGGCAACTACCGGCAGGCGATCGCGTGCTACCGCCGGGCGGTCGACCTGTTCCGTAACGTCGGCGACCGCTACTACGAGGCCGACACGCTCACCCACATCGGCGACAGCCACCACGCCTCGGGCGTCCCGGAAGCCGCGCGGCAGAGCTGGCTCGTGGCCCTCGACATCCTCGACGCGCTCGGCCATCCCGACGCCGAGCAGGTACGGGCCAAGGTGCACCGGACCGGACAACGTCCGCTGCCGCCCAGGACACCGGTACCGCCGGTGCACGCCTTGCGACGCTCGGACGAGGCCGCGTTCACCGGCGGCTGCTGACCACCCCGATCGACCCGAGGATCGTCGTACGGCCGGACGGCGTGTGCGGCGTCGGATCGTACGCCCGTAGGCTGCCCCCGCGACAGATTGATCCACAGGGGAGAGTGCTCGGCGTGAACGAGGTTCCGGCTGCCGTCAGATCACGAGTGGCGAGCTGGTGTGAGCGGGTGGTGGGCGCCGAGTGGTTCAACGCGGTCGCCTTCGGCGTGATCATCGTCAACGCGGTCGTGCTCGGTGTCGAGACGTACGACAGGGCCCTGGACCGGGCCGGCGGCGCCCTGCTGGCCGTGGAGTACGCCTGCCTGGCCTGCTTCACCCTCGAACTGGGGCTGCGGTTCGGCGCGCACCTCGCCGCCCCGCGCGGCTTCTTCCGCGACGGGTGGAACGTCTTCGACCTGCTGGTGGTCTGCGCGCCGCTGCTGCCCGGGGTACGGGAGAACGTCACCCTGCTGCGGCTGTTCCGGCTGGCCCGGGTCGTCCGGGCGGTACGCCTCTTCCCCAGCCTGCGGATGATCATCGGCGGGGTGCTGCGCAGCCTACCCGGACTGGGCAGCTTCCTGCTGATCGCGACGCTGACCGTCTACCTCTACGCGATGGTCGGCTGGATGACCTTCGGTGACGCCTACCCGGACCGGTACGGCACCGTCGGGCGGGCCATGCTCACCCTGTTCCTGCTGCTCTCGCTGGACGGCATCACCGACGCGCTGGAAACCGGTCGACTCGTCTCCGAGTGGAGCATCCCCTACTACACGTCGTACATCATCGTGGCGTCGTACCTGCTCACGAACCTGCTGATCGGCATCGTACTCAAGGCCCTCGAGGAGGCCCACCAGGCCGAGCAGCCGGCCGCGGCAGCGGTACCCGAGCAACAGCCGACCCCTGCGCCTGCGCCTCCGGCCGTCCCGGACCCGCCGGAGAGCACACAGCTCGTCGACGAACGGCTGCGCGAACTGCGGACCGCGTTGAACGCCCTCGAGGCCGAGTTGGTCCGGCAGCGGCAGCCCGCCCCGAGTCCGGCCCGGCCGCGCCGCAGGCGGTCGAAAGCCCGGCGTACGGCCGGCAGCCGCACCTGATCATCGGACCCGACCGCGTACCACTATCGCGATCGGGTGGTCGCGAACCGGCACCCGAACGCGACCGCCCGGGTGCCGTGGAACGCGCGGCCGCGGCACCTACGCCACCGCGCTCTGACGACCTGTTCCCTTCCTAGGTCGAATAGGACAGCAGCAGGTGCTCACCGTCGGTCGCCGGCTCGAGGTCGAGGTAGCGCCAGAGCATCGCGGACAGCTCCTTGGTCTCCTCCCACCGGTCGTGCCGGTGGGCGTAGTCCGTCACCGCCATCAGGTTCGACCGCTCCGCGTCCAGCCAGCGCCGGGCCGCCCCCGGGTCGGCGAACGACGGCAGCGTCCCCGGGTAACCGCCGCGGCTGAGCCAGTCGTACCGGTCGTCCGGTGAGGCCACGTCCAGCGCGGCGATCGCGGCATGCCGGTAGTAGTCGACCAGGACGTCGACCCGCCGGCGCTCGTCGTCACGAAGCAGCTCGTTGGCGTACGCGCGGAGCAGGTCGTGCAACTCCATCCGGTCGCCGTCCACCCGCTGGACCAGGTGGGTGCGCAGCAGCGTCTCCAGGGGCCGGTGCAGCTGTGCCGGGTGCAGGCCGGCGAGCGCCGCCGCGGCGTACCGGTCGAAATCCCCGGGGTGCAGGGCGAGCAGCCGGAACAGGCGCATCGCCGGCGGATCCAGCCGCCGGTACGACCAGGAGAAGACCGCCCGGACGTCGGTACGTTCGTCGCCGCCCGCGTCGAGCAGGTCGAGCCGGTGCTGCTCGTCGGCGAGGTCCACGGCAAGGTCCGCCAGCGGGGCGGTCGGGCGGGCGGCGGCCAGGTCCCCGGCGATCCGCAGGGCGAGCGGGAGCTGGGCGCAGCTCCGGGCGAGCACGGCGGCCGACTCCGGGTCGGCCGTGACCCGCGGCCCGACGAGCGCTCCCAGCAGGCGCAGCGACTCGTCCAGCGGCAGGCGGTCCAATGCCACCCGGCGTGCGCCGTGCCGCACGGCCAGCGCGGTCAACCGGTCGCGGCTGGTGACCAGCACGAAGCAGGACGCCGTGCCGGGCAGCAGCGGGCGTACCTGCTCGACCGAATTCGCGTTGTCCAGCACCAGGAGCATCCGCCGGCCGGCGACCAGGGACCGGAACCGGGCCGCGAGTTCGTCGACGCCGCCCCACGGCTGGGCCCGGTTGCCGTCGAGCGCGTGCAGGAAACCCTCGAGCGCGCGGACCGGCGTGACCGGTGCGTCCACGTCGTACCCACGCAGGTCGAGGTAGAGCTGCCCGTCGGGGAACGTGGCGGCCACCCGGTGCGCCCAGTGCACCGCCAGCGCGGTCTTGCCGACTCCCGCCGTACCCGAGACGACCGCGACCGCCCCCGCCGACGCCGCCGTGGTCAGCAGGTCGTCCAGGGCGGCGGATTCGGCTTCGCGGCCGGTGAAGGCCGGCACGTCGCCGGGTAGTTGACGCGGCGGGTCCGCGGCCGGTAGCAGGCCCGGCACCGGGCGCGCCGTCGGGCCGGTCGCGGTGAGTTCCAGGTGCGCGGCGACCGCCTGCCGGTGCCCGGAGCGTCGTTCCGCCAGCTCCTGTAAGAGCCTGCGGTACGACGAACGCCAGTCGTCCAGGTCGGCGGGGTGCCCGCCGAGACGGGCGCAGGTGCGCACGTACGCCTCGACGAACTCCCACGACGGCTTGGAGACACCGGCGAGCTTGTCACTGATCGTCGACCGGGGAAACGACCGGCCGGCCTCCCTCATGTACTCCGCCAGGTCCCGCACCGACGGTCCACCGCATACCGCGCGCAACTCGCGCAACCGGGCCGCGAACTGTGCCAGCGGCTCTTCATGTGCCATTCCCCGACGCTAGGCGACACCGGCCGTGGGAAATCCACAGTGTCCAGACTCCGTCCGCAATCATCGTCGGAAGCCACCGAATGTGCTCTACGCCGCTGCGCTGCGTATCCGCAGCGTCGTCGGGGACCCGTCAGCCCGCCCCGCCCAGCAGGCCGTCGACCAGTTCGCGCGGCAACCCGTGGGTGTCGTGCAGGTAGTGGTAGTCCTGGTCGGTCAACGGACCACGAGAACGGGTCCGGGAGACCAACGGACGCCCGCGCTGGACCAGGTCCCGGAACCGGCGCTCCTCCTCGCAGAGCAGATCGCGCAGGTCACCGACGTCCACCCGTTGGCGGAACCGGTCGAGGGTGTGCAGCAACGGCTCCGGGGGCAGGTCGGACAGGCTCGACGAGAGGTCGTCCCGCCAGAGCGTGGTGAGCACCCGGCGAACCAGCCGGCGCAGCACGTACCCCCGACCGGTGTTCGACGGTCGTACGCCGTCACCGACGACCACGACGGCGGACCGCAGGTGGTCGCAGACCCGGCGCAGCGACTCCCCTTCCTGTCCCCACAGCCCCGAGACGGTACGCACCCACGGCTCGAAGCCGTCGCCCTCGAACACCGAACGTCCGCCGCGTAGCACCATCTCCATCCGCTCCAGCCCCATGCCGGTGTCGACGTTGGGCTGCCGCAGCGGTTCGAGGCGGCCGTCGTCGTGGCGGTGGTAGCGCATTCCGACGTGGTTCCAGACCTCCATCCAGCGGTCGTCGGTCCCCGGCGTGCCCTCCGGCGGGGTCTGTCCGGTCCAGACGAATATCTCCGAGTCTGGGCCGCAGGGTCCCGTCGGCCCGTTCGACCACCAGTTCTCCTCCCCGGTCAACTCCACCGGTACGCCGAGTTCGCCCCAGGTCCGCAGCGAACCGGTGTCCGGCCCGACGAGGTCGTCGCCGCCGAAGACCGTGGCGTGCAGCCGGTCCCGGTCGATGCCGAAGCCCTCGCGCAGCAGGTCGTAGCCCCAGCGCAGGCTCTGCGAGCCGTCGTAGTCACCGAGCGACCACGACCCCAGCATCTCGAACACGGTCAGGTGGGTCGGGTCGCCGACCTCGTCCAGGTCGGTGGTGCGCAGGCAGCGCTGGAGGTTCACCAGCCGCCGCCCGAGCGGGTGCGGACGCCCCAGCAGGTACGGGGTCAGCGGGTGCATGCCGGAGGTGGTGAAGAGCACCGGGTCACCCGGCGGCGGGATCAGCGAGGTGTCGGGCACCAACAGGTGTCCCCGCTCGCGGTAGTAGTCGACGAAGGTGCGGACGATCCGGTCCGGTGTCATGGCAGCGGCCTTTCGAGTCATGACGACCGGAAAGGGGGCTACTGGCGCGGGACGGGCTGGGATGAACCGATGCGCCGGGCGACCGTTTCCGGTCGCCGGCGGGGAATCGGGAGATCAGGCGGCGGCAACCGACGAGCTGGTAGCTCGCGCGGTTGCGGCGGTGTACCCATGGGTGATCTCCACGTCCCCGACTGTATCGCCGTAGCGGGCCAGCGCCCAGCGGTTTACACCCCGCCGGGTCCCCGTCCCGACAGAAGGGGCGCCGGGTGGATCGTCGCTACGATCTTCGGGTGTCGCTCAACCCATGGAAAATCCGGCTGGTGACGTCGGCGTCGGCGGTTGTCATCCTGGCCGTCGCCCTGGGCATCCGCGCGTTCTTCGGCGGTGCCCTGGAGCAGTACTCGGGCACGGCCCTGTACGCGTCGATCGTCTACGCCGCGGTGGTGTTCGTGTGGCCACCGATCACCGCGCTGGTGGCCGGCGGGTTCACCACGGGATTCTGTTGGCTGGTCGAGATCGCACAACTGACTCCCGTACCGGCTGCGCTGTCGGCGCGCAGCCTGCTGGCCCGGTTCGTGCTGGGTGTGCAGTTCGACCCGGTAGACCTGGCCTGGTACCCGGTCGGCGTCGTACCGCTGGTCGTGCTGCACCGGCTGATCCGCGTACGGGCCCGGAACCGGACAGTCGGTACGGCCACCGCCTCGGTGTGAGTCCTCATCCCTTCCGTCGGTCGGGAATGCGGCGCAACAGTACGGGTAAGCGGCCGGGGCCGCGTCCCGCGGCGAGCTGAGGAGCGCACCGGAGCTGAGGGGATCTCATGTCGCGCCACCGGGGGCACCCGCTGACCAACCTGGCCAACGGCGTCCTGGCCGGCGCGGCCGCCACCCTGGCCCGTGAGCTGGTCAGCAACCTGGACGTGGTGGTACGGGCGCGCCCGATGAGCAACAGCCACGAGCGGATGGTGCAGCGGCTCGTGGCCAAGGCCCACCTGAGCCTCGGCCCGGAGGAGCCGGCCGCGAAGCGCCGTGCCGGCCTCGGACCACTGCTCGGGTTCGCCAACGGGGTGCTGACCGTCGCCCTCTTCGCCACGCTCACCGGACGACGGCGTCCGGCGCCACCGGTGGCGGCGGCACTGATCGGGCTCGGCGGCATGCTGGTCGCGGACGGCCCGATGGCGGCGTTGGGCGTGACGAACCCCCGGCGGTGGGGGGCACAGGACTGGTTCGAGGACGCGCTGCCGTACGTCGCCTACAGCCTGACCGCCGTCGCGACGCTCTACCGGCTCGACCGGGCGTGATCGCGGGCAACCGGCGGCGGTCACGCCGGAGGCATGGGTTGTTCCGGACCGGTGCTCCGGGCCCGGAGCGCGTCGGCGACCGCCACCCCGGCCAGTACCGCCGCCGCCGCGGCGCCGGCAACCAGCGGTGAGGTGTGCACCAGCGCCAACGCGAGCAGGCCCAGCGCCACGAAGCCGCCGGTACGGGACCGGGACACCCGGGCGAACACCTGGTACTCGAACAACGCCCGCCCGACCAGGAACAGCGCCGGCCCGCCCAGGATCGCGTACAGCCAGACCGGGCTGGTGTGCCCGAGCGGGTGGGCGATGGAGAGTTCGTAGCCGACCGCGGTGAGCACGATGCCGGCGACCATGAACAGGTGCGAGAAGGACATCGACACGCCGAACCGGAGCTGCCGGCGGGCGACGCTGATGGCCAGTGGCAGCAGATGTCCGGCCTGGTGGAAGTAGACCCGCCAGAGCAGCACGGTGGTCAGGAACGCCACCAGGAACGCGGTGCTCCGGTCGAGGGCGAAGCTGGCCCCGCTGAAGGTCAGGCCGATCACCAGGACCGACTCGCCCAGGGTGACCAGCAGGAACTGCTGGTAGCGCTCGGCCAGGTGCTCACCGGCGATCGACACCCCCTCGGTACGGGCCCGGCCCAGCCTGGGAGTGGGCCAGTCCAGCATCACCCCGCCGTAGTCGAGCAGCACCGCCGCGGTCCACAGCACGCCGCGCAACCAGGGCTGCGCGACCAGGGCACCGAGCAACCAGGGCACCGTGCTCAGTCCGAGCCAGAAGAGCAACCGGAAGCCGACGTCCCGTTCGGAACGGTTGATCACCAGAAGGAACAGGGTCCGGCCGATCTGGATCGCGACGTACGCCCCGGCGAACACGACGGCCCGCTCACCGAAGCCCTTCGGCACCGCGACCGCCATCACCAACGCGCCGAACATGGTGCCCACCACCATGAGCTGGATCGCCGGCTGGTCGGGGTCCAGCCGACTGGTGACCAACGCGGTGAACGACCAGACCAGCCAGAGGGCCAGGAAGAGCAGTAGCGTCTGACCGACCTCGGACAACAGGATCCGGCGCTCGTCACCGAAGTCCGTGATCAACCGTTGCGAGATCCGGGTCAGCGCGAAGACGAAGACGAGGTCGAAGAAGAGTTCGAGGAACGTGGCCCGCTGCGTACTCTCCGCGCTGCGCAGCACACCGGGCTGCTCGGCACCGGTCATCGGGCGGGCAGACCGAAGACGTACACGGCTCCCTCCTCACCGATCGACGATCTCCAGGTCCCAACGAGCCAGCACACGGCCCGGACGCTGGGTCGCGACCGCGGGGCCGGTGCGGCGGGCAACAGCGCCCGCCGCACCGGTCGACTCAGTTGTAGTTCAGGTACGGCTGGACCACCGTCATCCGGTAGCCGGCCGCCCACATCTCCCCGTTCTTCGCCATCAGCTCCGGGAAGGTCCAGGCGGTGACGGACGGCCGCCCGTCGCTGCCCGGCTCCCAGATCGCGTCGTAGCGCAGCGCGCCGCCGACCGTCCGGTAGACGTTCAGGTACTTGATCCGGTAGCCGATCGCCCAGTTGTTGGAGTTCGCCTGGATCATCTCGTCCCAGGTCGCGCCGAGGATCGTCGGCCGGAGGTCCGTACCCGGCATCCAGATGCCGATGTAGCGGATGTCGCCGGACGTCGAGCCGGACTGGTTAACACCGCTCGCCTGGATCAACCGGTAACCCTGGGCCCGCATCCGGGTGTCCTCGGCGCGGAACGCCGCCAGCGTCCAGTCCACCACGAACCGACGGCCGTCGGTGCCCGGCTTCCAGATCGCGTCGTAGAGGATCGCCCCGTTGTGTAGGTAACGGTTGATCCGCCAGACCCGCAGCCCCTGCGCCCAGTAGACCGAGTTCTGCGCGAAGAACTGGGCCTCGGTCCAGCCGACCACGAACGGGCTGACGCCGGTGCCGGGCTTCCAGATCGCGTCGTAGCGCAGCTCGCCGTTGTCCAGCTTCACCTGGGTCAGCGAATCGATCCGGTAGCCCAGGTCGAACAGCTCCGAGTTGCGCTGGAGCAGTTGGCTCGCGGTGTGGGTGTGTGCCGTGGGCCGGCCGTCGCCGCCCGGTTCCCAGATGGCGTTGAACCGCACCACGGACGCGGCGACCGCCGCCCGGTCCGCCGGTGCCGGTCGGGCCGCCGCCGGCGCCGCGGCCACCGCGACAACCGCGGTCAGGCCCACGAGTACGCCGATCGTGCTGGTCAGGGCAGTGAGCCTGCCCCTGCTGGAGATCTTGGACATTGCCGGGTTCCCCCTCGTCGAGTGTTACGGCGGGCACCGTTCGGAACCCGCTGGATCGATGTCTAGTCGCCGACTCGTTGTCCGGCTTCGGGCCGGCAAGCCGGACAATCAACTGCGGACAAGCTGGACCGAAATGGACCTTGGAGGGCTGGGTGCCACGGCCGGAGGGTGAGCTGGGTCCGGGCGACCCGGAGATCATGGAATTCGCGGCCGGGCTGCGCCTGCTGCGGGAGAAGGCCGGCCGGCCGGGCTACCGGGAACTGGCCCGGCGGGCGCACTTCTCCGCCACTACCCTGTCCGAGGCCGCCGGGGGCAGGCGGTTGCCGACGCTCGCGGTCACCCTGGCGTACGTGGCGGGGTGCGGTGGGAACGGTCCGGAGTGGGAGCAGCGGTGGCGCCACGCCGCCCGGTCGGCAGCACCCGGAACCGTTGCCGGTGGGATGTCACCCGACCCGGACGGGACCGACCAGGAGGTGCCGTACCAGGGACTGGCCGCGTACGGGCCGGAGCGGGCCGAGTGGTTCTTCGGGCGTGAGGACCTGGTCGACGACCTCCTGCGGCGGTTGGCGCGAGCGCGACTCGTCGGGGTATTCGGCGCCTCCGGCAGCGGCAAGTCTTCCCTGCTGCGGGCGGGACTCGTACCGGCCGCACTCGCCGGACGTACCCCGCAGTCGCAGCCCTCGGCGGAACCGGAACCGGAACCGGGGCCGCGCCGGCCGGTGGTGCTGGTGTTGACGCCGGGAGCCGACCCGGTGGGCGAGTTGGCGGTACGGCTGGCCCGGTTGACCGGCGTGCCGGCCGGGGCGTTGCGTGCCGACCTGGCCGCCGACCCGGCGCACCTGCACCTGACGATTCGTCAGGCGGTCGGCGGTGAGCCCGCGGACCCGGAGTTATGGCTGGTCGTGGACCAGTTCGAAGAGGTCTTCACGTTGTGCCGAGACGGCGCGACACGGGAGCATTTCGTGGCCGCCCTGCTGGCCGCGGTACGGGCACCGGACAGCCGGCTGCGGGTGGTCCTCGGCGTCCGGGCCGACTTCTACGGCCGCTGCGCCGAGTTGCCGGACCTGCCGGCGGCGCTGACGCAGGCGCAGGTGCTGCTCGGACCGATGACGCCGCCGCAGGTCCGCGACGCGGTCGTCCGACCGGCCGAGCGGGCCGGCGCGATGGTCGAGGGCGCCCTGGTCTCGACCATCGTCGCGCAGGTCGCCGGGCGGGCCGGCGCCCTGCCGATGGCATCGCACGCGTTACTGGAGGCGTGGTGGCGACGCCGGGGCAACGCCGTGACCCTGGCAGGTTACGAAGCCGCCGGCGGGTTGGACGGCGCAGTCGCCCAGACCGCCGAGCGGATCTGGCAGGAGTTCGACACCGACCAGCGGCGGGCGGCCCGGCAGGTGCTGCTGCGGATGGTCGAGGTCGGCACCGGGGACGAGCCGGTGACCAGCCGCCGGCTGGCGCGCGACGAACTCGACGACGCCGACCCGGTCACCGCGTCCGTACTGGAGCGGTTGGCGGGCGCGCGACTGGTCACCGTGGACGGGCAGTGGGTCCGGGTGGCCCACGAGGCACTGCTCGACGCCTGGCCCCGGCTGCGGGACTGGCTCGACGAGGACCGCGAGGGCGTACGGACCCACCGCCAGCTCACCCAGGCCGCGGCGGTGTGGCAGTCGCTGGACCACGACCCGGGCGCGCTGCTGCGCGGGCTGGCCCTGTCCCGGACCCGGGTCTGGGCGGATGCCCAGCCGGACAGTCTGACCCGCGCCGAACGGGACTTCCTCGCCGGCAGCCAGCGGGCCGACGAGTTACGGCTCACCAGGAGGCGTCGGCGGGGACGGGTCGTGCTCGGCACCCTCGCCGGGGTGGCCTCGGTTGTCACCGTGCTCGCGTCGCTGGCGGTCGTCCAGGCCGGACGCGCCGCCGACCAGCGGGACAACGCCCTGCACGGGCAACTCGTCGCCGGGGCCAGAGCGCAGATGGAACGCGACCCGCAACTGGCCTTCCTGCTGGCGCGGGAGGCGTACCGGTTCCGGCCGGACGTACGGGCCGAGACCGTGCTGCGGCAGGCCACCCTGAACTGGCGGGAGCTGTCGGTCCGGTCGGTGTTCGGGCCGCGGAACCGGGCGGCGGCGCTGACCAGGGACGGCCGCCACGCGGTCGCCGGCACCCCCGACGGCACCGTACGGGTCTGGCACGCCACCGACTCCTCCACCGCCCTCGCCCCGGCGCTGCCCGATCCCGGCGCGGACCTGCGTACGGTGGCGATCAGCGGCGACGGCCGGTGGGTGGCCGCCTCGTACAACCAACCGGTGGTGCGGATCTGGGACGCCTCGGCACCCGACCGGGGGCCGATCCTGCTGCCCGGCCACACCGGCCCGGTACGCGACGTCCGGTTCAGCCCCGACGGACGGTACCTGGCCAGCGGGGACGCGGACGGGACCGTACGGCTGTGGGACCTGTCCGGGACTGCGGCCGTACCTCGGGTGATGCCGTACAACGGTCGTGGTGGCGTCTTCACGCTGGCCTGGTCTGCCGACGGGCGGCGGCTGGCCGCCGGCACCGGGTTGTCACCGGCCCGGATCTGGGACCTGGCCGAGCCCGGGCGGCCCCCGGTGGAACTGCCCGACTCCGTCGACACCGACGAGTTGCTGTTCAGCCCGGACGGCAGCCGGGTGGCTGGCGGCCAGGCCGGCACCCTGCGGATCTGGGCGGCGTCCGGTGGGCCGCCGACCGTACTGGGGCGGCTGCGCGGGGTGACCCCGGCGACGTTCAGCCCGGACGGGCAACGGCTGATCACCACCAACGGGTACGGCGTACTCGGGTTCTGGGACACCACCGTGCCCGGTGACCCGCTGCCGCTGCGCGGCCACGCCGGTGCCGTACGGGCCGCCACGGTCGGGCCGGACGGACACCTGGTGAGCGTCGGCGAGGACGGCACGATCCGCTCCTGGGACATCGACGGGCCGTTCCACCCGGACGTCACCCACCCGCACGACGACCTGGTGCACGTGGCCCGGTTCAGCCCCGACGGCCGCCACCTCGCCACCGGCGGCATCGGCGACGGACTGGTCCGGATCACCACGATCACGCCGACTCCCACCGGCGACATCACGCTCGCCGCCGAGCCCGCCGAGACGACAACCCTGCCCGGTCACTCCGGCATGGTGTCGGAGGTGGCGTTCGCACCCGACGGCACCCGCGTGGCCAGCCTCGACTCGGCCGGCACCGTACGGATCTGGGCCTGGCCGACCGGTACGCTGACCGCCACCTTCGACGCGGCCGGATCCAGCCGGCTCGTCTTCGGCCCGGACAGCCACCGGCTGCTGACCAGCGGACCGGGCGGCGTACGGGTCTGGGACGGGATCGAGGCCGGTACGCCGAGCGCCGTGCTGCTGGCCCCCGCCGGTTCCGTTGCCGCGTTCGCCCCGGACGGACGGCACGTGGTGACCGGGGCCGAGGACGGCACCGTCTCGATCCGACCGGTGACCGCCGGCACCACCGAAGGGGTGTCCCTCGGCCGGCACGACGGGGCGGTGACCTCGCTGTCGTACAGCCCTCGCGGTGGCAGCGTCGCCAGCCTCGGACTGGACAGCACGATTCGGATCTGGCCGGTGGACGGCGGCGCGGCGACCCTGTTGGCCGCCGCCGGGCAGGGCGCGGCCACCACCCGGCTGACCTACACCCCGGACGGTCGCCATCTGGCGCTGCTCGGTGGTGGCGAGCTGACCGGAATTCAGCTCTGGGCCGCGGATGCCGGCACCACCGAGCCGGTCACCCTGCATCCGCTGGGACCGGGGCCGCTCGGTTTCGCGTTCAGCCCCGACGGTGGGCGCGCGGCGACGGTCCACTCGGACGGTTCGGTCCGTACCTGGAACTGCGACGTCTGCGGTCCGGTCGACCGGGTCCTCGCCGCCGCCGCGAGCAGGCAGGACCGGCCCTTCACCCCCGACGAACGGCGGGCCTTCCTGCTCGACCGCTGAACCGGCACGGGACGCGGTGGCGACCGATTCGCCGCGCCCACGGGAAAGGGTTGCCCGATCGCGCCGGACGCGTCGGGCAACCCTTCGGCAAACCCCGAGCTACCGGTCGGCGCCCATGGCGTCGATCAGGCTCTGCGGACGCAGGTCCGTCCAGTGCGCCTCCACGTAGTCCAGGCACTCCTGCCGGGGCCCGGGCCCGTGCACGGTGGTCCACCCGGCCGGTACGTCCACGAACGACGGCCAGAGGCTGTGCTGGTTCTCGGCGTTCACCAGCACCAGGTAGGTGCCGTCCGGGTCTTCGAACGGGTTGGTCATCGGTTTCTCCTCGGGTTGGGGTCAATGGACGCGACGAGCACCCGCAGCGCCCGGATCCAGGTGTCGGCCAGGTCCCGGACCGCGTCCTCGGCAAGTACCGCGTCGGGCCAGGTCCAGCTTGCGATCAGGTACGGCCCATCGGTGCGGTCCTCGATGTGCACGGTGACACTGAGACCGTACGCCTGCGGCATGCCCGGATCCGAGGAGTGGGCCGCCGCGGCCGCCATCTCCGGGGCAAAGGACCAGTCCGCCTCCTCCGGCAGCCCGAACCGTCCCAGGTAGTTCACCTGGATGTCGGGCAGGCCGAGCGCGGCGAGCGTCGGGGCGGTCCGCGGGTTGAGGTAACGCAGCAGACCGTAGCCGAGACCGTTGTCGGGCAGGGCCCGCAACTGGTCCCGCACCCTGGTCACGGCGGTGGCCAGCGCAGGGCTCTGGTCCGTACCGGGCGGGTCGGTCAGGCGTACCGGTCCAGGATCCAGGCGTACCGGGTAGACGCTGGTGAACCAGCCGACGGTGCGGGACAGGTCGAGATCGCCGTCGACGGCCGCCTCCTCCCGCCCGTGGCCCTCGAGCGAGAACCGGACGGCGGTGCCGGTGTCGCCGGCATCGCGCCACGTTTCGTTGGCGGCCAGGGCGAGCCCCGTCATCAGCACCTCGTTGACGGTGACGTCGAGCGCGGCCGGCAACCGGGTCAGCAACGGCGACACCTCCGCCGGGTCGAGGGTGACCCGTACCTCGCGGGTGGTCGCCGCGGTGTCCCGGGCCGGGTCGACCGGCGCCAGCAGGGGTGCGGCGCCGTTCATCACCTCGACCCAGTACGCCAGTTCCGCCTCGCGCGCGGGGTCGACCGCCGCCGCGGCGAGCACGTCCGCCCACCGGGCGAAGGGCGTGGTCGTCGGCGCCGGTTCGTCGATGTCGGCGGGCGCCGGGGTCGCGGCGGCGCAGGCGGTCGCGAGTTCGGGCACCAGGATCCGCCAGGAGACACCGTCGACCGCCAGGTGGTGGATCATCAGCAGCAGCCGGCCGGGCCGGTCCCCCGCGTCGAACCACACCGCCTGGACCAGCACACCCCGGTCCGGGTCGAGCCGCTGCCGGGCCAGCCCGGCCTGCTCGTCAACCACGACCCGGAGCCCGTCGTCGTCGAGCGTGGCCACGTCCACCCGCGTGATCAGCGGTAGGGCGTCGACCGTGCCCGGTGCCGGGGTCCGCAGCGTCCACTCGTCGCCGTCGGATGCTCCCCGGTCGAGCCGGGCCCGCAGCAGGTCGTGCCGGTCCAGCAGGTTGCCCAGTGCCCGGCCGAGCCGCTCGGTGCCGAGACCGGCCGGCACCCGCAGCACCACCGACTGGTTGAACCCGGCGATCGGGCCGGTGAGCTCGCGCAGCCAGTGCATGACCGGGGTCAGCGGCACCACCGTCTCCACCGGGACCGCGACCTCGGCCAGCGCCGCGACGGTCCGCAACCGGAACACGTCACGGGGGCGCAACTCCAGCCCGGCCCGCCGGGCCAGCACCACCAACTGGATCGAGGCAGCACTGTCCCCACCCAGGGCGAAGAAGTCGTCCTCGACGCCGAGATCCGGTCGAGCCAACGCCCGTACGGCGACCGCGAGCAGCGCCTCCTCCACCGGCGTACGGGGTGCCCGGCCCGCTGTTGCCGGGTACTGCGGCACCGGCAGGGCGGAACGGTCGAGTTTCCCGTTGCGCAGCACCGGCAGTCGGGGCAGCACGACGAACGCGGCCGGGGTCATGTACTCGGGCAGCAGTCCGGTGAGATGGCTTCGCAGCTCGGCCCGGTTCACCGACTCCCCGGAAACGGTGACCAGGTACGCCACCAGGTGTCGGCCACGCGCCCGGTCCTCGCGTACGACGACGGTTGCCTGGGCGACGGCGGGATGCTGGGCCAGCGCGGCCTCGATCTCACCCGGTTCCACCCGGAAACCGCGGATCTTCACCTGGTCGTCGGCCCGCCCGGCGTAGTCGAGCTGACCGTCCGGGGTCCACCGGGCCAGGTCCCCGGTGCGGTACATCCGGCTGCCGGGCGCCCCGAACGGGTCGGCGACGAACCGTTCCGAGGTCAGCGCGGGGCGGCCCAGGTAACCGCGAGCCAGCCCGGCACCGGCCAGGTACAGCTCACCGGTCACCCCGGGCGCCACCGGCCGCAGCGCGGTGTCGAGCACGTACGCGCGGGTGTTGTGCACCGGGCGGCCGACCACCGGTACGTCGCTGTCCCGGATCCGGCCGACCAGCGCGTCCACCGTGCACTCGGTCGGCCCGTACAGGTTGTAGCTCTCGGTGCCGGCCAGTTCCCGCAGTCGCTGCCACAGGGCCGGCGGCACCGCCTCCCCGCCGACGCCGACCACGGCGAGCCCGCACCGGCCGTCGCGCACCAGTCCGGCGTCCGCCATCGCGGCGAAGTGCGCCGGGGTGACCTCGACGAAGTCGAGCGCGTCCGTACGCACCCGGGCGGCGAGCCGGCCGGGGTCGCGCCGGGTCTCGTCGTCCACGACGTGCAGCGCGTGCCCGTCGAAGAGCCAGAGCTGAGGCTGCCAGGAGGCGTCGAAGGAGAACGACCAGGCGTGGCCGACCCGTAGGTGACGCCGCCCGGTGGCGGCGACCGCCGGCCGGTGCAGCGTGCTCCGGTGACTGTGGAACAGGTTGACCAGGTTGCGGTGGGTGACCACGACGCCCTTGGGCCGACCGGTGGAGCCGGACGTGTAGATGACGTACGCCGGGTGGTCCGGGCGCAGCGGCGCGAGCCGGTCGTCGTCGTCGAGCGCGTGGCCCGGCTGCCCGGCGAGCAGGTCGGCCGTCTCGGCGGTGTCGAGCAGCAGGTGGGGACGACCGGTCCGGGGCAGGTCCCCGGCGAGCGCGGCGGTGGTGAGCAGCAGCACCGGGTCGGCGTCGTCGAGCATCATGGTGACCCGGTCGGCCGGCAGGTCCGGGTCGATCGGCAGGTAGGCGGCGCCGGCCTGCTGGGCGGCGAGGATCGCCGTGATCATCCGTGCGCGGCGGGGCAGCGCCAGGGCGACCACCCGCTCCGGGCCGGCGCCCCGGCTCACCAGCAGCCGGGCGAGCCGGTTGACCCGGTCGTCGAGTTCGGCGAACGTCCACCCGCCGGCACCGGTGTCGTCCGCGACTACCGCCACCGCCTCCGGTGACTCGGTCACCTGCGCGGCGAACAGCGCCGGCATGGTGGCCGCAGGCACGTGCAGGGCGGTGTCGTTCCACTCGGTCAGCACCCGGTGCCGTACGGAACCGGTCAGCAGGTCGATCGTGCCGACCGGAGCGTCCGGGTCGTCGGCGAGTGCGGTGAGCACCCGTACGAACGCGTCGGCGAACCGGCGTACCGCCTGCTCGTCGAAGAGGTCGGGGCGGTACTCGGCGACCAGGGTCAGTTCCGCACCGGGGCCGACAGCCCAGGTCAGCGGGTAGTGGGTGGCGTCGCGCCCACCGGTCGGCCGGATCACCAACCCGTCACCGGGAACTTCCGGCAGGTCCGGTACGGCGGGGAAGTTCTCGAACACCACCAGACTGTCGAAGAGTTCGCCGATGCCGGCCGACCGCTGGATCTCGGCCAGGCCGAGGTGTTCGTGTTCGACCAGTCGCGACTGGGCCGCCCAGACCCGGTCCAGCACCGCGCCGAGCGGGTCCGCCGGGGCGCAGTGCACCCGTACCGGCACGGTGGTGATGAACAGGCCGATCATCGACTCCATGCCGGGCAGGTCGGCCGGGCGTCCGGACACGGTGGCGCCGAACACGACGTCGTGGCGACCGGTGAGTTGGCCGAGGGCCACACCCCAGGCGGCGTGCACCACGGCACCGAGGGTCAGGCCCCGGCGCCGGGCGAGCGCGGTCAGCGCCGCGGTCACCGGCTCCGGCAGCACCACCTCGTGCAACTTCGGTGCGATCGGCAGCCGGGTCGGTTCCGCCGGGGCCAGCAGGGTCGGCTCGGTCAGCCCGGCGAGTTCCGCCGCCCAGGCCGTACGGGCGGCGCCCCGGTCCTGGCCGGCGAGCCAGCCCAGGTAGTCCCGGAAAGGTACGGCCGGGGCGAGCGCGCTCGGGTCGGCGTCGGCGGCGTACAGGGTGGACAGTTCCTCGACCAGCGGCGGCCCGGACCACCCGTCCAGCAGCAGGTGCTGATGGGTGAGCAGCAGCCGGTGCCGGTCGGCGCCGAACCGGGCCAGCAGCAGCCGCAGCAGCGGCGGTCGGGCCGGGTCGAACCTGGCCGCCTGCTCGCCGAGCAGTGCCTGCCAGGCGTCCTCGGCGGCCAGCTCGCCGGCACCGGACAGGACTCGTTCGGTCCACGGAACCGGTGCGTTCGCCGGCACCACGGCCACCGGTCGGCCCGAGCCCAGGTAGCGGAACCCGGCGCGCAGGTTCGGGTGCCGGTCCAGCAGCGCCTGCACGGCGCGACGCAGCCGGTCCGGATCCACCGGACCGTCCAGCTCGAACCAGGTCTGCACGGTGTAGACGTCCGGCCCGTCGGCGTCCAGCGAGGCGTGGAAAAGCAGCCCCGCCTGCAACGGGGTCAGCGGCAGCAACTCCACCGGGGCCGGGTCGAACGCGGCGACCTCGGCCCGCTCGGCCGGATCCAGGTCGAGCAGCGCGCTGGGTGCCGGCACCGCGGCCGGCGCCAGCTCGTGGGCGGCCCGGGCCAGACCGGCCGGCGTACGGGCCTGGAACACCGCGGCCGGGCGGATGCCGAACCCTTCGCGGCGGGCCCGGCTGACAAGCTGGATCGCGATGATGCTGTCCCCGCCGAGGGCGAAGAAGTCGTCGTCGGCGCCGACCCGGGGCAGGTGCAGCAGCTCGGCGACGAGCCGGCAGAACACCTCCTCGCGGGCGGTCGCCGGCAGGCGCCCGCCACCGGTCGTGGCGAAGTCCGGTGCCGGCAGTGCCCGCCGGTCGAGCTTGCCGTTCGCGGTCAGCGGCAACGGGCCGTCGAGCACCACCACCGCCGCCGGCACCATGTATTCCGGCAGCAGGTCCGCCACGTATGCCCGGAGCACCGTCGGGTCCGGTGCCGCCGCGCAGGCCGGGTCGGGGACCACGTACGCGACCAGCCGCACCACGCTGCCGGCCCGGTCCGCCACGACCGCGGCCTGGGTCAGGTCGGGGTGCCCGGCCAACGCGGCCTCGATCTCGCCCAGTTCGATCCGGAAGCCCCGGATCTTCACCTGGTCGTCGACCCGGCCGAGGAAGTCGAGGTTGCCGTCGGCGCGCCAGCGGGCCCGGTCACCGGTGCGGTACATCCTGGCCCCGGGCGGGCCGAACGGGGAGGCGACGAAGCGCTCGGCGGTGAGCGCGGACCGGCCCAGGTAACCACGGGCCAGGCCACGTCCGGCGACGTACAGCTCGCCGACCACACCCGGCGGGACCGGGCGCAGGTTGGCGTCCAGCACGTACGTGCGGGTGTTCGGGTCGGGGCGGCCGATCGGTACGGCCGCGTCCCAGTCCGGCTGCGCCGCCCAGAGGGTGGAGTTGACGGTCGCCTCGGTGAGGCCGTACGCGCCGAACACCCGCTGCCGCTTGGCGAGCCGCCGGATCAGGTCCGGTGGCACGGTCTCCGTACCGACCAGGACGGTGCCGCCGTCGGGCAGCTCGCACCCGGCCGGCAGCGCGGACAGCAGCGACGGCGGCAGGATCATGTGGGTGACGCCGTGCTGGTGCAGGAAGTCGGTCAGCGGGTGGTCGGCGACCCGCGCCTCGTCCGGGATCAGCACCAGTCGCCCACCCACGCACAGCGACATGACCAGGTCGAACACGGCCACGTCGAAGCCGACGGAGGCGAACTGCGACACCCGGCTGTCGGCGGTGACACCCATCCGGTCCACCGCGGTGGCGATCAGGCTGCCGATGCCCTCGTGGCTGACCACCACGCCCTTGGGCCGGCCGGTCGAGCCCGAGGTGTAGATGACGTACGCGGCGTGGTCGAGTCCCGCCGGGATCCGGGTCTGTCCGGGGTCCAGCGCGTCGTCGGCCAGTCCGGCCAGCTCCGCGAGGGTTTCCGGGCTGTCCAACCCGATCCGGTCCACCCCGGCCGGGTCCGGCAACCGGTCCCGGGCCTCGGCGGTGACCAGCACGAGACGGGTGCCGCTGTCGGTGAGCAGGTAGTCGAGCCGGTCGGCCGGCAGGGTCAGCTCCAGCGGCAGGTACGCGGCACCGAGCTTGAGCACACCGAGGATCGCCGCGACCATCTCCCGTGACCGGGGCACGGCCAGTCCGACCACGTCGCCGGCGCGGACCCCGCGTGCCGCGAGCAGCCGGGCGATCCGGTTCGAACGGGCGTCGAGTTGGGCGTACGTCAGCTCGCCGTCGGTGTCGACGACGGCGACCGCCTCCGGTCGCTGCACCACCTGGGCGGCGAACAGCTCCGACACCGTGCCCTCGTCCACCTGACGGTCGGTGTTGTTGAGTTCGTGCAGCACCCGACGGCGTTCGGTGTCGTCGAGCAGGTCGACCCGGCTCACCGGCGCCTCGGGGTCGGCCGCGACGGCCTCGATCAACCGGCTCAGTCGCCGGCCGATGGCCCGTACGGTGTCGGCATCGAACAGGTCGGTCCGGTATTCGAGCAGCACCGTGATCGAGTCCTCGTCGGCCTGCTCGCCGAAGCCGAACACCAGGTCGAACCGGGCGGCGCCGGCCGCGTACGGTTCCGGCGTTGCCTCCAGCCCGCCGAGTTCCAGCCGGTCGGAGTTCCGGTTGCGGTAGACCACCATCACCTGGAACAGCGGGTTGTCGGTGACCGACCGGTCCGGGTTCAGGGCCCGGACCACAGCCTCGAACGGCACGTCCTGGTGCGAGAACGCGGCCAGGTCGGCGGCCCGGACCCGGCTCAGCAACTCGGCGAAGCTCGGGTCACCGGCCACGTCGGTACGCAATACCAGCGTGTTGACGAAGAAGCCGATCAGGTCGTCGAGCGCCTCGTCGGTACGGCCGGCGATCGGGGCGCCGAGCGGGATGTCGGTGCCCGCACCGAGCCGGTGCAGCAGCGCCGCCACCGCGGCCTGACCGACCATGAACATGCTGGCACCGCTGGCCTGGGCGAGCCGACGCAGGGCGCGTACGGCCGCCGGGTCCAGCTCGACGGTCATCTCCCCGCCGGCCTGGCGGGGCTGCCCCGGTCTGGGCGCCCGGTCGGTCGGCAGCTCGATCCGCTGCGGTACGTCGCGCAGGGTTTCCCGCCAGAAGTCGAGCTGGCGGGCAGCGAGACTGTCCGGTGCGTCCGGGTCGCCGAGCAGTTCCCGCTGCCAGAGCGTGTAGTCGGCGTACTGCACCGGCAGCGGCGCCCAGTCCGGTGCGGCACCGCCGCTGCGGGCCGCGTAGGCGACGCCGAGGTCACGCAGGAACGGCCCGTCGGACCACTCGTCGGTGGTGATGTGGTGCAGCAGGAACACCACCACGTGCTCGTCCGGGGTGAGCCGGGCGATGGTGACCCGCAACGGCAGCTCGGTGGCGAGGTCGAACGGGCGGGACGCGGCGGCGCGGACGACCTCGGCGAGGTCGGCCCGGTCGACTGCCACCGTACGCACCACGGGGTGGGCGTCGGCGGGGGCGACGACCCGCTGCGTCGGCAGCCCGTCGTGTTCGACGATGAGCGTACGCAGCGCCTCGTGGCGGAGCATGACGTCGCGGATCGCGGCGGTGAAGGCGCTCTCGTCCAGCGCCCCGCGCAGCCTCGCCACCAGTGGGAAGTTGTACGCCGGGGAGTCCGGGTCGAGCTGTTGGATGACCCAGAGCCGCTGCTGCGCGTACGCGGCGGGCAGCGGGTCCGGCCGGTCCACCGGCACCAGGGCCGGGCGTACGGCGACAGCGGTCTCCGGGGCGAGCCGGGCGGTCAGCTCGGCGACGGTCGGCGCCTCGAACAGGTCCCGGATGGACAGTTCCGCGCCGAGCACGCTGCGGGCCCGGCCGATCAGCCGGGTGGCGAGCAGGGAGTGCCCACCGAGG
Organism: Micromonospora sp. NPDC049523; assembly: GCF_040676775.1. NCBI lineage: Bacteria > Bacillati > Actinomycetota > Actinomycetes > Micromonosporales > Micromonosporaceae > Micromonospora > Micromonospora sp. NPDC049523. The sequence goes on along the minus strand of NZ_JBFAPP010000024.1, from coordinate 82,555 downwards.
TCGAAGAAGCTGTCCCGGACCCCGACGGCGGGTAGGCCCAGCACGTCGGCGAAGAGCTGGCAGAGCTGCTTCTCCTGCTCGGTGCTCGGGGCCTGGTCGCCGCCGACCGAGCCGGTCGGCTCGGCGTCCGGCAACGCCCGTACGTTCAGCTTGCCGTTCACCGTCAGCGGCAGCGCGGAGAGGGTGACCAGGGCGGCCGGCACCATGTAGTCGGGCAACCGGAGCTTGAGGTGTTCGCGCAGCCGGGCGGTGAGCGCGGCCACGCCCCGGGCGACGGCCGGCCGGTTGGCGCAGTCGGCGGGTGTCGCCGCCGCCCGCAGCGGCCGGCACAGGTCGACCGGCAGCTCACCGGAGGTGAGCAGGTCCGGCGCCACGAACAGCGCGTCGAGGCTGCCGTCGGAGACCGGCGACCAGGTGGTGAAGACCCGGTAGCCGAGCCCCTCCCCCAGTTCGTGCAGGTCCTCGGGTTCCACCGGGGCCGCCGTCGGCGTGCCGGCGGCGTCGGCCCGGTCCGGGTCGAGCCCGCGCAGCACCGCCTGTTCGGCGGCGAGCCGGGCATTGGGTACGCGTTCCACCCGCAGCCGGTCCGGTCGACGCGCCTTCAGGTGCTCGCCCAGCGTGGACAGGTCGGCGGTGTCGTCGCCCCAGCGGATGGTGGGCGCCTCGGCCAGCGAGAACGGGTCGGCGGTCGACGGGGTGCCGAGGCGGCGCAGGACGGCGTCGTACCGGTGCCGGGTCAGCTCGTTGTGCCGGTGGCCCCGCTTGGTCCGCACGGTCACCGCGACCGGCGTGGTCTGTGCCCAGGCGGCCGGGAGGGACGCGAACAGGTCCGGGTCGACCAGCAGTTCCTTCTCCAGCAGCACGCTGCGCTCGACCGCCCGGCGCAGCCGGTCCGGGTCGGCGCCCGCCCCGGAGCGGGTGGTCTGCACGGCCGCGTGGAACGTCCGGGCCAGGCGCAGGTTGCGTACGTCGCCGACGAACAGCGAGCCGCCGGGTACCAGCAGGTCGACCGCCCCGGCCAGCACCTCGACCAGGTACTCGACGCTCGGGAAGTACTGCACCACCGAGTTGATCACGATGGTGTCGAAGTAGTCGCGGGGCAGCCCGTCGAGCACGTCGGCGCTCTGGTGGCGCAGCTCGACCCGGCCGGCGAGATCCGGCAGGTCGGCGATGTCGGCCCGCAGTTTCTCGATCACCGGACCGGCGAAGTCGGTACCCCAGTACGTCTCGCACTCCGGCGCGAGACGCGACAGCAGCAGCCCGGTACCCACCCCGATCTCCAGCACCCGGCGGGGACGCAGCTCCCGGATCCGGGCGACCGTCGCCTCCCGCCACTCGCGCATGTCGTCGAGCGGGATCGGCTGGCCGTCGTAGCTGCTGTCCCAGCCGGCGAAGTCCTCGTCGGCCACGGCGGTGCCGATCGCGTTGTACTCGTCGTGGTAGATCTGCTGCCACTCGGCCAGGTGCTCGCGTTCGTTGCCCTCGTCGACACCGGCGACCGGTACGACGTACCCGATCAGCCGTCGGCCGGCGCCGGACGCGCCGTCCTTGGCGATGACCGCGGCACGGGCCACCTCGGGATGTTCGGCCAGCACCGACTCGATCTCGCCGAGTTCCACCCGGTAGCCCCGGATCTTCACCTGGTCGTCGGTGCGGCCGAGGAAGTCGAGGTTGCCGTCGGGGCGGCGGCGGGCCAGGTCACCGGTGCGGTAGAGCCGGTCGCCGGGGGCACCGAACGGGTCCGCGACGAACCGCGACGCGGTCAGCCCCGGCGCGCCCAGGTAACCCCGGGCCAGACCGGCACCGCCGATGTACAGCTCGCCGGGGCAGCCGTCGGGCACCGGACGCAGCCAGGGGTCGAGCAGGTGGGCGTGGGTGTTCCAGATCTCCCGCCCGACCGTCGGGGTGGCACTGTCCTCGGTGCCGCCGCCGAGGGTGTTGATGGTGTACTCGGTCGGGCCGTACAGGTTGTAGCCGAGGGTGCCCTCGGTGTCGCGCAGACTGCTCCACACCTGCTCGGAAACGGCCTCGCCGCCGAGCAGCACCAGCACCGGGCGGTGCCGTCCGGCCGCCGGGTCGTGCCGGAGCAGCCCCTCGGAGATCAGGTGGTCGGCGTACGTCGGGGTCACGTTGACCACGTCGATGCGGTGCCGGTCGCAGTACGCCACCAGCGCCTCCGCGTCGCGGCGCAGATCCTCGTCGCAGACGTGCACCTCATGTCCCTCGACCAGCCAGAGCAGCTCCTCCCAGGACATGTCGAAGGCGAACGAGACGGTGTGCGCGATCCGCAGTCGTCGCCCGCCGGCCGCCGCCACCGTCGGGCCGAAGATGGCCTCCTGGTGGTTGAGCTGCATGTTGGTCAGCCCCCGGTACGGCGTGACGACACCCTTGGGGCGCCCGGTCGAGCCGGAGGTGTAGATGACGTACGCGGGATGTTCGAGCCGGTCGGCACGGGTGCTGGCGAACTCGGGGTGCTCCGCGTCGGTGATCCGGGTCGGTGGCAGCGTGTCGAGTTCGGCGGCGACCGCCGGATCGTCGAGGGCGACGATGCCGGGTACCGGCAGCCGGGTCGCCACCGAGGTGGTGGTGAGCACGCAGACCGGGGAGGCGTCGGTGACCATGTGCGCCAGCCGCTCGGCCGGATGGTCCAGTTCCAGCGGCAGGTACGCCGCCCCCGTACGGAGCACCGCGAACAGTGCGGCCACCATGTCCGCCGAGCGGGGCAGGGCCAGCGCCACCACCCGCTCCGGTCCGGCGCCCCGGGCCAGCAGCAGCCGGGCCAGCCGGTTCACCCGCGCGTCCAGTTCGGCGTAGGTCAGCCGGGAGTCGCCGAAGACCAGTGCGGTCTCGTCCGGCGTACGCCGGGCCTGCGCGCCGAGCAGGTCGGCGACCGTCTCGTTCGGCACCGGTCGGGCCGTCGCCCGGGCCCGGACCGCCACCGCCGCTCGCTGCGCGGCCGGGAGTACGTCCAGCCGGCCGACCGGCCGGTCCGGGTCACCGGCGAGTCGCTCCAACGCGGTGGTGAACCGGTCCAGCAGGCTCGCCGCGGTGGTGGCGGCGATCGCGTCGTCCCGGTACGCCAGCGTCGCCCGTACCGTCCGGCCCGGTGCGACCACCAGGGTCAGCGGGTAGTGGGTGGCGTCCACGCTGCCGACCTCGGTCAACCCGTGCCGGTGCGTGCTCTCCTCCCCGCCGCCGACCTGTTGCAGCGCGAACAGGGTGTCGAAGAGCTGGGCGTGCCCGCTGCCGCGCTGCACCTCGCCGAGGCCCAGGTACTCGTGGGCCATCAGCGCCGTACGGGACGCCTGGATCCGGCGCAGCAGGTCACCGACCCGCTCGGTCGGGTCGAGGGCGACCCGTACCGGCACGGTGTTGAGGAACAGGCCGACCGCGTTCGCAACATGCGGGATCTCCGCCGGCCGCCCGGCGACGGTGGCGCCGAACACCACGTCGGTACGCCCGACCGCGTTCGACAGTGCCAGCGCCCAGGCGGCGTTGAGCAGGGTGTTGAGGGTGACGCCCTGCTCCCGCGCGGCGATCCGGATCCGGTCGGTCAGCGCCTCGGACAGCTCGGCCCGGCGGCGCTGCGGCAGGACCGGCCGGCGGGCCCGGTCGACCGGTGCGACCAGGGTCGGTTCGGCCAGGTCGGCGAACTCGGCCTGCCATGCGGCCAGCCCCGCGTCCCGGTCCTGTTCGGTCAACCAGACCAGGTAGTCCCGGTACGAGCCGGCCGGTGGCAGGTCGGTGTCGTCGCCGCCGGTGGCGTACAGGGCGAGGAGCTGGTCGAGCACGATCGCGGCCGACCAGCCGTCCCAGAGCAGCACGTGGTGGGTGATGACCAGCCGGTCGGTGCCGTCGTCGAGGCGGATCAGCAGCAGCCGGAACAGCGGCGGCCGGGCCAGGTCGAACCGCCGGGTCCGGTCGTCGGCGAGCAGTGCCTCGATCCGCGCGACCCGTTCGGGGCCGGACTCGGTGGAGAGGTCGACCACGGTCAGCGGCGGTGGCGGGTCGGTGGTGACGAACTGGACCGGCGCGGTCAGCCCGTCGCCGGTGAATCCGGCCCGCAGGCCGGGGTTGCGGGCCAGCAGGGTCACGCAGGCGGCGAGCAGCCGGTCGGTGTCCATCCGGTACGCCACGTCGAACGCGACCTGCGCGGTGTAGACGTCGATCTCGCCCTGGTCGTAGCTGGCGTGGAAGAACAGCCCCTCCTGCAGCGGCGACAGTGGCCAGACCTCGGCCACCGGCCACGGGCTGCGCGCCCGTACCAGCTCCAGTTCGGCCGGGTCGATCGTGGGCAGCGACCGCGCGTCGGGGACGGGTGCGGTCAGTTCGGTCAGCGCGGCGAGCCAGTCGTCGGCGAGTTCGCGTGCGTCCGACTCGTCCCAGGCGGCCGTGGCCCAGGTCCAGGTGGCGGTCGGGTTGGTGACCCCGCCCCGGACGGTGATCTGCAACGGGTGCGGGTGCGCGGGCGGGGTGCGCAGCCACTGCGCCTCGGGCAGTGCGCCCGCGTAGTCGACCAGCACCGGCGGGCGGGCCACCTGGGCGAGGATCGGGGCGGCCTGCGGGTTGAGGTGGCGCAGCAGGTCGTACCCGGATCCGTGGTCCGGTACGGCACCACGTCGGCGAGCCACCTCGGCCAGCGCTTCGGCGGGATCGGCCGAGGCGGGCAGGCGTACCGGATGTACCCGGCCGAGCGGCCCGACCGTACGGGAGAGGTCGTGGCCGGTCGTGCCGCGGCCGGTGGTCGCCACGTCGACGAGCAGGTCACCTGCGTCCCGACCATGGCGCTGCTGCCAGCGGGTCACCGCGACCCGCAGGGCGGCGAGCAGCACGTCGACCGGGTTGTCGTGGGCGACGGCGGTGAGGTCCAGGTCGATGGTGGACCGGGCTGCCGGGTCCGCGCCGGCCGGCAGTGGCCGGGTCAGCGGGTCGGCGCCGGGTGCGAGGATCTCCGCCCAATGCGTCAACTCGGCCAGCCGGTCCGGATGCTGGGCCTGCTCCCCGAGGGAACGGACGTGACCGCGCAGCGGGGTGTGCACCGGGGCCGTGTCGAACGCCCGGGCGGCCGTCGCGGGGTCGAGCCGGGCCGCGTCCAACAGTTCGGCCAGGTCGGCCAGGAGGATCGGCCAGGACGCCTCGTCCACCGCCAACCGGTGCGCGGCCAGCAGCAGCCGGCCGGGACGGTCCGGACCGTCGTCGAACCAGACGGCCTCGAACACGGCACCGGCCTCCGGGTCGAGCCGCCCGAGCGTCGCCCGTACCGCCGCGTCCACCTGCGCCTGTTCGTCCGACTGCGCCGGATCGGGGGGCGTCGCCGCGGTCACGACGGCCAGCGCGACGTCGTCCGCGGCAGGCACGCCGGGCGGGGCGATGCGCAGGGTCCAGAGCAGCGCGCCGATGCGGGTCAGCCGCTGGCGCAGCCCGTCGTGCCGGTCCAGCAGGGCCGCGAGCGCGGCGCGGACCTGGGTCGTGGTCGTCCCGGAGGGGGTACGGGCGAGCACCGCCGTACCCGCCCCGACGACGGGCAGTCCGCTCTCCCGCAGGCGGTGTACCGCCGGGGTCGGCGGCACGTCCCCGTACCGGTCGGAGACCTGCTCCGGCTCCGGGCTCGCCGGCACCGCAACCGGGGCCGGGTCGGTGGCCGGGGCGACGGGTTCCGGTCCGGCCAGTTCCGCCAGGTGGGCCGGGGTGCGGTGGGTGAACACGTCGCGGGGACTGATCGGGAGGTCGTGCACGTGTGCCCGGTTCGACACCCCGATGGACTGGATGCTGTCCCCGCCGAGGACGAAGAAGTCGTCGTCCGGCCCGACCTCGGGCAGCCCGAGTACGGACGCGAAGATCTCGCAGAACAGCCGCTCCCGTGCCGTACGCGGTGCCCGGCCGGTAACCCGTACGGGTTGCGGCTCCGGCAGCGCACCGAGGTCGAGCTTGCCGCTGGGCGTACGCGGCAGCGTGTCCAGCACCAGCACCGCAGCCGGAACCAGCGGTGCCGGCAGCGTCGCGGCGAGCCCCGCCAGCAGCGCGTCCGGGTCGATGGTGACGCCCGGCCGGGCCACCACGTAACCGAGCAGTCGGGACGTCCCGGCGGCTCCGGTACGGGCCACCACCGCGCAGGCCGCCACCTCCGGCAGCCCGGCGAGCCGTGCCTCGATCTCGCCGAGCTCCACCCGGTGGCCCCGGATCTTCACCTGCCGGTCGGTACGCCCGAGGTATTCGAGCGTGCTGTCGGCGGCGGACCGGACCAGGTCACCGGTGCGGTACATCCGCTCCCCCGCCGGCCCGTACGGGTCGGCGACGAACCGGTGCGCGGTCAGTGCCGCCCGGTCGAGGTAACCGCGGGCGAGTTGCACCCCGGCGACGTAGAGCTCACCGGGCACCCCCGACGGCACCGGCCGCAATCCCTCGTCGAGTACGTAGAGCCGGGTGCCGGCCACCGCGCGACCGATCGGCACGGTGCCACCGGTCCCCCGACCGGCGCCCCCGTCGACCGGCTCGGCGCAGGTGACCTGGATCGCCGCCTCGGTCGGGCCGTACACGTTGTGCACCGGCACCCCGGTCGACTCCTGCCAGCGGCGCGCGACGGCGTCGCCGAGCGCGTCGCCGCCGGCGAGCACCCGGCGCAGCGTGCCCACCGCCCGCGCGTCGCCGCCGACCTCGACCGCGTCGGCGAACGCGGCCAGCATCGAGGAGACGACCACCAGCGTGCTCACCTCGTGCCGGCGGACCGCCTCGGCCAGCCGGGCGGGGTCGCCGGTGGCGTCCGGCGCGGTGAGCACCACGGCGGCGCCGGCCGTCAGCGGCCAGAAGATCTCCAGTGCCGCCGGGTCGAAGCTCGCCGACAGGTGGTGCAGCACCCGATCGTCGGCGGTGAGGCGGAACCGTTCCTGCACCCAGGCGAGCTGGCTGGCGATCGCCGAATGCGGTACCAGCACACCCTTCGGTTGGCCGGTGGACCCGGAGGTGTAGAGCAGGTAGGCCGGGTGCCGCGGGTCGACGAAGGACGCCTTGCTGTCGTCTGCCGCGGCACCGAGGCCACTGCCGGCGGCTTCGCCCAGGACGAGGAGGTCGAGTCCGGCGGCGGGCAGCAGGGACACGGCGGAGGCGGTGGTGACCACCGTGCGTACGCCGGAGTCGGCGAGCAGGTACGCCAACCGGTCGGCCGGGTGGTCCACGTCCAACGGCAGGTACGCGGCACCGGCCTTGAGCACGCCGAGCAGGGCCACGACCAGTTCGGCCGAGCGGGGCACGGCGACCGCGACGACCTGCTCCGGTCCGGCGCCCCGAGCCACCAGTTGCGCGGCGAGCGCCCCGGCACGGGCGTCGAGTTCAGCGTAGGTCACGGTGCCGTCGTCGGACACCAGCGCGGGCGCGTACGGAGTCCGCGCCACCTGCGCCTCGACCGCGGCGACAAGCGTGCTGGACCCACCGTCGTGGTCGGGCCCGGCGAGCCGGGCCAGCAGGTCCTGCCGCTCGGTGGCGGAGAGCAGTTCGACCCGCCCGACCGGCCGGTACGGGTCGTCGACGACCTGTTCCAACAGCCGGGTCAACCAGCCCGCGATCCGGTGCACGGCGGCCCGGTCCAGCCGTGCCGCGTCGTGCTTGAAGCGCAGTTCCAGCCGGTCGCCGGGGACGACGATCAGCGCGAGTGGATAGTGTCCCGCGTCCCGGTAGTCGGTTCCGGCGACGGCGAGCTCCCCACTCGGGTCGCGCAGGTCCGCCTGGTCCGGGTAGTTCTCCAGCACCACCAGGGTGTCGAACAGCTCGTCGAGCCCGGCGATCCGGTGCAGTTCGGCCAGCCCGAGGTGCTGGTGGTCGAGCAGGTCCGACTGTTCGCCGTGCAGCCGGGCGAACACGGCGGCCAGTGACTCCTCCGGCCGCCAGCGGGCCCGGATCGGCAGCGTGTTGATGAGCAACCCGACCAGGTCGCCGATGCCGTCGAGGTCGGCCGCCCGACCGCTGACGGTGGTGCCGAACAGCACGTCACGGCGCCCGGTGAGGTGGCCGAGCAGGATGCCCCAGGCGCCCTGGAGCAGGACGCCGAGGGTGATGCCCTGCTCGCGGGCGCGGGCGCCGAGGCCGGCGGTGGTCGGCGCGGGCAGCGCGATGCGTACCTCGCCGGGGCGGGCCGGCTGGTCGTTTCCGGCCGGCGGGACGAGCCGGGTCGGTTCGTCCACCCCGGACAGTGCCTGCTGCCAGGCGGCCCGGGCAGCGTCCCGGTCCTGCCGGGCGAGCCAGCCGAGATGGTCCCGGTACGGCGTGACCGCCGGGAGCTGCGGTGCGCTGTCGGCGGACCCGTAGAGGGCGAGCAGGTCGCGCAGGAGGACCGGCACCGACCAGCCGTCGGCGACGATGTGCGGGAACTGGAGCACCAGCCAGTGCCGGGTGTCGTCGCGGCGCAGCAGCAGTGCCCGCAGCAGCGGCGGTCGGCCCAGGTCGAACGGGCGGGCCCGTTCGCTGTCGGTTTCGGCGGCGAGCCGGTCCCGCTGCCCGGACTCGTCGAGCCCGGACAGGTCGACGGTGCGCCAGGGCAGGTCCACGCCGCTCACCACGGCCTGGATCAGTCGGCCGTCGGGCGCGAGCCGGAACCCGGCCCGCAGCGGTGCGTGCCGGTCCAGCATCCGCTGTCCGGCGCGGCGCAGTGCGGCCGGGTCGAGCGGGCCGTCGAGGTCGACGATGAGCTGGACCAGGTACGCGTCGGTGCCGGTGCCGTCGGCGAGGGCGTGGAAGTAGAAGCCCTCCTGCATCGGGGTGACCGGCAGCGCCTCGACCAGTCCCGGCAGGTCGGCGGCGAGCTGGGCGGTGGCGTCCGGGTCGAGCACCGGCGGCAGCGGTGCGGTCGCCGGCGCGTCGGTGGCGGGCACCGCGACCGGGGCGAGTTCGGCGACCGTACGGCTGACGAACACCTGCCGGAGGGTGACCGCCAGTCCGGCCTGCCGGGCGCGAATGACGAGTTGGATGGCGACGATGCTGTCCCCGCCGAGGGCGAAGAAGTCGTCGTCGATGCCGACCGTGGGCAGGTCCAGCACCTCGGCGTAGAGGGTGCAGAGCAGTTCCTCGCGGGCACTGCGCGGCCGTACGCCGGTGCTGAGCGCGCCCCGGTCGGGGACGGGCAGGGCGGCGCGGTCGAGCTTGCCGCTGCCGGTGACCGGGAGCCGGTGCAGCGGCACGATGGCGGCCGGCACCATGTACTCCGGCAGCCAGGCGCGGGCCTGCTCCCGCAGCCGCCGCAGCAGGGTCGGGATGTCGCGGAAACGAACCGGGTGGTTGCTGTGCTCGGGGCTCCGGGGCCCGGACGAGGTGGCGCGGTAGGCCGCGACGGGGTTCGCGGACCCGGCGGTGAACACCACGTCGAGGCTGCCGTCGGTGGCGTCCGGGGTCCAGGTGACGGCGACGGCGTATCCGAGCCGCTGGCCGAGGCGGTGCAGGGCCTCCGGGTCGACCGGGTCGACCGGGTCGGCCGCCGGTGCCGGTGCGCCGACCAGGGTGTGCGCGGCGGCGAGGTCCACGGTCAGTCGCGCGTTCGGCACGGCGGTGAGCCGCAGCGTCGCCGGACGCTCGTCGGTGAGCAGGTCCGCGAGCGCGTCGAGGTCCGCGATGCCGGTCCCCCACCGGTACGCGGTCGGCTCGTCCCCGCCGGACGCCGGTGCGGTGGGGCTGTCGCCGCGGCGGCGGAGTACCACGTCGTACCGGTAGCGGGTGAGTTCGTTGTGGTCGTCGCCGCGCTTGACCCACAGGTCGGTGCCGTCGACCTCGGGCAGCTCACGGGCGAGCGCGGGGAAGAACTCCGGGTCGAGCAGGAGTTCACCCTCCCAGGCGAGGTCCTGCTCGACCGCGGTCCGGGTAGCGCCGAGATCGGCCGGGTCGGCGTCGGCGGGTCGGCGTCCGACCTGGATCGCGGCCCGGAAGCAGGGCAGCAGGCGCAGGTTGCGGACGTCGCCGACGAAGACCCGGCCGCCGGGCACGACCAGGTCCACCGCGCGACGCAGTACGTCGGCGAGGTAGTCGGCGTCGGGGAAGTACTGCGCCACGGAGTTGACAATGACGGTGTCGAAGTAGCCGCTCGGCAGCCCGTCGAAGCGGTGCGCCGGCTGCGCCCGCAGGGTGACCCGGGGGGCGAGGTCGGTGTCGCGGTCGACCTGCCGGCGCAGCGAGTCGATCGCCTGCTCGGAAAGGTCGGTGCCCCAGTAGTCGGCGCAGCCGGGGGCGAGGCCGGACAGGAGCAGGCCGCTGCCGACGCCGATTTCCAGGATCCGTTCCGGGCGCAGTGCGGCGATCCGGGCCACGGTGGCGTCCCGCCAGGCCCGCATCTGCGGCAGCGGGATCGGCTGGCCGTCGTAGCTGCTATTCCAGCCGGTGAAGTTCTCCGCCGCCGGTTCGGTCGTGCCGGCGGTGTAGAGCAGTTCGTGCAGGTCCTTCCACTGGGCGACCTGGTGTTCACCGCTGCCCTGTGCGGGCTGGTCACCGGTGGCCGGCACGACGTACGCGACCAGGCGGCGCTCGCCCGGTTGGTCCTCCCGGACGGTGGCGACCACCTGGGTCACGTCGGGATCGCGGGCGAGTGCGGATTCGACCTCGCCGAGTTCGATCCGGTAGCCGCGGATCTTCACCTGGTCGTCGGCGCGGCCGACGAAGTCGAGTTGACCGTCGGCGCGCCACCGGACCAGGTCACCTGTCCGGTAGAGCCGTTGCCCGGGTTCGCCGTACGGGTCGGCGACGAACCGCTGGGCGGTCAGTGCCGGGCGGCCGAGGTAACCGCGGGCGAGCCCGGGGCCGCCGAGGTACAGCTCGCCGATGACACCGACCGGCATCGGTCGCAGGCACGCGTCGAGCACGTACGCGCGGGTGCCGGGGTCGGGGCGGCCGATCGGCACCGAGGAACCGGGGCGGGTGGTCGGGGTGCACAGGCCCAGGGTGGAGTTGACGGTCGCCTCGGTCGGCCCGTACGCGTTGAACATCCGCTGCCGTCCGGCGTACCGGGCGACGAGTTCGGCGGAGACGCGTTCGGTGCCGGCGAGCAGGGTCGCGCCGTCGGGCAGTTCAACCTGCGGCGGCAGCGCGGCCAGCAGGGCCGGCGGCAGGATCATGAAGGTGACGCCGTGCTCGCGGGCGTAGTCGGCGAGTTCGGCGGTGGGCAGCCGCAGTTCGCTGGGAACCACGACCAGCCGGGCACCGGAGAGCAGGGCCAGGCACAGGTCCCAGAACGCCACGTCGAAGCTGGGCGACGCGAACTGGAGGATCCGGCTGTGCGGGCCGATGCCGAAGCGTTGCGTCTGGGTGGCGAGCAGCTTCGCCACGCCGGTGTGGGAGAGCACCACGCCCTTGGGACGCCCGGTGGAGCCGGAGGTGTAGATGACGTACGCGGTGTTGTGCACGGACAGCGGCGTGGTCCGGTCCCGGTCGGTCGGGTCGGTGTCGGGGCAGGCGGCGACCTGGCCGGCGAGGTGTGGCTCGTCGAGCAGCAGCCGGGCGGTGCCCGGGTGCTCGGGTACGTCCGCGGCCAACTCGACCGTGGTCAGCAGGCAGATCGGCGCGGCGTCGCCGAGCATGTACCCGATCCGCTCGGCCGGGTAGTCGACGTCCACCGGCAGGTACGCCCCGCCGGCCTTGAGCACGGCCAGTTCCGCCACGAACAGGTCGACCGAACGGGGCAGCGCCAACGCGACCAGCCGCTCCGGTCCGACCCCGTCGGCGATCAGTCGGTGGGCGAGCCGGTTGGCCCGTACGTTCAGTTCCCGGTACGTCAGCTCGGTCCGGTCCAGCACCAGCGCGACCGCGTCCGGGGTGCGCCGGACCCAGGCCTCGAACAGCTCCGGCAACGGCGTCGACGGGCCGGAGATGGCGGTGTCGTTCCACTGCTCGACCATCAGCCCACGTTCGCCGTCGGTGAGCAGGTCGAGCCGCCCGAGCGGCTGGTCCGGCCGGTGGAGCCCGTCGGTGAGCAGCCGCTCCAGGTGGCCGAGCAGCCGGTCGGCACCCGCACCGGTCAGTGCGCGGCGGGAGTGCCGCAGTTCCAGCGTGATGGTGCCCGCCGTCTCGGTGACACCGAGCCACAGGTCGAACCGGGGGTCGGGGGTGCCGGCGTACCCGATGTTGGTGAGCGGGGTGTTCCGCTCCGGGTCCAGGTGCGCGGCGATCGCCGGCAGCGGCAGCGCGTACGCCGATGCCTCGACCCGCGCGGCGGTGACCCGGGCGACCAGGTCCCCGAAGCCGGGGTGGCCGTCCAGGTCCAGCCGCAGCGGCAGGTCTGCGGCGGTCAGCACCAGGTCGGTGCCGTTGCCGTAGCGGGCGAGCAGGGCCGCGAGGCCGGCGAGCACCACGTCGTCGGGGTTCGCGCCGGCCTGCCGTGCGTGCTCGGTGACCAGCGCGGCGAGGGCGGCCGGCAGCACCCGCCGGTGGCCGGCGAGGTCCGGGTCGTTGTCCTCGGTGAGTTCCCGTTCCGGTCCGTCGGACGGTAGGGCGATCTCCGGCGCGGCCGGCGTCAGCCGGTCGCGCCAATACCGGAGCGCGTCGTCCACGGTGGTCAGTTCGCTGGCGGACAAGAAGACTCACACCTCTTCGACAGGTTGCGCGGGAATGCGCGGGACGGCGGCGGGCGCGGCCGTCCCGCGGCGGGCAGGCAGGCGGGACACGGTGCCGGTGTCCGTCCGACCGGGCGGAGCACCGGTGACGGTCAGGCCCGCAGTGCCCCGGCCGGGTACGCCGGCACCGAGTTGGCCAGGTCGCGGTGGGCCACGATCGACTCCAGGATCTCGGCGGCGCGTACGGAGCCGTTGGACAGCAGGGAGGAGCTGATCCCGTGACTGTGCTCGGTGCCGCCCTGCAGGTAGATGCCGCAGCGCAGCTCTTCGCTGGTGCAGACCCGGTAGTCCCGGTCCAGCCGCAGTCGGCCGAATTCGTCGCGGTGGCAGTAGCGGCTCAGCTCACCGAGCATGGTGGCCGGGTCGACCGGGTCGTAACCGGTGGCGCAGATCAGCACGTCCGCGTCGAGTACGGCGGGCTGCCCGGTGATCAACGTCTCGATGGTGACCTGTACGCCGTCGGGGTGCGACACGGCGGCGCGCAGCCGGGAGGTGTTGAGCAGCCGCAGCCGGGATTGGCCGAGCACCTGTTCCCGGTAGCTGCGGCGGTACAGCTCGGCGATGAGGTCGCCGTCCACCACGGAGTAGTTGGTGTTGCCGTGGTAGTCCATGAGCTGGGTCTTCACCTCGGCGGGCGCGTCGAAGTAGTCGTCGACGGCGCCCGGGTCGAAGATCCGGTTGGCGAACGAGCTGTCGTCGGCCGGGCTGTAGCCGTAGCGGGAGAAGACGGCGCAGACCTCGGCGTCGGGGAACCGCTCGTGCAGGTGCGCGGTGACCTCGGCGGCGCTCTGTCCGGCGCCGACGACGACGAACCGCGACGGGGCGGGGCCGGTGCGTCGGGCGAGGTTGAACAGCAGGTCGCGGCTGTGCCAGATCCGGTCGCCGGTGATCACGCCGGCCGGCAGCCGAGGTGTGAGACCGGTGGCGAGCACGAGGTTGCGGGCGCGGTGCACGGTGGTGCCCTGGCCGGTGTCGACCAGCACGTCGACCAGCTCGATGCCGTCCTCGGTGGTCACCGGGCGTACGCCGATCACCTCGTGGCCGTACCGGACCAGGTTGTCGACCTGGGCGGCGGCCCATTCGAGGTAGTCGTGGTACTCGATCCGCAGCGGGTAGAGCGTCTTGTGGTTGATGAAGTCGACCAGCCGGTCCTTGGCGTGCAGGTAGGCCAGGAAGCTGAACCGGCTGGTCGGGTTGCGGAGCGTGACCAGGTCCTTGAGGAAGGAAACCTGCATGGTCGCGTCGTCGAGCAGCATGCCCCGGTGCCAGCCGAAGCTCTGTTGTCGTTCGAGGAAGACCGCGCTCAGCGGCCGTTTCACCTCGCCCGGTCCGGTTGTGCCGGCCTGCTCGGTCAGGGCGATGGCCAAGGCCAGGTTGGACGGCCCGAACCCCACTCCGACGATGTCGTGAACAGGCACCTCGTCATGCGGCGGTACGTGCGCCATGGACCACACCCCTAGATCGTCGATTTAGGGTAGGCTACCCTTGCTTCAAATCTCGGTCAATGAGTCGACAGCAACACCGCACACGCTAGCTAGGTAAGCCTTGCCTGACTAGTATCCCCTATCGCCAGGAGGCCTCCACATGCGAGTGATCATGTTCGGTTACCAGACCTGGGGTCATCGGACCCTGCAGGCGCTGCTGGACTCGGAACATGAGGTCGTCATGGTGGTGACGCATCCCAAGAGCGATCACGCGTACGAGCAGATGTGGGACGACTCGGTGGCGGACCTGGCCCGCGCGCACGACGTACCGGTGCTGTTGCGCCAGCGCCCGGACGACGAACTGGCCGACCAGGTCAAGCAGGCCGACGCGGACGTGATCGTGGCCACCAACTGGCGCACCTGGCTCCCCCCGGCGATCTTCAACATCCCTCGTCACGGCACCCTCAACGTGCACGACTCGCTGCTGCCCAAGTACGCCGGCTTCTCCCCGCTGATCTGGGCTCTGATCAACGGCGAGCCGGAGGTCGGGGTCACCGCGCACCTGATGGACGACACCCTGGACGGCGGCGACATCGTGCTTCAGCGCGCGGTGCCGGTCGGGCCGACCGACACCACCGCGAACCTGTTCCACCGCACGCTGGCGCTGTTCGGGCCGATCACACTGGATGGCCTGGCGCTGATCGAATCCGGTCGCACGGACTGGACCAAGCAGGACCCGAGCCAGGGCAGCTTCTTCCACAAGCGGTCCATCCAGGACAGCCTGATCGACTGGACCTGGCCGGCAGAAGACCTGGAGCGGCTGGTCCGGGCGCTGGCCGACCCGTACCCGAACGCGTTCACCCACCACCGGGGCGAGCGGATCCGGGTCATCGAGGCCGGGGTGTCGCGCGGCTACTACGGCGGCACCCCCGGCCGGGTTTTCATCAAGGAAGGCGACGGCATCGTCATCGTCGCGGGCAGCGAGGCCCGGCACGGCCGCAGCCACGGCCTGGTGATCAAGCGGGTACGCACCGACGACGGCACCGAGTACCCGGCGACCGAGTACTTCCACACCATGGGCGGTTACCTCACCAACCAGCCCTGACAACCAAGCTCGGGCGGTTCCGGCTCCAGTGCGTCGAGCACCGGCCCCGGAACCGCCCGAGCCGTCAGTTCTCCTGGGACCGGCCCCGTCGCCAGTACCCCATGAAGGCCACCGCGCGCCGGTCGATCCCGCGCTCCCCCACCAGGTGGCGACGCATCGCCACCACCGCACCCGCCTCCCCGGCGAGCCAGGCGTAGAAGCCGGCCGAGCCGTCCGTGTCACCCGGCTCGGGTACGTCCCACGGGTCCTCGCCGTCGTCCGCCAGCTCGGGTCTACCTCCGCCACCCGTGGCGGCGCGCTCCGGATGTCCGGGCTGGACGGTCGAGGTCGCGCCCACCGGCACCGGTACCAGGTCCGTGAGCAGGTCGCGTACCACCGGTCCGAGACGCTCGCCCCGGCTGCGGGACAACCAGATCACCGTCACACCGGCCGGCGCCTCGAACTCGACGGCGTCGGCGGGCTCCGCCACCTCCAGCACCACCGTCGCCCGGTCCTCGGGTCCGAGTGCCTCGGCGATGGCGGACGCCGCCGGCAGGGCGGCCTCGTCCGCGGCCAGCAGCAGCCGCCTCGGGTGCGGCGGCGGCGCCCAGGCCACGTCGCCGACGGGTCCGGGATGTCCGGCCACCGGGCCGATGATGGTGATCGAGTCACCGGGGCGGGCGGCACCCGCCCAGCGCGACGCCGGCCCGATGTCACCGTGCAGGACGAAGTCCAGGTCGAGTTCGCGCCGTTCCGGCCGGAACGCCCGCACGGTGTACGTCCGCAGCGGCGGGCGCCGGTCGACCGGGACCGACTGCCACCGCTGCACCCAGTCGGGGCCGGTGGGCAGCTCGTCGGGATCGCCGTTGGGCGGGAACAGCAGGTTGATCCGCTGGTCGAAGCCGTGACCGGCGAACCCCGCGAGGGATTCGCCGGCCACGGTCACGCGTACGAAGGTCGGGCTCAGGCGCTGCACCCGGAGCACCCGTACGGCGAACGGCAGGTAGGCCGCCACGTCTACCGACCGGGCGCGACGAGCATCGGCAGGAGTTGGTCGATCGCGTACGGAACGCTGAGCACGGTGACGAAGGACAGTGCGGCACCGACCGGCGGCTCCATGTAGGGCACGAACACGGCCCGCTGCTCCTTGGCCACCTTCAGCGCCGCGTAAACCGGGTCGGCCTTGACCCGCGGCTCCACCGACTCGTCGGTGGTCAGCAGCACCAGCCGGTCCACGTCGAGCAGGTCCAGCCGCTCCGAGCTGATCACCGCGGCGGTGTCCTTGCCGGCGACCTGTTCGACCTGCTCGGAGAGCTTGAAGCCCATCTCGTTGAGCAGTTGCGCCTTGGGGTCGCTCTTGGCGAACGCGGCGTACGTGCCCGGCTCGCTCGGGTCCGCCACCACGGCGGTCTGGGTCGCGAACTCCGGGTGCTGCTTGCGGATGTCGGCGAGGCGCTGGTCGATCGCGGCGAGCAGCTCGTCGACCTTCGGCTGCTGACCGAGGGCCTGCCCGATCACCCGGGCCATCTCGTCCCACGGCGTGGAGTAGTCGTCGTACTTCTTGGACTGGGCGACCACCGGGGCGATCTTCGACAGGGTGGTGTACTGCTCCTGCGTCATGCCCGAATACTGCGCGATGATCAGGTCAGGCTTCAGCGCGACGATCTTCTCGACCTGGTACTCGTCCCGCTCGCCGACGATCTCCGGCGGGGTGGTGCCCCACTTGTCCTTCATCCAGGCCCAGTTGCCGAACGGGCGCTCGCCGAACCAGTCGACCGCGCCGACCGGCTTGATGCCCAACGCCAGCACCGTGTCCTGGTCACTGAGCCCCAGGGTGACCACGCGGGTGGCCGCCTTGGTGACGGTGGTGGAACCGTACTTGTGCTCGATGGTGACCGGGAACGCCCCGGAGTTCGCCGATGGCGCGGCGGTCTCGGGCTCGGCGGATTCGCCACCGCAGGCGGCCACTGTGGCGGTCAAGGCCACCGCCAGCAGCGTCCGCGCCAGCAGGCCGGACCGGCCATTGACTATCTTCGACGGGCTAAGCATTGGTCCCCTTCGGGAATCGCGTCGCGCTGAGCCTCGGCACCGGCCGAGGAGAGGTTGCCATATAGTAAGGGTCGGCTTACCTAACCTCAAGCCGTAGGATGCTCGCACCCGTGTCGAGCGACGATCAACGCCGCGAAGACACCACCGCGAGGGGAGACCATGTGAGCGCACCGATCAGGCCACCCACGGTGCGCGGGCGCACCCGACACCACGTGGTCGCGCTCACCGCCGGGTTGCTCGTACTCGCTCTGGTCTGCCTGCTGTCGATCGCGATCGGAGCCCGGCAGATCCCGCTCACCCAGGTCGTGTCGTCCCTTGTGGACCCCGGCCGGGCACCCGAGGACATCCTCGCGATCGTACGCGGGCTGCGGTTGCCGCGTACCGCGCTCGGGCTGCTGGCCGGTGCCGCTATCGGCCTGGCCGGTGCCGTGATGCAGGGACTGACCCGCAATCCGCTGGCCGACCCGGGACTGCTCGGGGTCAGCGCCGGCGCGGCCTTCGGCATCGTCACCGCGAGCGCTGTGCTGCATCTCACCGGCCTGTACGGCTACATCTGGTTCGCCATCCTCGGCGCGCTGCTGGCCAGCGCCGTCGTCTACCTGCTCGGCGGGGTGGGACGCGGCGGCGCGACCCCGGTGAAACTGGCCCTGGCCGGAGTCGGGGTGACCCTGCTGCTCGGCTCCCTGACCAGCGCCATCGTGCTGGCCAGCCCGCTCGCACTGGACCGCTACCGGTACTGGACCGCCGGCTCCATCGCCGGGCAGACCAGTGGCACCCTGCTGCGGGTGCTGCCGTTCCTCGCCGTCGGCATCCTCGCCGCGCTCGCCCTCGCACCCGCGCTGAACAGCCTCGCCCTCGGCGACCAGGTGGCCACCGCACTCGGCCGCCGGGTCGGCCTGATCCGGCTGGGCGGAGCCGCCGCCGTCACCGTGCTGGCCGCCGCCACGGTCGCGGTGACCGGACCGATCGTCTTCGTCGGGCTGGTCGTACCGCACCTGGTGCGGATGATCACCGGGCCGGACTATCGCTGGCTGCTGCCGTACACCCTGGTCCTGGCCCCGATCCTGCTGCTGACGGCGGACATCGCCGGCCGGGTGGTGGCCCGGCCCGGCGAGATCCAGGTCGGCGTCATCGTCGCCTTCCTCGGTGCGCCGTTCTTCATCGCCCTGGTCCGCCGACGTCGGCTGGCGGAACTCTGATGGCGCTGCTCGAACTCTCCACCGAAGCCGGACGGGCCACGTTCCGGCTGGGCCGGGGCGCCGTGTCCGGCGTGGTGTCCGTACGCGTGCTGGTGGTCACCACCGTGCTCGCGGTCGCCACCTTCGGGGTGTTCTGCCTCGGCGTCGCCACCGGTGACTACCCGATATCGGTCACCGACGTGGTCCCCGCCCTGTTCGGTGTCGGCGACTCCGGCACCCTGCTCGTGGTCAACGAGCTGCGCCTGCCCCGGGTGCTGGTCGGCCTGCTCGTCGGAGCCGCCTTCGGCATCTCCGGTGCGGTGTTCCAGACCATGACCCGCAACCCGCTCGCCAGCCCCGACATGATCGGGGTGATCGCCGGCGCGCAGACCGCGGTGGTCGCCGGCATCGTGCTCGGCTTCGGCGCCGGGCTCGGCACCCAGGCGCTCGGCCTGCTCGGCGCCCTCGTCGCCGCCCTCGCGGTGTACGTGCTCGCGTGGGGACGCGGGGCGACCGGTTACCGGATCGTCCTGGTCGGCATCGGGGTCGCCTGGATGTGCACCAGCGCCACCGACTACCTGATCGCCAAGGCGTTGCCGTTCGAAGCGCAGAAGGCCGTCGGCTGGCTGGTCGGCAGCCTCAACGAACGCGGCTGGCAACACGTACGCCCGATCGGGCTGGCGCTGGCGGTGCTCGTACCCGCAACCCTGCTGCTCAGCCGCTGGCTGCGTACGCTGCAACTCGGCGAGGCGGTCGCCACCGGCCTCGGTACGCACGTCGCCCGCGCCCAGTTGGCGCTGCTGGTGACCGCCGTCGGCCTGGCCGCGTTCGGTACCGCCGCCGCCGGCCCGATCCTGTTCGTCGCGCTGATCGCGCCGCAGATCGCGCAGCGGCTGGCCGCCGTGGCCGCACCGCCGCTGCTGGTCTCCGCGCTGACCGGGTCCCTGATCGTGCTGACCGGTGACCTGATCGCCCGGCACGTGCTGCCCGACGACCACCTGCCCGTCGGGGTGGTGACCGGTGTGCTCGGTGCCCCGGTCCTGCTCTGGCTCCTCGCCCGCGCCAACCGAACCGGCTCCGGAGGATGACCCGTGATCGCTGAACCGCCCGGCCGAGCCACGTCCGACACCACGGGCGAACCCCCCGACCTGCGCGCGACCGGCCTGCGTCTGGGCTACGACAAACTGGTCGTGGTCGACGACCTGGAGGTCGCGATCCCGCCTGGGCGGATCACGGTGATCGTCGGCGCCAACGCCTGCGGCAAGTCGACCCTGCTCCAGGCACTCGCCCGGCTGCTCCCGCCGCGCGCCGGCGCGGTCGAACTGGACGGCAGGTCGATCCAGTCCATGCCGACCCGGCAGGTGGCCCGCCGGATCGGGATCCTGCCGCAGTCACCGGTCGCACCGGCCGGGCTCACCGTCATCGACCTGGTCACCCGGGGGCGCGCGCCACACCAGAACTGGTGGCGGCAGTGGTCCACGACCGACGAACGGGCGGTGCACGAGGCGCTGACCGCCACCGACATGCTCGAACTCGCGCACCGCCCGGTCGACGAACTCTCCGGCGGCCAGCGGCAACGGGCCTGGATCGCGATGTCCATCGCGCAGGGCACGCCGGTACTCCTGCTCGACGAGCCGACCACGTTCCTCGACCTGGCCCACCAGATCGACGTACTCGACCTGGTCGTCGACCTCAACCGGCAGGAGCACCGCACCGTCGTGATGGTGCTGCACGACCTCAACCAGGCCAGCCGGTACGCCGACCACCTGATCGCGATGAAGGCGGGACGGATCGTCGCGCAGGGTGCCCCCGCCGAGGTGATCACCACGGAGCTGGTCGAGCAGGTCTTCGACCTCGACTGCCGGATCACCGTCGACCCGGTCACCGGCACCCCGATGATCATTCCGGTCGGTCGGCACCACCGGGCCGGCACGACTCCGCTGGCCGTGGCATGAGCCGGGTGACCGAGGCGCCCGCGCCGGCCATGCCCAACCCGGCCGAGCCGGCAGCGGGACCGACCGCACGCCGGATCCTGCGCCGGGCGGTCACCGGGCAGGGCCGGTACGTCACCCTCGGCGCTCTGCTCGCGATCGGTCACCAGGCCGGTGAGGCGCTGGTGCCGGTGATCATCGGCGTGGTCGTGGACCGGGCGGTGGCGACCGGATCCACCTCGGCACTGGTGCAGTGGCTCGCCGTACTGGCGGTGGTCTTCGCGGCCCTGTCGACGTGCTATCGGTTCGCGGCTCGGGCCGGTGAACGGGCGGCCGAACAGGCCGCGCACGAGATCCGCCGCGAGCTGACCGGGCGGGTCCTCGCCCCGTACGGCGGGGTGGAGCGCGGGCACCTCTCCGGGGCGCTGGTCAACATCGCCACCAGCGACGCGAGCCGGGTCGGCGCGGTGAACATGGCGCTGACCGCCGGGGCGGCGGCGTTGGCCGCGCTGGCCACCACCGCCGTGGCCCTGCTGAGCATGTCGGTGTCGCTGGGCGTGCTGATCCTGCTCGGTGCGCCGCCGGTGCTCTGGGTCGCGCACCTGCTCGGCGGTCTGCTCCAGCGGCGCAGCGCGGCCGAGCAGGAGAACGCCGCGCACGCCTCCGGGGTCGCCGCCGACCTGGTCGCCGGCCTGCGGATCCTCAAGGGCATCGGCGCCGAACAGGCCGCCTGGGCCCGCTACCGTCTGATCAACCGCCGGTCGCTGGCCGCCACCCTGCGGGCCGCGCAGGCACAGGCCTGGCACGACGGCGCGCTGATCGCCGTCACCGGCGTCTTCATCACCGCGGTCGCCCTCTGGGGCGCCCGGCTCGCGATCCGCGGCGACATCACCATCGGTGAGCTGATCGCCGCGGTCGGACTCGCACTGTTCCTGCTCAACCCGCTGGCCCTGGTGAGCTGGGTGAACGCCGAACTCGCGCAGGCACGCGCGTCGGCCGCCCGGATCGCCGCCGTGCACGCGGCCACCCCGGCGGTCCGGCCCGGTGGCCCCGGCCCGGCCACCCCGGTGCGCGGCGAACTGCGGCTGCACGGGATCGCGGACGGTCCGCTGCACATCGACGACCTCCGGGTGGCGCCCGGAGAGATGCTCGGCGTGGTCGCCCCGGACCCGGCGGCGGCCGCCGCGCTGGTCCGGTACCTGGCCCGCGAGGCCGACCCCGCAAGCGGCACCGTGACCCTCGACGGGATCGCGCTGACCGAACTGGACCCGGCGCTGGTCCGCGCGGCGATGCTCACCGCCACCCACGACGCGGTGCTGTTCGAGGGCAGTGTCCTGGACAACGTCACCGCGGCCGGCGGCGAGACGGACGCACTCGACCGGGTGCTCGCCGCCACCTCGGTCGACCAGGTCGCCGATGTACTGCCGGACGGGATGCACACCATGGTCGGTGAACGCGGCCGGTCGCTCTCCGGCGGGCAACGTCAGCGGGTCGCCCTGGCCCGGGCGCTGCAAGCCGGGGCGGCGGTGCTCGTCGTACACGAGCCCACCACCGCCGTGGACGCCGCGACCGAGGCCCGGATCGCCGTACGACTGCGGCAACTGCGCGCCGGACGGACGACGATCCTGGTCACCGGCAGCCCCGCCCTGCTCGCCGTCACCGACCGGGTGGTGCTGCTCGACGGTGACCGGCAACCGGTCGTCGGGCAACACACCGACCTGGTACGCGACCACGAGCGCTACCGCACGACGGTCCTCGCCTGAAACCGCCGACCGGTGCCGCTAGGACGCCAACCGCCGCCCGGCCGGCGCGAAACAGCCGATCGACGTCGAACGCCTGACAAGGGAGACCAGTGACCCCGCACGTGCTACCCATCGCCAGCCCGGCCCAGACCACCGCGGCGGTACGGCACCTGCTGCGCGGACGGCGGGCACTGGCCGTGGGGTCGCTCGGCGTACTCGCGGCCGGCACCGCGATCGGGCTGCTCACCCCGCCGCTGCTGGGACACATCGTCGACCTGGTCACCGACGGCGGGACGGTCGGCGCGCTCACCGTACCGGCGGTGCTGCTGATCGCCATCGCGCTCACCCAGGCGGTGGCCACCGCGATCGGCATCGGCATGATCGCCCGCCTGGGCGAGGGAATGCTCGCCGACCTGCGGGAACAGTTCGTCGACCGGGCACTGCACCTGCCATTGGGGCGGCTGGAGCAGGCCGGCTCCGGCGACCTCACTTCGCGGGTCACCAACGACGTCACCGCCATCGCCGAGGCGGTACGCGGTGCACTGCCCGAACTGGCCCGCTCGGTGCTGGTCATCGGGCTGACCCTGGTCGGCCTCGCCGTGCTCGACTACCGCTTCCTGCTGGCCGCCCTGCTGGCCGTCCCGATCCAGTGGCACACCGTCCGCTGGTACCTGCGCCGCAGCCCGGCCCTGTACGCCGCGCACCGGGTGGCCGTCGGCGCCCAGCAGCAGCAGTTGCTGGAGAGCATCGGCGGCGCGCCGACCGTACGGGCACTGCGGCTCGACGAGCGCCACCTGGCGCAGGTGACCGACCGCTCGCGTGGTGCGGTCGACCTGGCGCTGCGCGCCGTACGCCTGATCACGCGGTTCTACGGCCGGCTCAACCTGGCCGAGTTCGTGGGGCTCTCCGCCGTACTCGTGGTCGGTTTCGTGCTCACCGACGCCGGTGCGGTCACCATCGGCACCACCGCCGCCGCGACGCTCTACTTCCACAACCTCTTCGGCCCGATCAACTCGGCGCTGCGACTGGTGGACGACGCCCAGGTGGCGACGGCGAGCCTGGCCCGGCTGGTGGGCGTGACCCAGCTCGACACCCCGGCGACGGCACCGGACCACCCCACGCCGGTGGACACCTCGGTGAAGGCGGTCGACGTCGAGTACGCCTACCTGCCCGGACAGCGGGTGCTGTCGGGGGTCACCCTCGACATCGCGCCGGGGCAGCGGGTGGCGCTCGTCGGGGCGAGCGGCGCGGGCAAGACCACGCTGGCCCAGCTCGTCGCGGGCGTACACCGGCCGACAGCGGGCACGATCATGCTCGGCGGGGTGGATCTCGGCGAGTTACCGCCGGAGCAGCGGCGCCGGACGGTCGCGGTGGTCACCCAGGAGGTGCACGTGTTCGCCGGGCCTCTCGCGGACGACCTGCGGCTGGCCCGGCCGGACGCCACCGACGAGCAGCTGCGTACCGCGCTGGCCGAGGTCGAGGCACTGGACTGGGCACTGGCGCTGCCCGACGGCCTGGACACGGTCGTCGGCGACGGCGGACACCAGCTCTCGGTGACGCAGGCGCAGCAGTTGGCGCTGGCCCGGGTGATCCTGGCCGACCCACGGGTGGTGATCCTCGACGAGGCCACCGCCGACGCCGGCAGCGCCGGGGCACGGGTGCTGGAACGGGCGGCCGAACGGGCGCTGCGGGGCCGTACGGCACTGGTGGTCGCCCACCGCCTGACCCAGGCGGTCACCGCGGACCGGATCGTGGTGCTGGAGGCCGGTCGGGTGCTCGACTCCGGCACCCACGAGGAACTGATCGCCCGCGAGTCCGGCCACTACGCCATGCTCTGGCAAGCCTGGTCACAACAGCGCTGACCCGCCGTACGCGCCCCCCGCCGCACGGGTGGCCCGCCACAGAACCCGTTCAGGAGTCCCGTCAGGAGGGGCCGAAGGTCCCGTCCCGGAACAGGACCACGGCCCCTGATTTCGGCCCGCTGGTTGGCGTCGAATGGAGGTAGCCAGAGCGCCTGGCGGGATACCGAGAAGGGACGTGGCGACAATGACCGCGATGGCCGAGCGGCACACCGGGCCCGCAACCACTGCGATCCCGACCGAGCAGCGCGCGGAGAACGTGGGACAGCGGGCGGCCCGCTACGTCTGGGCCGGCGTCCGGATCGCCCTGGGCTGGACCTTCCTCTGGGCCTTCCTCGACAAGACCTTCGGGCTCGGCCACGAGACCGAGTCGAAGTCGGCCTGGATCAACGGCGGCAGCCCGACCGAGGGCTTCCTGAACTTCGGCGCGGCCGGGCCGTTCAAGGGCTTCTACAACTCGATCGCCGGCAGTGGATGGGCCGACTGGTTGTTCATGATCGGTCTCGCCGCCATCGCGGTCGCGCTGCTGCTCGGCATCGGCCTGCGCGTCGCAGCGGTCGCCGGTGGCCTGCTCTTCGTGATGATGTGGAGCGTCGTCCTGCCGCCGGAGAACAACATCTTCATGGACGACCACCTCATCAACGCCGCCGTCCTGGCCGGCCTCGCGCTGACCGCCGCCGGCGACACCGCCGGACTCGGTCGGGTCTGGGCCCGGCTACCGATCGTGCGGCGGCTGCCCTGGCTCAGGTAGCCACCGCACGCCCGGCCCGCCGACCCGGCGGGCCGGGCCACCAACGGACATCCGACACGGACATGTGACGACAGGAGAATCGCTATGGTCGACCCGGCTTCGGTACCGGACCGTGCGCCCGCGGCAGTACTCGCCCGGGCGGCGGTCGCCGCGGGGTACGCACCCTCGCTGCACAACACCCAGCCCTGGCGCTGGTCGGCCCACCCGGACCGGTTGGAACTGTTCGCCGAGCGTGGCCGTCAACTGCCCGCCGTCGACCCGCAGGGGCGACTGTTGGCGATCAGCTGCGGTGCGGCACTGCACCACGCGCTGGTGGCGCTGCGGGCGCAGGGCTGGACCGCCGAGGTGGACCGGACGGCCGACCCGGACCGACCGGACCTGTTGGCCACGCTGACGGCAGGCGCCCGGACGCCGGTGACGCCCACGGCGAAGCAGCTGTTCGACGCCTCGTCGACCCGCCGTACCGACCGCCGGCCGGTCAGCGACCAGCCGGTGCCCGCCCAGGCCGTGGCCGCCATCCAGGAAGCGGTTACCGGTCGGGCCCGCCTGCAGGTGCTCACCCGTGAACAGGTGATCGACCTCGCCGCGGCGGCGGATGTCGCGGTCGCCGTCGAGTCCGCGGATCCCGCCATCCGCGCCGAGCTGGCGTACTGGACCGGTCGCTCGGAACGGGGCGGTGTCGGCCTGCCGGTCGGCGTACTGCCGGCGCGGGCGCCGCAGACGACGGTGCCGGACCGCGACTTCGGCCGGGCCGGGACGCTCGTGGTCGGGTCCGGCCACGACCGGGCGGCGACCTACCTGCTGCTGTACGGCGACGACGACGAGCCGGCGGGTTGGTTGCGGGCCGGCGAGGCGCTCTCGGCGGCCTGGCTGACCGCGGAGGCGCTCGGCGTCTCGGTGCTGCCGCTGAGCGCGGCGATCGAGGTCGCCGGCACCCGGCAGATCCTGCGCCGGCTGCTGTCCGGCCTCGGCCACCCGTACCTGGTCCTCCGCCTGGGGATCGCCGACCCGGACCAGCCCGGACCGCCGCAGACGCCGCGGATCTCCCCGGCCGGTCTGGTGGAGATCGCGACACTGTGACCGCCGACGACCGATTCCGCACGCGGGCCAATCGCAAGATCACCGGCTGCACCGATAGCATCGGCGGATGCACCCGTCAGAACATCCCGACGCTGACCGGCGCGACACTCCCTCGCTCGGGCTGAGTCCGCTGTCCCGGGTACGGCTGGACGAGTTGCTCCAGGAGATGCTCGACCGGGTCGGTGAGGTCGTCACCAGCCGCGAACGGTTGCGGGCGCTACTGGACGCGGTGGTGGCGATCGGCTCGGATCTCGACCTGCGCAGCACCCTGCGCCGGATCGTCGAGGCGGCGTGCGAACTGCTCGGTGCCCGGTACGGCGCGCTGGGCGTGATCGGCCCCGACCGGCTGCTGACCGAGTTCATCACGCACGGCATCGACCCGGAGCTGCACGCGCGCATCGGCGACCTGCCCAGCGGTCGGGGTGTGCTCGGGCTGCTGATCGCCGACCCGCGCCCGGTACGGATGCCCGACATCACCGAGCACGCCCAGTCGTACGGCTTCCCGTCGAACCATCCGCCGATGCACAGCTTCCTCGGCGTACCGGTGCGGATCCGGGACCAGGTCTACGGCAACCTGTACCTGGCGGAGAAGCAGGCCGCGCGGGAGTTCACGCAGGACGACGAGGAGATCGCGGTCGCACTGGCGGCCGCCGCGGGGGTGGCGATCGAGAACGCGCGCCTCTACGCGGTGGCCCACCGCCGGGAACGGTGGCTCGCCGCCACCGCCGAGATCACCTCGGTGCTCCTGGGTGAGGTGCGGCGGACCGACGCGCTGGCCCTGGTCGCCCGCCGGGCCCGGGAACTCGCCGAGGCCGAGATGGTCCTCGTGCTGCTCTACGACGAGGAAGCCGAGCAGTTCGTGGTCGAGGTGGTCGACGCGGCCGAGCCCGACGAGGCGCCACCGGTAGGCATGATCCTGCCGGCCGCCGACGCGTCGTTCGCCGCCTCGGTGACCGACCACCGGCACACCGTCGTGGAAAGCCTGGCCAAGGCCGCCACCTGGCCGGTACGGGTCACCGACGGCCCGGCGATGGTCTCCCCGCTCTCCGCGGCCGGCACCCTGCACGGCGTGCTGGTGGTGGCATATCCGGTGGGTTCGGCGCAGCGCGGCGACGACGAGGTGCCGTTGCTGGCCAGCTTCGCCGCCCAGGCGGCCCTGGCGATGGAACGGGCCCGGGCGCAGGAGGAACGCGAGCTGCTGGTGGTGCTGGAGGACCGGGAACGGATCGCCCGCGACCTGCACGACGTGGTGATCCAGCGACTGTTCGCCACCGGGCTGCAGTTGCAGAGCACGGTGCCGCTGGCCGCCCGGCCCGAGATCGGGCAGCGGATCAACGCCGCGGTCGACGAACTCGACTCCACCATCCGCGACATCCGTCGGGCGATCTTCGAGCTGCGTACGCCGATGAGCGCGACGCTGCGTACGGACATCCGGGCCGAGGTCGACTCGGCGGCCGGCGCGGTCGGCTTCCGGCCGAGCCTGGAGATCGTCGGGCCGGTCGACAGCGCGGTACCCGACGCGACCCGCCCCGAGTTGCTCGCCGTGCTGCGTGAGGCGCTGTCGAACGCGGTACGGCACGCCGCCGCGTCCCGACTCACCGTGCGGGTGGAGGTCGATTCGGGCTGGCTGACGCTCAGCGTCGACGACAACGGCGGCGGTGGCCCCCCGGACCCGAACCGGGCGCGGGGCGGCCTGGTCAACATGCGGGAGCGGGCGGAGCGGCTGGGCGGCGAGTTCACCATCGGGCCGGCGGAGCCGTACGGCACCAGCGTGCGCTGGCGCGTGCCGCTGGGCGACTGAGCGCGCGGGACGTTGCTCGCACCGCCCCGCCGGAACCGGTCAGGGGCGCTGGCCCAGTAGCCGGGTGGCGAGTACCGCCGCCTGCGTACGGCGCTCCAGGCCGAGCTTCGCCAGCAGGCTCGACACGTAGTTCTTGATCGTCTTCTCGGCGAGGAACATCTTCGCCGCGATCTCCCGGTTGGTCATCCCCTCGGCCACGTACTCCAGGATCCGCCGCTCCTGCTCGGTGAGGGCCTTCAGCTCGCGCGGGGCCTCGACCCCGTTGCGGACCCGTTCCAGCACCCGCTGGGTCACCGCCGGATCGAGCAACGACTGCCCCGCCGCCACCCGGCGCACCCCGTCGACCAGGTCAGTGCCGCGGATCTGCTTGAGCACGTAACCGGCGGCGCCGGCCATGATCGCGGCGAATAGCGCTTCGTCGTCCTCGTACGAGGTGAGGATCAGGCCCCGGATCGACGAGTCGACCGAGCGCACGTCCCGGCACACGTCGATGCCGTTGCCGTCGGGCAGCCGGGCGTCGAGGATCGCCACGTCCGGGCGGAGCGCGGGGATCCGTACGGTCGCCTCCCGCGCCGACCCGGACTCGCCGACCACCTCGATGTCACCGGCGGTGTGCAGCAGGTCGGCCAGGCCACGGCGGACGACCTCGTGGTCGTCGAGGAGGAAGACTCGGATCATCCCTCGTTTCTACCCGCCCGCATCGGCCCGTGCACAGGGCCGAAGGTCCCGCCGTGGGTCACCCCGTGACCGGCCCGGCTACCCGACGGCGCAGGTCGGCGGGTCGAGGATCGGCCGGTGCGGGTCGGGCCACTCGACCCGGCGGGTCGGGACCGATGCCCCTGCCCGGACCGGGGTCGCCGGACGGAGGGTGGAGGCAGGAACACCCGACACACCGGTCGGCAGACCGGGACCGACCACCGGGAAGATGTCATGACGCTCGCTCCGTACACGCTCAGTGACCTGCGCCCGGCGGTGGCCGCGGCGATCCGGGCCCCGTCCCTGCACAACAGCCAGCCGTGGCGCTTCCAGTTGCGCCACGGCGGGATCGAGGTCCGGGTCGACCCGCAGCGGCAACTTCCGGCCTGCGACCCCTCCGGCTGGGCTGCCCGGATGGGCTGCGGCGCGGCCGTGTTCAACCTTCGCCTGGCCCTGGCCTCGGCCGGCACCCCGGCCCGGGTACGCCTGCGGCCGTACCCCGAGGACCCGGACGTGGTGGCGCGGCTGGTGCCCGACCGGCCCCGGCCGGCGACCCCGACCGAGCGTGAGCTGTATGCCGCCGTCACCCGGCGGCACAGCAACCGGCGGCCGTTCTGGCCGACGCCGGTGCCGCCGGAGGCGCGCTGGCGGTTGGTCGAGGCCGCGCGGGCGGAGGACGGCTGGCTCGAACTGGTCATCGGTGCGGCACCGGTACAGGCGCTGGCCGAGGTCGTCCGGGGCGCGCACCGGGTACTCGAGCGCGACCGCGACTACCAGGCGGAGCTGGCGCGGTGGGTCCGGCTGGACGCCGCCGTGGACGGCGTGCCGGCAACCGCGGGCGGGCCTGCCGCCGAACCCCAGGACCTGCTCCCGCAACGGGCGTTCGGCGTACGGACCAGGGCTCCCGGGCGGGACTTCGAGCCCGAGCCGCTGGTCGCGGTGCTCGGCTGCGCCGGTGACCACCCGCGTGACCAGGTTGCCGCCGGGCAGGCGCTGCAGCGGGTGCTGCTCACCGCCGCCGCCGAGGGGCTGGCCGTGTCGATGCTGTCCCAACCGATCGAGGTGCCCGCCGCGCGGGAACAACTGCGGTTGGCGCTGGGTCGCGCGGGGGTGGCGCAGATGGTCATGCGGATCGGGTACGGGCAGCCCGGGTGGCCGACTCCGCGCCGCGAGGTGGCGGAGGTGATCGACGCGGCCGGGGTACCGATCGGGGCCCCGAGCGCGGTCGCGCTCGGCGCATAGACCGTTGTGATCGTCATGATACAGTCGGTGACTCCTACGGCCGGCCACGTCGGTGGGCGATCACCAACGTGCATCGGGTTTCCTACGAGCCATCGGTGAGGATTGATGTCGGAGACGTTCGGACGGGTGCTACCGGTCTACCTTGTGGCCGACGAGTCGCGGTCGATGTCACCGGTGGTGGACGAGCTGAACGCGGGGCTCAACTCGCTGCACGACGCGCTGCTGCGCGAGCCGATGGCGGCGGCGAAGGTGCGGTTCTCCGTACTGGGCTTCTCCAACGACATCATCGTGCACGTCGCCCTCGCCGACCTGCGTACGGAGGGCCCGCTGCCGCAACTGTCGGTAAGGGACGGTACGAGCTACGGCGCCGCCTTCTCGGTCCTGCTGGACCGGATTCCGGCCGACGTCCGGGCGCTCAAACGCGAGGGGTTCTCGGTGCACCGTCCCGCCGTGTTCTTCCTCAGCGACGGGCAGCCCACCGATCCAGGGCAGTGGGAGGAGCCGTACCGCAGGCTGGTAGACCGGGAACGGACGCCGACCGCACCGAACATCATCGCCTGCGGCATCGGCAACGCCCGGGCGGCGACCATCCTGGAGGTTGCCACCCGGCCGGAGTTCGCGTTCGTCGCCACCCCCGGCGTCGAGGTGGGTCTGGCGATCGCCGAGTTCTGCGCCGCGCTCACCAAGAGCGTGATCAAGTCCGGCCAGGCCCTCGGCGGCGGTGACGCCGAACTCGTCGTGGAGCGACCCGACAACTTCCGAATGGCGCTGGACGTCGTATAGACGGGTGCGGGAGACCATGGGCGGTACGGGTGTGCGGTCGATTCCTTCCGGCGGAAGCGGCGCCGACGATCCACAGGTGACCCACGTCGACACCGGGGCAGTCTGGGCACCGCTCGTGATCGGGCGACCCACCGACCCCTTCCCGGCCCGCGGCCCGTCGGCCGGGCCGTACCGGCCCGACATGATCGCGGACGGCTGGTCGTCGGACCACTTCGCCGTACGCTGCGCCTCGGTTCGCGGCGCCAGCCACCGGTACCTGGGCGAGCCCCGGCAGGACGAGTGTGCGGTCGTACCCCATCCCAGTGGTGCGGTGATCGCCGTCGTCGCCGACGGTGTCTCCGGCGCTCCCCTGTCCCACCTCGGCGCCACCATGGTCTGTCGCACCGTGGTCGACTATCTGTCGCGGGTGCTGGACGACGGGACCGAACTCGACTGGCCGGACCTGATGCGCTGCGCCGGCTGGTCCCTGGCGGAGTACGCGGCCCGCCAGCTCGGTGCCGACGAGCCGGATCCACAGGAGGCCGAACGCCTACTGGCGACCACGGTGGTGGTCGCGTACGTCCGACCGGACGGGCCGGGCCGCGCCCTCGGCTGGCTCGCCAGGGTCGGCGACTCCACCGCCTGGACGCTGCGCGGTACCCGCTGGACGCCACTGTTCCCGGCGGTCGGCCCCCATTCCGAGCTGCTCCCCGACAGCGTGTACGCGCTGCCCCGGGTGCCGACGGCGATCGTGCCGGTGGAGGTCGAGCTGGCCGTCGGCGACGTACTGGTGCTGGGCACCGACGGATTCGCGGACCCGCTGGGCGACGGAACCGGGACGGTCGGCGAGCTGTTCGCCACGAACCTCGCCCACCCACCGGCGCTGCCGGGACTCGCCTGGCTGCTCGACTTCAGCTGGGAGACACACGACGACGACCGGACCGTGCTAGCGGTGTGGCCGGCGGTCGCCGCTACCCCGACCATCGAGCCGTAGCGAGGGGCGGTCATGGCGGATCCACCCGTGCCCGAGGTCGACCTGGCCCGGCTCGGCCCGCTGACCCGGATCGGTGTCGGCGGTCAGGGCACCGTGTACGCCCCGGAGCGGACCCCGGACCTGGTCTTCAAGGAGTACGCACCACAGTTCGTCGACAACGTCGACGTCGCCTCCCTGGTCCGGTTCGTCCAACTCGCCGAGCGGGTCGACGAGTCGGACGCCGAGGTCCTGCGGCGACTCGCCGCCTGGCCGGTGGCGATCGTACGCAAGGGTGGTGTGGTCCGGGGCTTCCTCATGCCCCGGGTGCCGGACGACTACCGGATCACGCTCGACCTGCCGAGCGGGCCGGCGACCGTACTCGCCCAGGCGCAGTACCTGCTCAACAGCGAGGACTACCTGCACGCCCGGGGGCTCGACATCGGCGACCGGCTGCGGATGGAACTGCTCCGGGACACCGCGGAGGCGCTGGCCCTGTTCCACCGGCTCGGGATCGCCGTCGGCGACTTCTCCCCGAACAACCTGCTGTTCAGCATGACCGCCCGGCCCCGGTGCTACTTCATCGACTGCGACGCCATGCGACTGGACGGCGACTCCGTCCTGGCGCAGGCGGAGACGCCGGAATGGCAGGTGCCGACTCGGGCAGGCGACGATCCGGCCGGCACGAGTGACAGTGGGACGACCGACGTACCCGGGCCGTCCGGTCCGCACCACCGGACCGGAGACACCGGCGGGGGTACCGACGGACCCGCGCTGCGGCCGGCGGTGCCGGCGGAGGAGTTGGCGACCCCGGCCAGTGACGCGTACAAGCTCGGGCTGTTCGCCGTGCGCCTGTTCGCCGGGCACCAGCACCTGCGTGATCCCGCCGCCGCGGCGCCGTACCTGCCGCGTACGTTGCGCGTGCTGGCCGCGCGCAGCCTGGACGCCGACCCGGCCCGACGGGTCCCGCCCGCGCAGTGGATCACCGAACTGGACTCGGTCATCAACCGCATTCCCGAGGGGCCCCGGCGTCCGCCGTTGCGGCGCCGGATCCGGCTGGCGGGGTTGCGGCGGAACCCGGCTGGAGACCGGCCGGGCTCGGCCCGAGCGGCAGGCCGGGCGGGTGCCGGACCGGCGGGCCGGACGCCGGGGTCCGCCGGTTTCCGACCGGGGCAGGGACCGGGCACGACAACCCCGATGCGGGCCTCCACCGTCACCATCCGACGACCGGCCTGGGAGTGGATTATTCCGATCGTCGTGATCGCCGTCGCGGTGATCGCCGGACTGGTCAACAGTGGTGGCAGCGACGTGGGTGGCAGCTCGGCGAGCCGGGTGCCGACCGGGGCACCGTTCCGTTCCCTCCTACCGAACCCGGCCGGGCTGCCGGAGCGGACGGCACTCCCCCGCTGGCTGCCGACCGCCTCGGGCCTACCGGGGATACCGGACCTGTCGCGACTGGCACCGACGGGCTTCACCCTGCCGCTGCCGCTGATCTGCATACTGCGGACGGAGATCGGACCCGGCCTCGCCAAGGACAGCCCACGCGTGGGCGCGGCCGCGCTCGCCACGTCCGATTTCCTCTGCGCGATCAGCGCCGAGGACCAGGAGCAGGCCTTCACCGGGCTGGCCGGCGCGACACCCGACGCGACGCAACGGAACAGGTTCGCCGAACTGGTGCGACGCGGCCCGTTCCCGAAGGCGACCCTCATCGGGCTGCGGACCGGTTCGGGTGGCCGGACGGAGGCGAACGTCGTGTTTCAGACCGCCCCGGACAGCGGCGGTCGCACGGCGTGCTGGCGTTCCCGGCTCTCGCTCGCCCCGGTCGAGTCCGAACTCGGCGTGGCCTCGCTCACCGCACCGGAATCGTGGCGCTGCCGGTAAGGGCTGGCACCCTTGTGCAACTGGTCGTTGATGGCGTCGGCGGTGGCCACCGCGAGCGGCCGGCCCGCCTCGGTGGTATGCCCCAGCACCTCGGCCAGCCGTCGGTGGTGCAGATCCACTATCGACTCCACCGTGTCCGTGAACAGCCCGGCGCCCTGCCTCCCCCGCCACCAGCCATGACTCGCGAGCACCAGGGCGACCGGGAGCGCGGGCCACCACACGACCGCCAGCGTCGCGTACAGCACCGCCCAGCCGACGAGCGTGCCGGCCTGCTCGAACCGGTCGCGCGCGTCGTGGACCAGGGTGCGGGCCTCGGTGTCGAGCAGCACCCACAGCCGTGGCCAGATCAGTCCCAGACGTAGGCCGTACTGCGCTCCCACCCGGGCGTCGGCCAGCCGGATCCGGTCCCCGATCCAGGTGGGCCGCTCCGGCAGGTACGCGGCCGGCAGGGTGGTCCGGTCGGCGGCGAGCCGGGCCAGGACCCGTTGCCGGCGGTACCCGGCCAGCCGGGCCGCGGTACCGCGTAGCGGCCCGCGCCACTGCCCGAGCCAGCCGGCCCGCACCAGCGCACCGATGGCCCGCGCGGTCAGGCCGACCACGGTCGCGACGAGTACGGCCAGCACCGCGCTCAGCACGGCCAGGGTCGGGCGACCGAGCAGTTCGTCGATGCCGGACTCGGCACGGTAGAGCGCGTCGTCGAGCCCGAGCGGGTGGCTGTGGCCGAGGAAGAGTCCGAGTGCCGCCACCGCGCACCAGAGCAGGCCGGGGCCGACCGCCCGGACCAGCCACCGGTCGGACAGGCGGCGGCCGACCTCGCCCAGCAGTATCTCGATCACGGGTCGGCGTGGAACAGCATGGTGACGTCGGACAGTTCGCAGAACGGTACGCGGCCCCGGTCGTCGCGTTGCCCCCGACGGCTGCAGCGGCCGGAGGGGCAGCGGTATTGCCCGGTGAGAACCACCTCGGGGAGTCCGACGAGCCGCCCACCGGTGCTGCCGGGCGGCCCGGCCGACCCCGAGCGGCGGGTCTCGTCGACGCCGCCCGGTCCCTCGGGAGACAGGCCGAGTTCGCGGCAGGCCACGGTGGCGGATCCACCGTCGCGGACCTTGCCGATCGCCCACTCGAGATTCTCCGACCACGAGCCCGCCTCGGCCAGGTCCCGGATGGCCGGCAGATGGGTGCAGAGGTAGGCCAGGGTCAGCCGCTCGGTCGCCACGAGCGAACGATCCACTGTAGAGACTCCCTCGACGAAGGGTCTTGACGGTAACACGCTCCGTTCAATCTACTGGTCGGGTGCCCGTGTCGGAGGAGCGTGAGGATCCCGTCGCGTGGGCGATCGAGTTGATCGGGCGCTACCGGGAACAGCGGGATCTTGCCGCCATCGCCCGAGCCGAGGAGCTGCTGCGGCAGGTGCCCGGCGATGCCCCCGAACGCCCGTACGCGCTGTTGACGCTCTGCGAGGTGATCGTGCTGCGGGTCCGGGACTCCGCCCCCGGCGCCTCCCTGGACCACGCCGTCGAATTGGCGCGGGCCGCGGTCGACCTCGTGCCGGCGGACAGCCCGCTGCGCCCACTGACCCGCTCACAGTTGTGCTGGGCGCTGTGCCAGCGGTACGAGGCAACCGGACAACTCGCGGACCTGGACGAGGCACTCGCCGCCGGGACGGCGGCCTCCACCGGCACCACACCGGATCACCCGAACCGGGCGGGGGCGCTGCGGAACCTCGGGTACGCCCGCCGCCTGCGGTACAGCCGGTTCGGCCAGCTCGCCGACCTGGACGAGGCGGTACGGCTGACCAAGGAGGCGGTCGCCACGGTCGACGAACCGGTCGGTCTGTTCGTCAGCCAGAGCCTGCTGACGATCTGTCTGATCGCCAGGTTCGCCGCACTGGGCCGGATGGCCGACGTGGACGAGGCGGTGGAGCTGTGCCGGCTGATATTGGCCGGGATGTCCGCCGACCACGTCGAGCGGGTGCTTGTCCAGGCCAACCTCTCGTACGCCCTGTGGCAGCGGCACATGCGGGGCGGTCCGGCGGCCGATCTGGAGGAGGCCACCCGGACCAGCCGTGAGGTGATCACGATGCTGCCGACGTACCCGCGGCTGAGGTCGCAGTTCCTGGCGAACCACGCGGTGGTGCTGTTCGGGCACTTCCTCAAGGGTGACTCCGGAATCCACGTGGAGGCGGCGGTCCAGGCCGCCCGCGAGGCGGTCGAGGGGGCCTCCACGGACGACCCGAGGCTCGCCATCCACCGCTCCAACCTGGCCAACATGGTGTTGGTCCGGGCCCGTCTCGGCAGTGACCCGGCCGGTGTGGAGGAGGCGGTCCGAATCGGACGGGTCGCGCTGTCCGGCCTGTCCCCGGGCAACCCGGACCGGACCCGCGCGCTGAGCGTGCTGGCCACGGCATTCCGGGTCCGGAGCATGATCACGGGCGCGACGGCCGACCTGGACTCCGCGGTCGGGCTGTGGCGGGCGGCGGTCGGTTCGCGGATCGGACCGATCGAGGTGAAGATGGCGGCCGCGACCGCCTGGGCGACCGCCGCCACCGATGTCGGCGACGCCAAGCTGGCGCTGGAGGCGTACTCGGTCGCGGTGGGACTGCTGCCGGTGCTGGCCTGGCGCGGGCTGGAGCGGTCCGTGCAGGAGCAGCGGCTCGCGAAGTCGGCCGGACTGGGCGCGGACGCGGCGGCCTGGGCGCTCGCCGCCGGTCAGCCCCGCCGGGCGGTGGAGTTGCTGGAACACGGGCGTCAGGTGCTCTGGTCACAGGCGGTGCAGACCCGCAGCGACCTGTCCGCGCTGGCGGCGGCGGCCCCGGAACTGGCCGCGCGGCTGGACGAGACCCGTCGGGCGTTGGACGGCGAGGGCGCGGCCTGGTCGACCGGCGCACCGGACACCGGCGATCCGGGCACCAGGTTCGAATTGCTGACCATGGCGAGCGGTGCCGGTTCCGCGACGGTCGGCGAGGCGGACCGCCTGCGTCGGTTGGCGGAGCGCTGGGAGCGACTGCTCGCCGAGGCCCGGAGCCAGCCGGGATTCGAGGAGTTCCTCGCCGCGCCGCGGTTCGAGACGCTGCGGCGGGCCGCCGACCACGGGCCGGTGATCATGGTCAGTACCACCCGGTGGCGCAGCGACGCGCTGGTGATCACGCCCACCGAGGTGCACCCGGTGCCGTTGCCGTGGCTGGACCACGACACCGTACAGAGCCGGGCTGGCGCGCTGCTCGCGGCGCAGCGGGAGGCCGAGTCCGGCAGCGGCGCGTTGGCGCGTACGCACCTGCGGCAGACCCTGATCTCGATCCAGCGCTGGCTGTGGGACACGCTGGCCGAGCCGGTCTGCGCGGCATTGGACGAGATCCTCGGCCCGGCGCCAACCGGAATCGGGCCGGCCCAGCAGGACGGACCTACCGGTCGGCGCCGGGTGTGGTGGTGTCCGACCGGGCCGCTGACCATGTTGCCGCTGCACGCCGCCGGGCGGTATGGCGCGGGAAGGGCACTGCGTGAGCGGCGCCGGCCGACGGTGACGGCGCGACTGGTTTCCTCGTACACCTCGGGCCTGGGTGCGTTGCTGCGGGCCCGGTCCGGGCCCGCTCCGGCCCGACCGGCCCGGGTGTTCGCGGTCGGCCTGGCCCAGACGCCGGGTCAGGCACCGCTGCCGGCGGTCGCCGACGAGCTCCGCGCGGTCAGCGAGAACCTGCCCGGCGTACGTCTGCTGAGCGGGCCGGGTGCGACCACCTCGGCGGTCCTCGCCGCCCTCGGCCAGCACAGCTGGGCACACTTCGCCTGCCATGCCCGGCAGGACTTCGACCACCCGAGCGCCAGCGCCCTGCACCTGAGCGACGGCCGGCTCAGCGTGTTGGACCTGTCGTCGAGCCCCGCCCTGGCCGCGCGCTCCGGTGCGGGGGCGACGGCCGGAGCGGATTTGGCCTACCTGTCGGCCTGCCGGACCGCGGCCGGTGGGCGGGACCTGCCCGACGAGGCGATCCACCTGACCGCGGCGCTGCAACTCGCCGGCTACCGACACGTCATAGGCAGCCAGTGGGCGGTGTCGGACCGGGTGGCGGCCCAGGTCGCGGAGGCGGTGTACGCCCACCTCACGGCCGGTGGTGAACCCGACGCGAGCGGCGCCGCGTACGCGCTCGACCGGGCGGTTGCCCGGGTGCGGGAGGAACAGCCAGACCGACCCGAGCTGTGGGCTCCCCTGGTCCACACCGGACCGTGACCGGCCGCTCCAGTCTCCCGGCACAATCGCGGTGAGGGGCAGCGGCGCCCGGAAGCTCAGTTCGGTCGGGCACCGATCCGGGCGCGGGCACGCGCGGTCCGGATCGCCGTGGTCAGGGTCGAGATGTCGTACGCCCCGTAGTGGCGCTGTTCGTTGATGAAGAAGGTGGGCGTGCCCGACACATCGCTCAGGTCGGCCGATTCGAGGTGCCGGGCGACCCGGCCGGCGTGCTCGTGCTCTATCAGGTCGTTGCGGAAGCGCTCCCGGTCGAGGCCGAGTTGGTCGGCGTATCCGAGCAGGTCGTTCAGCGACAGCTTGTCCTGGTGGTCCAGGAGCAGGTCGTGCATCGGCCAGAACGCACCCTGGGCCGCTGCCGCCTCGGCCGCCTCCGCGGCCAGTTGCGCCTGCGGGTGTACGTCGGTCAGGGGCAGGTGGCGCCAGACGTAGCGCAGGTCGGCGTCGGTGAGCAGTTCGCGTACGACCGGCTCGGCCTGCCCGCAGTACGGGCACTGGAAGTCGCCGTACTCGACCAGGGTGACCGAGGCGTCCGCCGGCCCGCGTACGTGGTCCCGCTCCGGGTCGACGGGTGGGATGAGGTCGACGAGCTGTTCGGTGTCGCCCAGCAGCGCGCGGGCCCGGCGCGGCTTCGGCAGCGAGTTGGTGATCCGGTACACGGCCCAGGTGAGCACCGACCCCACGACAGCCGTGGCCAGTACGCCGATCTTCGCCTCGGCGAGTTGCGGCTCGTCGAAGGCCAGGGTGGCGATCAGCAGCGAGACGGTGAAGCCGATGCCGGCGATGGTGCCGCTGCCGAGGACCGCCGCCCAGCCGACCGTGGGACGGACCCGGCCGGCGGTCAGCCGGGTCAGCAGCCAGGAGACGCCGAGGATGGCGACGGGCTTGCCGACCACGTACCCGAGCAGGATGCCGAGCGTCACCGGGGAGGTGAAGGCGCGGACGAGGAAGGCGCCGTCGATGGCGATGCCGGCGTTCACCAGCCCGAACAGCGGGACGATGAGGTAGCTCGTCCACGGGTGGTACATGCGTTGCAGCCGGTCGTTCGGCGACAGCGTCTGGGTCAGGCCGAGGGTGGCGGAGCGGGCGAGTTCCGCGGTCGGCTGTTCCCGGAAGAGCTTGAACAGCCCGGTGGCCCGTTCCAGGGCGCCACGTGGCGGCACGTACGCCGTCGCGGTCAGCCCGATGGCGAGCCCGGCCACTACCGGATCCACACCACTGGCCAGCAGCGCGGCCCACAGGGCGATGCAGAAGGGGGCGTAGACGACACCGCGCCGCAGGCCCAGGGCCCGCAGACCGAGCAGTACGGCGAAGATCACGACCGCGACGATGATCGGCATCAGCTTGATGTCGTCGCTGTAGACGACCGCGATCACCACCAGCGCGACCAGGTCGTCCACCACCAGCACGGTGAGCAGGAAGACCCGTGCCTGGTCCGGTACGCCCCGCCCGAGCAGTGCGAGCAGTCCGAGGGCGAGCGCGGTGTCGGTCGACATGGCCACCCCCCAGCCGTGCGCGCCGGGGCCGCCCCGGTTGACGAGCAGGAAGATCAGCACCGGGAGCAGCATGCCCACCACGCCGGCACTGAACGGCAGGACGAACCGTCGCCGGTCGCGTAGGTCGCCGAGGTCGAACTCCCGTCGCGCCTCCAGTCCCACCACCAGGAAGAACAGCGTCATCAGCCCGCTGTTGACCCAGGTACGCAGTTCGTGGACGGTGCCGAAGTCACCGAGCCGGATCTCGAACTTGGTACCCCAGACCGCCTCGTACGAGTCCGGACCCAGGTTCGCCCAGGCCAGTGCCGCGACGATGGCCACGACGAGCACACCGGCACTGCCCGCCTCGGTACGGATGAACGTACGCAGCGGCGCGGTGACCTCGCGAGTGCGTACGGTCCGTCCCCGCATCCGCGACGAGGAGGAGTCAGTCACCGATCCGCCCGTTCCGCCGCACCGGCACGGAGCCGCCGGAATCCGACATTCCACCCATCCGCTCCACCGCACCCATGCCCGGTCCGCCCCTGCTCACCAGGGAATCTTGACAGTGCCGGAGGCGTTGTCTCTGGCGGACGGGCCGATCAGGTCGGTTCCGGAACCGGATGGAGGCAGTCATGAAGGTTCGCAGTTCGCTACGGTCCCTGAAGCAGCGGCCGGGCTCGGTGGTGGTTCGCCGCCGTGGCCGGGTCATCGTGCTCAACCGGGCCAACCCTCGGTGGAAGAGCCGCCAGGCCTAGTAGGGCCGCTGGCAATACCCCAGCTCGGGATAAACCGGCGATAATTCGCTAAGTGACCAAACTGGCATTCTGTTCCCGATATCGTCGACTGGCGCGGCCTCCACCCCTTCACGTTGGGCCGCGTCCGGTCCGGCAAGGGAGCAGAGGTTGGCCGCGCAGTCCACGCCAGGCGCCCCACCCACGGTGCGTACCCGGTTGACCGTGAACGGCGTGGAGGTCGACCGGGAGTCGGACTGCCGCACGACGCTCCTGGATTTCCTTCGGGAAACGCTAGACCTGACCGGGACCAAGAAAGGCTGCAACCGCGGCGAGTGCGGAAGCTGCACGCTGCTCGTGGACGAGCGGCGGGTCAACGCCTGCATGATCCTGTTGGCGTCGCTGCACGAACGGCGGGTGACCACGATCGAGGGCCTCGCCCGTGACGAGCGGTTGCACCCGGTCCAGCAGTCGTTCATCGACCACGACGCCTTCCAGTGCGGCTTCTGTACACCCGGTCAGATCATGTCCGCGGTCGGCTGCATCAGCGAGGGCCACACCCGCGACGACGACGACATCCGCGAGTGGATGAGCGGCAACATCTGCCGCTGCTCGGCGTATCCGCAGATCACCGCCGCGGTCCGGGCCGCGTCGGCGGGGTGAGGGCATGTACCCGTTCACCTACCATCGGGCCGACACTCTTGGCGACGCGATGGCCGCTGCCGACGCCGACGGCGCCGCAGTGCTCGCGGGCGGCACCGAACTGGTCAACTGGATACGACTCGGGGTGTCACGTCCCTCGGATGTCGTGGACATCAACCGCCTTCCGGACCTGTCCGCGATCGAACTCGCCGACGACACGGTGCACATCGGCGCACTCGCCCGGCTCAACGACGTCGCCGGGCACGCGCTGGTCCGGGACCGGTTTCCCGTACTGACCCAGGCGATCCACCAGGCGGCCTCGGCCCAACTGCGCAACCTCGCCACCATCGGCGGAAACCCGCTGCAGATGACCCGCTGCCCGTACTTCCGGTCGGAGGCGCCGACGCCGTGCAACAAGCGCCGACGCGGTTCCGGCTGCGCCGCCCGGCACGGCATCAACGACCAGCACGCCATCTTCGGCTGGACGGACGACTGCGTCGCCGTGCAGCCCGCCGATCCGGCGACCGCGCTGGCGGCGGTGGACGCGGTCCTGGTCACCGAGTCGGCTCGGGGAGGCCGTCGAATACCCGCCCGCGACCTGCACGTCCTGCCGTCGCAGGATCCGACGGCGCACCACGTGCTGCGGCCGGACGAGATCGTGACCCGGATCGAGCTACCGGGCGCGGCCCGCCGGTCGGCGTACGTCAAGGTCCGCGAACGTGCCAGCTACGAGTACGCCATCGTCGCCGCCGCCGTCGCCCTCGAAATCGACGGTACGACGATCCGTGGCGCCCGCATCGCCCTCGGATCCGTCGCGATGCGGCCCTGGCGCCTGCACCGCACCGAACAGCTCCTGATCGACAGCACGATCGGTTCGACCGAGGTCGAGGCGGCAGTCGCCGCCGGCTTCGACGACGCCCGCGCGCTCCCGCACAACGCGCACAAGATCCCGCTGGCCCGCAACGCGGTGCTCCGGGCGATCGAACGGGCAGCCGCCGGGGAACCGGCGATGCGACCATGACCCGGATCGGAGACCCGGTCGCCCGGCTCGACGGACCGGCGAAGGTGACCGGCGCGGCGAGGTACGCCGCCGACCACCACCTCGACGGGCAACTGCACGCGGTACTGGTGGGCGCACCCGTACCGGCCGGGCGGGTCACCGGCATCGACCGTCGGGCGGCGCTGGCCGTACCCGGGGTGGTTGCCGTTCTCGTCTCCGGCGACCTGCCACCACCCGCCGCGGACTTCGCGCGGGCCCCGATTCCGCCGCTGGCGACCAGGCACGTGCCGGTGCAGGACGACCGGATCCTGTACCACGGGCAACCGGTGGCGATCGTGGTGGCCGACTCGCTGGAGGCCGCGGAGGAAGCCGCTACCCGGGTAGTGGTCCGCGTCGAGCCGGCACCGTTCGCGGTTCCCGACACGGCGCCGATCGGCACCCCGTCGCTCGATACGGGCTACGCGCGACTCGCGCCGCTGGACGTCGGACTCGGCGACCTCGATGCCGCCGTCCGGACCGCCGCCACCACCGTCACCGGGACCTACACCCAACCCGCACGACACAACAACCCGATGGAACCGTCCGCGATCCTTGCCGTCTGGGCGGACGACGACCTCACCGTGTACGACGCCGTACAGCACATCTTCGGTGTCCAAGCGACCCTCGCAGCCGTCTTCGGCGTCGACGCCGAGCGGGTGCACGTCATCTCCCACTACACCGGTGGCGGCTTCGGCGCGAAGGCGTACGTCTGGCCACACGAGATCCTCGCCGCGATGACCGCCCGCGTGCTTCGCCGGCCGATCAAGCTGGTGCTCACCCGTGCGCAGATGTACTCGATCGTCGGCTACCAGCCGCTGATGGAGCACGAGGTGACACTCACCGCCCAAGACGACGGCACACTGACCGGGATCCGGCACGACGTGGTCAACACCACCGCCCTCACCGAGGACTACGTCGAGTTCGGATCCGTCACCGCGGGGGCCCTGTTCGCTGCCCCCGCGATCACCCTGTCCCAGCGGGTACGCCGCGGCAACGTCAACCTGCCGACCTTCCTGCGTTCCCCCATCGACGGACCGGGTACCTGGGCGCTCGGCGCCGCCATGGACGAACTCGCCCGCGCCACCGGCATCGATCCCATCGACCTGCGGCTGATCAACCATGCCGACCGGGAGCCGTCCACCGGCAAGCCGTGGTCGTCGAAGAAGCTGGTCCAGGCGTACGGCGAGGGCGCGCGCCGGTTCGGCTGGCGTACCCGGCCGCGGGGCGGCACCCGGGACGGGCACTGGCGGATCGGGTGCGGGATCGCGGACGCGACCCAGGGACAGTTCCGTTTCCCCGCTCGGGCACGGCTACGGATGGACCTCGACGGCAGGTTGACCCTCGAAGGCGGCTTCGCCGACATCGGTCAGGGGCCGCACACGGTGTTCCCGCAGATCGCCGGGAGTGTGCTCGGGATCCCACCGGTGGAGATCCGGACCCGCAGCGGCGACAGTTCGCTGCCCCTCGCCCCGCCCAGCTACGGGTCGTCCACCACGATCGGGGTCGGCGCCGCCGTACTCGACGCGGCCACCCGCCTGCGGGACTGCCTCGCCGAACTGGCCGGCTGGCTTCCGTCGGAGGTGCACTGCGCCGACGGCGAACTGCGCCGAGGAACGGAAGCCGTCGCGGTGGCCCTGCTCCTGTCCCGGCACGGCACACCGCTGGTGGTCGAGGGCTCGTTCGGCCTGCCCGGCGGCGCCGAGGTGGATGCCGGGCCGAGCGACGTGGCGGTCCGCACCTTCGGGGTGGTT
The DNA here is from genome assembly GCF_040676775.1 of Micromonospora sp. NPDC049523. NCBI lineage: Bacteria > Bacillati > Actinomycetota > Actinomycetes > Micromonosporales > Micromonosporaceae > Micromonospora > Micromonospora sp. NPDC049523. The sequence continues at coordinate 39,653 of NZ_JBFAPP010000024.1, read as the reverse complement.
CTCGCCGAGGTCGGGGTGGATCCCGACCTCGGGCTCGTCCGGCTACGCAGGGCCACCGGCGTCTACGCCGCTGGTCGGATCATCAACACCCGTACCGCGCGGGCCCAGATGGTCGGCGGCATCGTCTGGGGCTGGGGCAAGGCCACCATGGAGGCCAGCCACTTCGAGCCGGAACTCGGCCGCTGGCACTCGCAGAACCTGTCCGGGGTCGCGTTGCCGGTCAACGCCGACATCCCGCCGCTGGTCGACGTGGCCTTCGTCGACGAGCACGACGAACTGGCCGGACCGCTGGGGGCCAAGGGCATCGGAGAACTCAGTGCGACCGGGGTCGCCGCGGCCGTCGCCAACGCGGTCTTCGATGCCGTCGGCGTGCGCGTACGCGACCTGCCGATCACCCCGGCCAGGATCCTGGGCGGCGGCTGAGTCCTCCGACGCCGTTGCCGACAACCACCCTTGACCTCAACAACCGTTGAGGTTGCAGGCTTGCCGGGTGGGGAATGAGCGCGTTTTGGTCAGTCCCTTCGGGCACGATGACCCCAGACGACCGCGCGTACGGAGGGAGAGGCAGTGACTGCTACTACGGGGGCGGCCGGACCGGGGTGGCTTCGCGGCCCCCTGCGCCCGTTCCGCAGCAGCCAGTACCGTCTGCTGGCCGGCTCACTGACGATGTCACTGTTCGCCTCCGGGGTCTGGATCATCGCCATCGTGTGGCAGGTGATCGCGATGGACGGCGGCCCCTCCGAGCTTTCCTTCGTCTCCGCCGCGATGGCCGGCGGCATGCTGGTCACCGCACTGCTGGGTGGTGTGCTGGCCGACCGGATCCCGCAGCGCCGGATCCTGCTCGTCGTGGCCGCCACCCGTACGCTGGCCGTCGGGCTGGTCACCGCGCTGGCCCTCACCGAACTGCTGGACCTGTGGCACCTGGCGGCCGTGTCGCTGCTGATCGGCGCCGGCAACGGCTTCACCTATCCGGCGTACTCGGCACTGCTGCCCTCGATCCTGCCGACCGGTGACCTGATGGCGGCCAACGGCGTCGAGAGCATGCTCCGGCCGACGATCATGCAGGCGGCCGGGCCGGCGGTGGCCAGCACGCTGATCGCCGCCTGGTCTCCGGGCGCCGCGCTGCTGGTGGTGACCCTGCTGGAGGCGCTCGGTGTGGTGTTCCTGCTGGCCCTGCGCCCGGTGCCACTGCGCAGCGATCGCCCGGCCGGCACCAGCCATCCGGTCCGGGGCACCCTGGTCGACCTGCGTGACGGTTTCCTCTATATGGCACGGACACCGTGGCTGCTCGCCACCCTGCTGTACGCGTCGCTGCTGATCCTGCTGATCATGGGTCCGATCGAGGTACTGGTCCCGTTCGCCATCAAGGACCGGGCCGGCGGCGGCCCCGGCGCGCACGCCCTGGTGCTGGGTGCGTTCGGGGTCGGCGGCGCGATCGGCGCGTTGGGCATGGCCGCGTTGCGGATGCCCCGGCGCTACCTGACCATCATGAACCTGTTCTGGGGCCTGGGCTGCCTGCCGCTGGCCCTGGTCGGCTTCGCCACCCACCCGTGGTTGATCGCGGTGGCCCTGTTCGTGGTCGGCATCTGCTTCTCCGCGCCGATGGTCATCTGGGGCACCCTGCTGCAGCGCCGGGTGCCGGCGCACATGCTCGGTCGGGTGTCCAGCCTGGACTTCTTCGTCTCGCTGATCTTCATGCCGCTGTCCATGGCGATCGCCGGGCCGGTGAGCGCGGCCCTCGGCCTGCGCAGCACCTTCGCCCTCGCCGGCCTGCTGCCGGCGGTCATCGCCGTACTGGCGATCGTCCTGGCGAGGATGCCCCGCGACGAACTGGCCCACCCGCTCGACGTGGTGCCGGACCCGGCCAGCCAGCCACAGCAACCCGATGACGAGCAGGACGCCGGACCACTCGAACAGGGTCAGCAGCTCGCCCTGGACCGGTCCGGCGACTGAGGCCACCGTGGTCGGTCACGGTCTGACCGGGTACGCGGCGGCCCGGCGATCGGCACACCTCCGATCGCCGGGCCCACCGGTGGCCGTACGGCCCCTGCCCGCTCAGCCGTCGAAGCCTCGGAACAGCAGGGACGCCAGTCCCAACGCCAGCAGCAGGTTGAACACGGTGGCGCTGGCGAACACGGCGACCGGCCGCCAACCCGCCTCCCGCAGCGACGCGACCCGGAACTCCAGCCCGATGCTGACGAATGCCAGGATCAGGAACCAGACCCGCAGGTCGTTGACGACACCGATGACCGCCTTGCCGTCCGCGCCGGCACCGTCGAGGTACCAGGTGGCGATGACCGACGCGGCGACGAAGCCGAGTACGAACTTGGGGAAGCGCCGCCAGACCTCACCGAGCCCGGGGCGGGCCGCGCCCGGTTGCCGCTCGACCCGCAGGGTGAAGTAGGCGGTGAGTGCCACCGCCACGACGCCCATCAACGCGTTCTGGGTGACCTTGACGATGGAGGCGATCTGCAGTGCCTCCTCACCGGCGAGCGCACCGGCGGCGGTGACCGCCGCGGTGGTGTCGATGTTGCCGCCGATCCAGGCGCCGGCCACCGCGTCCTCGAGTCCGAACACGTCGGCGAGCCACGGCAGGATGAAGATCGACGGCAACGCGAAGAGGATGACCAGACTCGCGGTGTACGCCAGTTGCTCCCGCCGGGCCCGGACCGCACCCGCGGCGGCGATGGCCGCGCTGACCCCGCAGATCGACACCGCGGCGGCAAGCAGCGCACGCAGCTTGTCGTCCAGCCCGAATCTGCCCGCCAGCCACCAGGTGAACAGGAAGACGCCACTGATCAGCAGGATCGCCTGGGCGATCGCCGGACCGGCGGCACTGGCGATGACGGACAGGTTGATCGAGGCGCCGAGCAGCACCAGCCCGGTCTTGATGAAGAACTCGGTACGGAACGCGGCGGCGATCCGGTCCCGCAATCCGAGCAGCGTGACCAGTACGTTGCCGAGCAGACCGAGCAGGATCGCGTACACCGGGTACTCGATCGCACCGGCGATGTCCTCCACCGCGGTGTCCTCGAAGAAGACCGGTACGTTCTGCTCGAGATACCGGGTCAGCGCGGCCAACCCGAGGACCACGAGCAGTCCCAGCGCGGTCCAGCCCCAGAACGCGCCGGACCGGATTGACGTGGTGCCCCCGTCGGTCGGCTCGCTCGGCGTCGCAGCTGCCGCCGAGGTGGCGGGGGCGGTGCTCGTACCCTCCGTGGCGGTCACGGAGTCGGTGTCGCGGGCCTCGCTCGGAGCCCGGGTCGCGTCGGCGGTCATCAGGGCACCAGCCCGGTGGGGATCACGCCGACCAGGACCAGGACCAGCAGGACCAGCCCCAGGATGGTGGCGGCCCAGTCCTCGTTGAAGGCGAGCCTGCTCTCGGACGCGGTCGGTGGGGATGCCGACGGGTCGGGGCGGGCTTGCGATTCGTCGCTCATCGTCTTCCTCGGGGTACGGCGGCTCCACCGCGGAGCCGGAATGGATGGTTGTTCGGGCGGCGGCGACCGCCTCGTCAGCGCTGTTGCCGAGGAACCGCGACCGGCGTACGGCGAGGCTGGTGCGCGGATCCGGCCGGTCGGTTCGGTGGTGCCGCCGAAGTACCGGCGGCTAGCGCCGGGACCGGAGGTCGGTCAGGAGGTGACCAGGACGCAGCGGCGACAGAGCCCGGAGGCGACCCGCATCAGGTCGACGACCCGGCGGGAGGTGAGATGGACCTCGATGAGCACGGGCCCATATTCCTATCTGGTCGATAGGAATAGCAAGCCCCAATTCACCATCCGTTCGATCCTCGGGCCATCGACCGCCGACACTGCGAACAAGCGGGCCGCGCCGGGGTCAGCGGTGCGTGGAGGTCAGCTCAGGACGAGGCGGACCGCGCCCAGCCCGACCATGGCGGCGAGCACGGTCCGGAGCAGCCGGTCCGGCACCAGCGCGGCGTACCTGGCCGCCCAGTAACCGCCGATGACGCCACCCGCGCCCAGGGACAGGCCGAGCGGCCAGTGTGGAGTGTTCACCGCCGTGTACCCGGCGAGGCTCAGACCGGCGTACGTGGCCAGCCCGGTGACCGAGACGACGAACGTGGCGACCAGTGCGGCACCCGAAACCCGGACCACCGGCCACCCCGTGAGCAGCAGCGTCGCGGGGGCGGCGAGGACCGCCCCACCGAGGCCGTAGAACCCGCCGAGCAGCCCGCTGGCGGCGCCCACGACGAGTATCGCCGAGCGCCCGGGCCCGGTCAGCGGGGCGGTGCCGGACAGCTGCGGTCGGGGCACGAGGACGCTGACCCCGACCACCCCGAGCAGGCCCGCGACCAGGGCCCGGAAGGCCGTCGAGTCACCGAGCAGGAAGACGTTCACCAGCGCGCCGACAACCGCGGCCGGAGCGGCCGAGCCGACCAGCAGCAGCGTCAGCTGGACGTCGACCCGCCGCTGCCGGGCGATCCCGATCGGTGTGGACACGATGTTGAACAGCAGGTTGGTGGCGCTGGCGACGGTGCCGCCCAGCCCGAAGACGGTCAGCAGCAGCGGTAGCAGGAGCAGACCGCCGGAGACTCCGGTCGGCGTACCGATGGCCGCGGCGAGTGCACCGAGGACAACGGCGAGCCCCAGTTCCCAACCGCTCACCTCCCAACCGCTCACCTCCCAACCGCCCACCTCCCAGCCGGTCAGTGGACGGCACCGGGTTCGGGCGCGTGCAGGTGGGGCGCGAGCAGGTCGGCCAGACTCGTCCGGTCCACCACCTCCTCGATCGCGCTGTGTACGGCGAGCCAGACGTTGCCGAGTTCGGTCGCGACCCCGTGATAGGCGGCGGCTTCGGTCGGCAGCCCGCGTACGGTGGTCAGCGAGCCGCTCAGCGCGCGCAGGACGTCCCCGACACTGATCTGGGCGGCCGGACGGGCCAGCAGGTAACCGCCGTCGACACCCCGGTAACTCAGCAACAGCCCGGCCCGACGCAGGTCGTGCAGGATGCCGTGCAGGAAACTCAGCGGGATCTCCTGTGCGGTCGCTAGCGTGGCGGCCTTGACCGGCCCACCAGCGCCGCCGGCAATCTCACCGATGGCGGTGGTGGGAACGTCACCCGGCCCGCCCGGAGTCGGGTGGGCACGGGTTCCCGCCGCGATGGCCAACATGGCGCGGATCGCGTAGTCGCTGCGGGCTGAGACGTACATGGACCGCTGCCTCCCCAGGAGCGTGTTGTTACCTGCGTCGTGATTGCAGCAGGCCCCAGCGGCGCCGGATGGCCCGGTCCACCACACCGAACGCCGCGTCGACGAACAGACCCAGCACCAGGATCACGATCATGATCGCTATCAGCCGTTCCGCCTCGGAGAGTTCCCGGGCATAGACGAGCTGCGCACCGATGGAGGTCTTGGTCGCGATCACCACCAGCAGCTCGCCGGCCATCAGGCTGCGCCAGGCGAACGCCCAGCCCTGCTTGAGTCCCGCGACGATCGCCGGCAGCGCGGCCGGGGCGATCACGTACCAGTAGAGGTTCAGTCCCTTGGCACCGATGTTGCGGCCCGCCCGCAGCAGCAGCGGCGGCACGTAGTCGACGCCGTGGATGACGCCGTTGGCGATCGACGGCGCGGCGCCGAGCACCACCACGAAGAAGATCGCCTGCTCGCTGAGCTGGAACAACAGGATCGCCAGCGGGAACCAGGCGATCGACGGCATGGTCTGCAGCGCGGTGATCATCGAGCCGAGTGCGGCCCGCAGGATGCGGCTTCTGGCCACCGCGAGGCCGAGCACGAGTCCGAACGCGACGGCCGCGAGGAAGCCCACCGCGGCTCGCCGGGCGGTGGTGGCCAGCCCGTCCCAGAACGCGGAGGTGAGCAGGTACTGCCCGAGGTCGGTGAAGACGGGTCCCGGGCCGGGTAGTGCCCAGGGGTCCTTCCAACCGGTCCAGACGACCACCTGCCAGATGCCGATGGCGAGCCCGATCGCGGCGAGCTTCGGCCAGGTCGCGGCCCAGAGCAGACGGCCGCCGCCAGCCACCTTCTGCCGGGAGGCGATCTCCAGCGCGTCGAGGCCGGAGAGGGTCTCCGCCTCCTCCCGCCTGGTGGTTATGGTGTCACCGGCCATGTCGGCCCACCTCCGTACGCAGTCGGTCGGTGACCTCGGCGGCGACGGCCGCGACCTCCGCGGAGTCGATCCGGCGGGGACGGGGTGTGGTCACCCGGGTTTCGTAGATGATCCGGCCCGGTCGGCTGGAGAGCAGCACGATCCGGTCGGCGAGCCGGGCGGCCTCCCGTACGTTGTGCGTGACGAACAGGACCGTCAGCCGGCGCTCGGTCCAGATCCGCTCCAACTCGTCGTGCAGCAGGTCACGGGTCATCGCGTCGAGCGCCCCGAAGGGTTCGTCCATCAGCAGTACCGGGGTGTCGAGGGCCAACGTACGGGCCAGCGCGACCCGCTGGCGCATGCCGCCCGACAGTTCGTGCGGCCGCCGCCGGCCGAAGTCGCCCAGATGCACCGTGTCCAGCAGTTCGGCGACCCGGTTGCGCCGCTCGGCACGGGACAGGCCACGCAGCTTCAGTGGCAGTTCGACGTTGGCCGCCACGGTCAGCCACGGGAAGAGCGCGGGCTCCTGGAACATCAGGCCGGGCGACGGGAGCCGACCGGACGACGCCGGTGGGCGACCCGGCGATTCCGGTCCGGATGCCGCGATGTCCTCGCCGACCCGGATCGTGCCGCCACTCGGCGTGTCGAGCCCGGCGACCAGGTTGAGCAGTGTGCTCTTGCCGCAGCCGGAGGCACCGACGAGACAGACGAACTCCCCCGGGGCGACGTCCAGGGAGACCCGGTCCAGCGCGAGGACCGCGTTCTCGCCACGGCCGTAGACCTTGCTGACGCCGGACAGCGCGACCGAGGTGGTCGCGCTGTCCGGCGCCGTGGATACGGACGTCATGTCAGCGGGACCTCGGCCTTGCCCTGCGCCTTGAGCACCTCGTTGAGGTAGGACAGGTCGTAGAGGCCCTTGAGGTCGACCGGCTCGGTGAGGCCGACCGCCACCGCGTGGTCCAGCCCGGTCTTCAGCGACGACTCGATCGGGTCGTTGAGGAACTGGAGGGTCGGCCACGCCTGCTTGATCAGCTTGAGGTCGAGCGGCTTTCCGGTGATCTTGCCAATGTGCTCGGAGATCGCCTGCTGGGCCTCGTCCGGCTTGGTGTTGACGAAGTCGTTGGCCGCGACCTGTCCCTCGACCAGCCGCTTCACCACGTCCGGGTGGGCCTTGGCGAACTTGGTGCTGACGATGAGGTTGGTGATGACGAACTTCTTGTCCGGCCACAGGTCGCGCTCGTCGATGAGGACCTTGCCGCCCGCGTTGACCAGGCGGGACACGAACGGCTCCGGCACCCAGGCGCCGTCGATGGCGCCGCTGCCGAAGGTCTCGACGGTCTGCGCGTTCTCCTGCGGCACGATCGAGACGTCGCCGCCGCCTTCCTTGTTGGTGCTCAGGCCCTTCTCCTTGAGCCAGTATCGGATCGCCACGTCCTGGGTGTTGCCGAGCTGCGGGGTGGCGATCTTCTTGCCGCGCAGGTCCTCGGCCGAGTTGATGCCGGCCTTGACGACCAGCGCCACCCCACCCGAGGCCGCGCCGGAGACCACGCGTACGGCCTCGCCCTTGGACTTGGAGTGCGCGTTCACGGTCGGGTTCGGGCCGATGTACGTGGCGTCCAGGGCGCCGGAGAAGATCGCCTCGATCGCCGCCGGGCCGGCGTTGAAGGTCGACGTCTCAAGCTTGACGTTGCTGCCCAACTTCTCGGTGAAAATCCCCTTTTCCACGCCCACCACGGCGGGAGCGTGGGTGATGTTCGGGAAGTAGCCGAGGCGCAGCGTCACCGGGCCGGAGGAACCACCCTCTCCGGTCCCGCCGTCGTCACCACCGCAGGCGGCGGTGGCGCCCAGCATCGCCGCGGTGATGACCGCGATGGCGGCCAGCCGGCCGGTCCGGGTGTACGGGGGACGTCTCATCGTCATCCAATCCACAGTATTCCTACTTGTTTGATAGGAAGAGTGGACTGCGCGAGCGGATCGGTCAAGTGCCCGTTCGTACGGACGGGATCGGCCGAGCGATCCCGACCGATCGACACCCGGTCCGGGCTCACCGTTCGAGTCGGCGGAACCGGCTGTGATGGAAGACCAGCGGCGAGATTTCCGGGTCGCTGTCGAGGTCGTGCACGCGCAGCAGGACGATGTCGTGGTCACCGGCGGTGACCTGCTCGAACAGCGTGCACTCCAGCCACGCGCTCGCGCCGTCGAGGAACACCGCTCCCTGGTCCGACGCCCGCCAGCCCAGCTCGGCGAACCGGTCGACGCCCCGGCTACTCAACTGCCGGCAGGCCTGCTCCTGTGCGGCGCTGAGCACGCTGATACCGAAACGCGCGGACGCGCCCAGGACCGGCCAGGTGGTCGACGTGTGCGCCACACAGAGCGACACGATCGGTGGGTCGAGCGACACCGACGTGAAGGAACTCGCCACGATGCCCACCGGCGCACCACCGGCGAGGGCGGCGATGGCCACCACCCCGGTCGGGAAGGCCGAGAAGACCCGGCGCAGCTCGCGCGCTTCCAACGCCTGTCCCAGACTCATCCGAGTCTCCCGATCGCCCCGTACGCGCGTCCACCCGGCGCGGACGCACCGACGACGCAGAAGAATTCCATGACTGCCCCCTCGCCCCGGTTCCCGATCAGCCTTGCCTACGCTCCCACTCCTGCGCGATCAACCGGTACGAGCGCACCCGGTCGTCGTGGTCGTGCGTGACAGTGGTGAGGATCAGTTCGTCGGCACCGGTCGCGTCGCGCAACTGTTCGAGCCGATCGGCGACCTGTGCCGGGGTGCCCACGAACTGGGTGTCGACCCGGTCGGCCACCAGCTCCCGGTCCGCGTCGGTCCAGTTGTGGGCACGCGCCTGCGCCGGAGTCGGGAACGGGATCGCCCCCTCGGCGGTGCGGATGCTGCGTACCCATGGGCCGTAACCCGCAGCCAGTTCGCGGGCCGTGGCCTCGTCCTCGGCGACGACCACGTCGGCGGAGACGCTGAGGTAGGGACGGTCCAGTTCGGCGGACGGGCGGAAGGCGGCCCGGTAGCCCTCGGCCGCTTCGAGCACCGTACCCGGGCTGACGTGGTAGTTGGCGGCGAAGCGCAGGCCGTTCGCGCCGGCCACGTTCGCGCTCTCACCGCCGCTGCTGCCGAGGATCCAGACCTGCAGCTGCGCGCCCTCACCCGGCACCACGTGGGCTTCCTCGCCCTCGGCGGAACGGTACGTGCCGCGTAGCAGGTCGAGGATGTCCGCGACCTGCTCGGTGTAGTCCTGCGACTGCGCGCCGGGCAACTGGAGCAGCGTCTTCTGCAGGGCGAAGCGCGGCGAGCCGAGCAGGTGCGCGAAGGAGAACTTGGGCGGTATCAGCAGCCCGTTCGGTGCCCGGCCGTCGACCACGCCGGTGCCGCCGACGAGTGCCGGTTCCCGGGCCGGCTCGGGCGGGCGGCCGCCGGACCGGCCGAGGCCGAGGTCCAGGCGTCCGGGGTGCAGCGCGTCGACCAGGCCGAACTCCTCGACCGTCGCCAGCGCGGTCCGGTGCCCCATCTGCACCGCGCCGGACCCGATCCGGATCGTCGAGGTCGCCGCCGCGGTGAGCGCCAGCAGGACCGCGGGTGAGGTTCCGGCCACACCGGGATTGAGGTGGTGCTCCGCGAACCAGTACCGGGCGTAGCCGAACCGCTCGGTCTGCCGGGCGAGGTCGATGCTGTTGCGCAGTGCGGCCGCAGCGGTCGATCCCGAGGAGATCGGGACCAGGTCCAGCACGGCCAACGGAGTGGTAGCCATCGGCGTCACCCTTCTCGGACAGCGGAAACAGGCTCGGGGACGACCGCTCCCCAGGGCCACGGCGGATCCGGGATGTCCCGGCGAAGCACCGGGGCGATATCGGATTGGAAGAGTTCCAGCGACTCGCGGTGCTGGGCGTCGGTCAGCCCGCCCGCGTCGGCGTGCAGATGCATGACGGTGTGGCCGAGTTGCTCGTGGTACCGGTGGACCTTCTCGACGATCTGCTGCGGGCTGCCGATCAGCGCCGAGCTGCGTTCGACGTAGTCCTCCAGGGTGGTGAACACCGGTTCGAGCCCGAGTCGCCGTTGGAACGCGAGCTGGCCCTCGAAGACCGGCCGGTAGGCGGCGACGGCGTCCTGGGACCGGCGGGCCGCGTAGTAGCCGGCGGTGCCGGCACCAACCACGGCAGCGGCCGGGTCATGGCCGTACTCGGCCCACCGTTGTCGGTAGTGGCGGACCAGTTCGGCGTACGGTTCGATCGGGTTGGTGACGTTCGCCGAGAAGAGCGGGTCGCCGTAACGCGCGGCGAGCTCGACCGATTCCCTGCTGGTCGCGCTGCCGTGCCAGACCCGGATCGGCTGCTGGAACGGGCGGGGCCAGACCTCCGCCCGATCCAGCTCCGGCCGGAACCGTGGCGACGCGGTGACCCTGTCCTCCCGCCAGATCCGGCGGAACAGCTCGTAGCTCTCGGCGTTGCGGTCCCACTGGTCGTCGGGCGTGACGTGGAACAGCTCCCGCTGCGCGGCGCCGTTGCCCTTGCCGATGATCAGCTCCAGCCGGCCACCGGAGAGGTGGTCGAGCGTCGCGTAGTCCTCGTACGCCCGGACGGGGTCGAGCAGGCTCAGCGTGGTGACCGCCGTGAACAGTCGGATCGTCGAGGTGAGCGCGGCGACGTGGCTCAGCACGACCGGTGGCGAGGAGGAGATGAACGGCCGTTCGTGCCGCTCCCCCACCCCGAAGCCGTCGAACCCGAGCTGCTCGGCAAGCAGGGCGTTGTCCACGACCTCACGGAACCGGTCGGCGGTCGACTTCTGCTCACCGGTCACCGGATGCGGGGCGTGCACGATCAGGGTGATCGCCAGGAACTTCATGACCCCACCCGCAGCGCCTCGCCGGCACGCCGTGGCGCGCCCAGGCCGAGGTGGTCGCGCAGGGTCTCGCCCCGGTACTCGGTACGGAACACGCCGCGTTCCTGCAGCAGCGGCACGACCGTGTCGGCGAAGCCGTCGAGTCCGCCCGGGGTGACGTGCGGGACGAGGATGAACCCGTCGCTGGCGTCGGCCTGGACCAGTTCGTCGATGGCGTCCGCGACGGTCGCGGGTGCGCCGACGAACGACTGTCGCCCGGTGACCTCGATGATCAGCTCACGGATGGAGAGCTTCTCCGCGGTGGCGCGCTCACGCCACTGTCTGGCCGTGGCGATCGGGTCGCGGTACATCCGTACGCTGGCCCGTCCGCGGGCGATGGTGTTCTCGCCGGGATCGGGGTCGATCTCGGGCAACGGGCCGTCGGGGTCGTAGCCGGACAGGTCACGGTTCCAGAGCTGCTCCAGGAACTTGATCGCGGTCTGGCCGCTGACCTGCTGGAGTCGTACCTCGTGGGCGAGGTCGCGGGCCTCGGCGTCGGTGTCGCCGAGCACGAAGGTGGCTGCGGGCAGGATGAGCAACTCGTCGCGGGTACGCCCGTAGCGGGCGAGCCGGTCCTTGACATCGGTGTAGAAGGCCTGTCCCTCGGTCAGGGTGGCGTACCGGCTGAAGATGGCGTCGGCCGAGGACGCGGCGAACTCCCGCCCCTCCTCCGAGTCACCGGCCTGGAGGATGACCGGCCGGCCCTGCGGGCTGCGCGGGACGTTGAACCGGCCGGAGATGTCGAAGTCCGGATCGTGGTGCGCGAACGTGCCCGCGTCCGGATCGTCGAGGAAGACGCCGGTGGCCTGGTCCGCCACGATCTCGTCGCCGTGCCACGAGTCGAACAGCTCCCCCGCGGTCTGCAGGAAGTTGCGTGCCCGCCGGTAGCGCTGCTCCTGCGGCAGGAATCCTCCCCGGCGGAAGTTCTCGCCGGTGAACGCGTCCCAGGAGGTGACTACGTTCCACGCGGCCCGGCCACCGGAAAGGTGGTCGAGGCTGGCGAACTGGCGCGCGACCTCGTACGGCTCGTTGAAGGTGGAGTTGATGGTGCCGGCGAGGCCGAGGCGCTCGGTGACCGCCGCGAGTGCCGCCAGCACGGTGAAGGTGTCCGGTCGTCCGACCACGTCCAGGTCGTAGATCCGGCCGTTCTGCTCCCGCAGCCGCAAGCCCTCGGCCAGGAACAGGAAGTCGAACTTCGCCCGCTCGGCGGTACGCGCGAGATGCGCGAACGAACTGAACTCGATGTGGCTTCCCGCCTTCGGGTCGCTCCACACCGTGGTGTTGTTGACGCCGGGGAAGTGGGCGGCGAGATGGATCTGCTTGAGGGGTCTGCTCATGATCGAAAGGGGTCCTTCCGGCTTCGCGGTGCCGACGATCAGATGGCCGCGTAACGATTGGCGGGCCGGGCCAGGCCGAGCAGTCCGCGCAGCGTGCTGGCGGCGTACCCGGTCCGGAACGCCTGCCGACGCTGCAGTTCCGGCACGAGTGCCCGGGTGATCCGCTCCAGGTCGTGCGGGATGGTGGCGGGGCGCAGACGAAAGCCGGACAGGCCGGCGAGGTGCCACTCCTGCAACAGGTCCGCCAGTTGCGCCGGGGTGCCGACGAACACCGCGGCGTCGCTGACGTACGGGCTGCCGGTCAGTTCGTCGAGCCGTGCCTTGCGGTCTTCGGCTGCCTCGGCGGTGTCGTCCAGGAACACCACCAGGTCGCCGAAGACGTGCACGGTCTCCCCGGAGCGGCCGGCGTCGGCCTGCCCGGTACGGATCTCGTCGGTGACCTCCCGCACCTGCGTCGCGTCGTGCGGTGTCACGTAGCCGATATCGGCGGACCCGGCGACGAGCCGGTACGGCACGCTCTGGTGCGCCAGCGCGGTGACGACGGGCTGTCCCTGCGGCGGACGTGGCGTGATGGACGGGCCCTTGACGCTGAACCAGCGTCCCTCGAAGTCGATGTAGTGCAGCTTGTCCCGGTCGACGAAGCGCCCGCTGGCGACGTCCCGGATCTCCGCGTCGTCCTCCCAGCTGTCCCACAGCCGCCGTACCACCTCCACGTAGTCGGCGGTCTCGGCGAAAAGCTCCACGATCAGCTCCTGCGCCTGCGGGGTGGAGAGGTCGTCGAAGCTGATCGGCGGCAGGGTGCGGCGGCCGAAGTGGGCCGCCTCGTCCGGTCGGGCCGACACCCGGACCTGCACCCCGGCCCGGCCGGACGAGACGTAGTCCAGGGTGGCGATCGCCTTGGCGATGTGGAACGGCTCGGTGTGGGTGACCACGACCGTGGGCACCAGTCCGATGTGGCTGGTCAGGGGCGCGACGCGGGCGGCGGTCAACACCGCGTCCAGGCGTCCGCGCACCTGGTCTGTGCGCCGGTCCGGCTCCGTACGACTCGACGACTGCAGCCCGAGCGAGTCGTCGATCGTCACGAAGTCCAACAGCCCTCGTTCGGCTTCGAGTACGAGGTCGGACCAGTAGCGCGGGGTGAGTAGTTCGGTCGGCCGGGCCCCGGGTTCACGCCACGCCGAGGGGTGCCAACCGGCGCCGTCGAGGGCGACCGCGAGATGCAGTGAGCTTCCTGAATCGGACATGACGATGCTCCGCTTCCTGCTGGGATGTTGCCACGGACCGACTCGTGGGTGCCGGCCGACGATCGGTCCGGGGCGCCGTTGCGTGGAGGGACTGGTGTCAGGTCAGCGGGGACAGAGTGCGCCGGCGACGCGCTGCAGGTCGATGTGTCGCCGGGTGACCAGGAGAACACCGGCAGGTCGCGGTGTCGACGCGATGACGACGGTACGGCGGGTGATCGGGTGCACGGTCGTCACCTCCTGTGGATCTAGGTCCTTTCCGGAGACTACTCCGGCCCACCTGAAGTTGTCTATCCCTACAGGTTTAGTGGGCTTTGCCTGCACAGACCCGCTGGTGAGCGAGCACTGTCGGCCGGTACAACGACATAATATTGCCCACTATTCCGCTAGGGATAGCGTGATAAGAAAGATGGCATGACAGCAACGGCGGGCAGCGCCACGGGTCCGGTGTTCCACTGGTTCCTGCCGACCGGCGGCGACGGCCGGCGACTGGGCGGCTCCGTACACGGTCTCGACATCGGCGGTACGGCAGCGCGGACGGGGAAGACGGACGGGCGCGAACGCCCGGCCTCGCTCGACTACCTGACGCAGTTGGCCCGGGCCGCCGACACACTTGGCTACGAGGGCGTACTCACCCCGACCGGCGCCCACTGCGAGGACGCCTGGATCGTCACCGCGGCGCTCATCGCCCAGACCCGGCGGCTGAAGTTCCTCGTCGCGTTCCGGCCCGGACTCATCGCACCAGCGCTCGCCGCGCACATGGCGGCCACCTTCCAACAGCTTTCGCAGGGACGGCTGCTGCTCAACGTCGTCGCCGGAAGCAGCGACGCCGAGCAGCGCGGCTACGGCGACCCGCTGCCGCACGACGAGCGCTACCGGCGGGCCGAGGAGTTCCTCGAGGTCGTCCGCACCTCGTGGACCGGCGCCCGGTTCGACCACCACGGCACCTACTACCAACTGGGTGACGCGCGGTTGCGGCAGCCACCGGTGCCGATTCCCCGGGTCTACCTCGGCGGGTCGTCACAGCCCGCGCTGCACCTCGCCGCGGGTCAGGCCGACACGTACCTGACCTGGGGCGAGCCGGTCCCACTCGTGGCGGAGAAGGTGGACCGGGTACGGGAACTCGCCGCCGCACGCGGACGGACCGTACGGTTCGGCTTGCGGATCCACGTGATCAGCCGGGACAGCAGCGCTCGGGCCTGGCAGGACGCGGAGGCGTTGATCGCCGGTCTCGACGACGCCACCATCGCCGCCGGGCAACAACGGCTGCGTGCCCTCGAATCGGTGGGTCAGCGGCGCATGCTCGACCTGCACGGCGGCTCCCGCGAGCGGCTCGTCGTCGCACCCAACCTCTGGGCCGGCATCGGCCTGGTACGCGGTGGAGCCGGCACGGCCCTGGTCGGCAGCCACGACGAGGTGGCGGAGCGGATCGCGGAGTACCGAACGGCGGGAATCGACGAGTTCGTCCTGTCCGGCTACCCGCACCTGGAGGAGGCGTACCGGTTCGCCGAGGACGTCGCGCCGCTGCTTCGTTGAGTGCTCAGCAGTCGCGTAGGAACCGGTCCAGCACCCGGGTGCCGAAGGTGAGCGCGTCGACGGGCACCCGTTCGTCCACGCCGTGGAAGAGCGCCGAGAAGTCGAGGTCCGGCGGCAGCCTCAGCGGCGCGAACCCGAAGTGGCGGATCCCCAGGAGTTGGAACGACTTGGCGTCCGTACCGGCCGACAGCATGTACGGAAGCACCCGGGCACCGGGATCCTCCACGCCGATCGCGGACACCATGGCGTCCACCAGCGTGCCGTCGAAGGTGGTCTGCACCGGGGGCAGGCTGTCCCACTCGCGCTCGATCTCCGGGCCGAGGATGCGGGCGATCTCGGCCTCGAACGCCCGCTCCCGGCCGGGCAGTACCCGCCCGTCGACCGTCGCGCGCGCCTCCGACGGGACGACGTTCGCCTTGTACCCGGCGTCGAACATGGTGACGTTGGCCGTGTCCCGCAGGGTCGCGCCGATCATCCGGGCGAGGTTGCCCAGCCGGGCGACCGCGGTCTCCGGATCGTCCTCGTCGAACGGCACGCCGGTGATCTCGGCGACGCCGGTCAGCAGCTCGCGTACCGGGTCGGTGAGGATCAGCGGGAACCGGTGCCGGTCCAGCCGGGTGACGGCGGCGGCCAGCTTCGCCACCGCGTTGTCGGTGTGCAGCATCGAGCCGTGTCCGGCGGTGCCCTGCACCCTCAGCCGGAGCCACACGACGCCCTTTTCCGCCGTCTCGACGAGATAGGCGCGTACGCCGTCGCGCAGGGTCACCGAGAAGCCGCCCACCTCGCTGATCGCCTCGGTCACGCCCTCGAACAGCTCCGGGCGGTTCTCGACCAGCCACCGGGCGCCGTAGAAACCGCCCGCCTCCTCGTCGGCGAGGAACGCGAAGACGATGTCGCGGGGCGGGACGACGCCGTCGCGCTTGAACGCCCGGGCGACGGCCAGGGTCATCGCGACCATGCCCTTCATGTCGACCGCACCGCGCCCCCAGACGTACCCGTCGCGCACCTCGCCGGAGAACGGGTGCACCGACCACTCCCGGGCGTCGGCCGGTACGACGTCGAGGTGGCCGTGCACCAGCAGCGCCCCACGGCTCGGATCCGCTCCGGGCAGCCGGACGACGACATTGCCCCGGCCGGGTGCGCCGGACTCGACGTAGACGGGTTCGTAGCCGACCTCGGCCAGTTTCTCGGCCACGTACTCGGCGGCGGCCCGTTCGTTGCTCCGTACGCCCGGGTCGCCGGTGTTGCTGGTGTCGATCGCGATCAACTCGCTGGCCAGCGTGACAACCTCGGTGACGGCAGCAGACCCGGTCATGCGCCGGCTCCGGGGAGAGCCGGTGTTGCCGTGGGAAGCCCCGGCTCGTACGTCGGACACCATCTGGTCACCGGTTCACCTCGATCGCAGCCCGTTCGCGGACCAGCCCATCCTCCACCCGTGCCCATCCGCGCCGCGCTCCCGTCCCCGTACTCGTTGCGAAAAACCCGCTAACACTATAGGAATAATAGGAATACCACGGAGGGCCGGGCGACGCGGTGCTACCCGTACGGGCAACCGGACGCCGCCCGTACGACGGGTCTGGAGGTCTGAGCCGATGGCACGGACGAAGCCCAGCCGGCGACCACACCGCAGGCGGACGGAGTCGGCAGCATGAACCGGATACCGAGCGGATGCCGGCTGCACCTGGCCGTGGAAGCCGACGGCGACGGCGCCCATCCGGCGTCCTGGCGCGTCAGCGGCCGGCCGCCCGCGGCCGTGCTCGACGTCCCAGCCCTGCGGGACACCATCGCGTACGCGGAGGCAGCCGGATTCGCCCTGGTCACCTTCGCCGACTCGCCGCTGCCTCCGGGCACCGGCCGGGATGCGGCGGGGCGGATCGAGGCCGGCGTGCGGGCCGCGTACCTGTCGACCCTGACCGATCGCATCGGGCTCGCGCCCACCCTGCACACCACCACCACCGAACCGTTCCACCTGGCCACCCAGCTCGCGAGCCTCGACCACGCCTCGCGAGGTCGAGCCGCATGGGTCGTCGGCGCCACGAACAGCGCCGAGGCCCTGGCCACCATCGGCGGGACGGGGCCGTACGAGCCCGACCGGCTGCGCGGCGAGGTCTCCGACGTGATCGAGGTCGCCCGCTGCCTCTGGGACTCCTGGCAGGACGACGCGATCATCCGAGACCCGACCACCGGCCGGTTCCTCGATCCCGACCGGGTGCACCACGTGAACTTCACCGGCGGCTCGTTCTCGGTGGTCGGGCCGCTCATCACCCCGCGGCCGCCGCAGGGCCAGGTCGTGGTGATCGCCGCCGACACCCTCGGTGTCACCGGGCAGGTCGACATCGCCCTGGTCGGCGGCGGCGACCTCACGGACGTCACGCAACGGGCCCGGCGGGTACGGGAGGACGACGTCCCGCTCGTGTTCGCCGAGGTCGAGGTGCTGCTCGACGCGACCGAGCCGGCCGCCGAGCGGCTTGCCGCGCTCGACCGGGCGAGCCCCTGGGGCGCAACGGACCGGCTGCGTCACGTCGGCTCGACCGACGGGCTGACCACGCTGCTGCGGCAACTCGCCGCCGTGGTCGACGGCGTCCGCCTGCACCCTGCCGTGTTGACCGTCGACCTGCCCGTACTGGCCGAGCGCGTGCTGCCCGCGCTCGCCGCCGACCGGTTGCACGTCGCGCCCGTCGCGGGAGCGACGCTGCGCGCCACCCTCGGACTCCCCCAGCCGAGCAACCGGTTCGTCGACGCGGCCGGCGCCGCGACAACCTCCTGACCGCAGAGCGCCGCCACGACCGCCTGAGAGGTACGCGCCGTGAGCCAACCGAACCCCATCGGGTACGACCCGAAAGCCCGTGTCCACCTGGGCCTGTTCTACACCGGGGTCGGCCCCCAGATCGTCTGGACCGATCCGGACGCCGCCCCGCACACCCACATCGACACCTTCGTCCGGGTCATACAGACCCTCGAACGCGGGCTGTTCGACGCGTTCTTCCTCGGCGAGGGCCTGCGCGTACGGGAGAACCGCGGAAGGGTGCACGCCCTCGACGTCGCCGGCCGGCCGGACGCGATCACCCAACTCTCGGCGCTGGCCGCGACCACCACCCGGATCGGCCTGGTCGCGACCCAGAACACGACCTACAACTACCCCGCCGACCTGGCCCGCCGGCTGGCCAGCCTCGACCTCGTCTCGGCGGGGCGGGCCGGTTGGAACATCGTCACCACCGACAACGCCTGGACCGGCGAGAACTTCCGGCACGGCGGCTGGCTGGCCCACGATCGGCGCTACGAGCGCGCGGGCGAGTTCGTCGAGGCGGCACGGGCGCTCTGGGCGTCCTGGGACACCGGGGCGGTCGCCACCTCTGGTGACGACGAATCGTGGTTGCGACCCGGTGGCGCCCGCAGCGTCGAGCGGCACACGGATCTGGTCCGGCTGCGGGCCACCGCCACGTTGCCGCGCAGCCGGCAGATCCGACCGGTGCTGTTCCAGGCCGGCGACTCGCCCGGTGGGCGGGACCTGGCGGCACGCCATGCCGACGTGGTCTTCTCGGCCAACACCACGTACGACAAGGCAGTGGCCTACGCCCGGGACATCCGGACCCGGCTGGCCGGCTACGGTCGTGCGCCCGATTCGCTGCGGATCCTGCCCGGTACGTCGGTTGTCCTCGGCGACACCGAAGCGCAGGCCCGGGAGCGGGCGGCCTGGATCAGACGCGAGCAGACCAGCGGGCCCCGAGCGATCGCCTTCCTGGAGCAGTACTGGGGCAAGGACCTCTCCGGCTACGACCCGGACGGGCCACTGCCCGACATCGATCCGACGCCGGACGAACTCGACCCGTCCCGCGGCACCATTCCGATCGAGCTGCGCACCGGGAAGCTCGCCGTCATCGCGCGGTGGCGTGAGCTGGCCGAGCGGCGCAAACTGTCCATCCGGGACCTGGCGATCGAGGTCGCACCCGGGCATGACCTGTTCGTCGGCACGCCGGGGCAGGTCGCCGACGAGTGGGTCCACTACGTCCGTACCCGTGCCGTCGACGGTTTCAACATCGTCCCGCAGTTGATACCCGGATCCGTCGACGAGATCGTCGACAAACTCGTGCCGGAGTTGCAGGAGCGCGGCGCCTACCGGACCGCGTACGAGGGCAGCACCCTGCGCGAGCACCTCGACCTGCCCCCGCTGGAGGAGCCGGCGTGACGGTCGAGTCGGGCCGCAGGCGTACCCCTGACCGCGGTCGCCGACGGACATAATTCCTACTTGACCCATAGGGATTGACTTGAATACTCGGACCTCGCTAACCTGATCTCCCGCCGCCACCTCGGTTCGCGACGGGTCACCAGCTCACTCTGTCGCAGCCGAGCGGTCGCAGGCCCGGCCGGGCGAGACGTCGCCCCGCGAGGGTCGTCCCCGTACGGGGCACCGCCGCCCCGATCCCCCACCGCGACGCCGACGTCGCCCGCCGCACCGTATCGAGCCCTATGCACGGGTGCCCACGGCTGTGCGGCGAGCCCGCACAGCCACGCCGACCTTCACAGAAAGGGAATCTCGTGAGATCAACTTCGCGCTCGGGACGCGCCCGCGGGTCGCTTGTGCTGACCGTCGTGGCCGCCCTCGCCCTGACCGCCTGCGGTTCGGGTGACAGTGGCACCACCGACGGCGGCGCGGCGGACGGTACCGCGAGGTCCGGGGGCACGCTGACCTTCGCCGTCGGCTCGTACGCCGGCTGCGTCGACCCGCACCAGGTGGCCAGCAACGACACCATCTACGCCCTGCGCCAGATCGTCGACTCACTGACCGACCAGGACCCCTCGACCGGAAAGATCGTGCCCTGGCTCGCGGAACGCTGGGAGGTCAGCGCGGACGCGAAAACCTTCACCTTCCACCTCCGGCCGGGCGTCACCTTCAGCGACGGATCAGCGGTCGACGCCCAGGCGGTCAAGGAGAACTTCGACGCGGCCCGCAAACTCGGCGCCAAGGCCAGCCTGGCAACCGGCTACCTCAGCGGATACGTCGGCACCGAAACACCGGACGACCTCACCGCGGTCGTCTCCTTCGAACAGCCCAACGCCCAGTTCCTGCAGGCGACCTCGACCTTCTCGCTCGGCCTGGTCGCCGGTTCGAGCGTACGGAAGACAGCGGACCAGCGGTGCACCGACGGAGTCGTCGGCTCCGGCCCGTTCGTGCTCGGCGGCTACGTGGCCAACCAGTCGATCACCCTGGTCAAGCGCAAGGGTTACGACTGGGGTTCGTCGCTGTGGCGGAAAACGGGTGAGGCCTACCTGGACAAGGTGCTGTTCACCGTCGTTCCGGAGGCCGGTGTGCGGACCGGGAGCCTGGTGTCGGGGCAGGTCGACGCCATCGGCAGCGTCAGCCTCGCCGACGAGGCGGCGCTGAAGGCGGGCGGGGCCGTCAACCTCCAGACCCGGGCAAACCCGGGCGTCGTGTTCAACCTCGGACTGAACAACTCGAAGCCCCTGCTGCAGGACGTCGCCGTACGGCAGGCGATCCAGGTGGCGCTCGACCGGCAGCAGATCGTCGACACCGTCTACCCCACCGGCAGCAAACCGGCCACCAGCATCCTGGCGCACACCACGCCGTACTACGGCGACGTCAGCCCACAGCTCACCTTCGATGCGGCGAAGGCGAAGTCGCTGCTCGACACGGCCGGCTGGCAGGTCGGCGGTGACGGCATCCGTACCCGCAACGGCACCCGGCTCAGTCTGTCCGTCGGCTGGTTCGCCAACGCCGCGACCAACCAGCCGACCCTGGAGCTGATCCAGCAGCAGCTCAAGGCGGTGGGTGTCGAGATCACCCTGAAGGAACTCCAGATCGCGCAGATCACCCAGGTGCAGCAGTCCGGCGACTTCGACGCGCTCTGGGGAAACATCACCCGCGCCGACCCGGACATCCTGCGCAGCACGTACTCGACCGCGCTGGCCAACACGTACCGGCTGACGGCCGGCGCGCTGGACCCGGTGCTGACCGAACAGGCCGCGACGGTCGACCCGGCCAAGCGGCAGGCGCTGGTCAACCAGGCCCAGGACCTGATCGTACGCAACGCCCACGTGATCCCGGTGGTGGAGCTCACCACCGCGCTCGGGGTGTCGAAGAAGGTGCACGACCTGGACTTCGAGGCGTCGAGCCGGATCCAGCTACACGACACCTGGAAAAGCTGACGCGCGAAGCAGAGTTGACGCGCCGAACAGGAACGACCGGACCACCGGAGGGAAGGAACCGACCGTGCGTCGCTACGTCTTCCGTCGTCTCGCACAGGCCGTGGCGGTGCTGTGGGCGGCCTACACCCTGTCGTTTCTCGTACTGGACTTCCTGCCCGGTGATCCGGTGTCGGCGATGGCCGGCGGAGGTCTCGACCAGGCCTCCGTCGACCCGGCCCAACTGGAGTCGCTGAAGCGGGAGTACGGCTTCGACAAACCGGTCCTGGTCCAGTACGCCGACTATCTCGGCCGGGCGGTGCAGGGAGACTTCGGCAACTCGGTCGCGACCGGTCAACCGGTCACCTCGGTGATCGGCGACGCCCTACCGCAGACGCTCGTACTGACCGGTGCCGCGCTGGTGCTGGCGGTCGTGTTCGGCACCGGGCTGGCGCTGGCGGCCACGTACACGTCCGCGCGGGCGTTGCGGCAACTGCTGCTGTCGCTGCCCTCACTCGGTGTGTCACTGCCGACGTTCTGGGTTGGGCTGATGCTCGTCCAGCTCTTCTCGTTCCGGCTCCGGCTGCTGCCGGCGTTCGGCAACGACGGGATCGCCAGTCTGATCCTGCCCGCGGTCACGCTCGCCGTACCGACCGGCGCACTGCTGGCCCAGGTGCTGGCGAAGAGCCTGTTCACCGCGCTGGACGAGCCGTACGTGCAGACCGCCCGGGCCAAGGGAGCGGGACGGGCCCGGGTGCACCTGCGGCACGCCCTGCGAAACGCCGCCCTGCCGGCACTCACCATCGTCGGGCTGCTGGTGGGCAACCTGCTGGCCGGTTCCGTGGTCGTGGAGACCGTCTTCTCCCGCAACGGCATCGGCCGGGCGACGGTCAGCGCTGTCACGGTCCAGGACATACCCGTGGTCCAGGGCGTCGTGGTCTTCGGCGCGCTGGTCTTCGTGTGCGCGAACCTCGTCGTCGACCTGGTCTATCCGCTCTTCGATCCACGGATCGTCGTGGCCTCGGCCACCCGACGAAGGAGTCTCGTGTGAGTCAGACAGTCGTCGGCGACCCGGCGCTGAACATCGTGCCGGAGCCGGATCCCCGGGACCGATCGGAGGCGACCGGGTGGAACCCTGCCCGTGGCCTCGACCTGCACCGGCTGGCACGGTTCCTGCTACGACGTCCCGGGCTCGTCCTCTCGATCGCGGTCGTCGCCCTGGTGGTGCTGGCCGCCTTCTGGCCGACGCTGTTCACCGCGCGAGATCCACTGTTGGGGGTGCCCAGCGACAGGTTCCAGGGCCCCGCCGCTCAGCACTGGTTCGGCACCGACGAGATCGGCCGCGACGTGTACGCCCGGGTGGTGCACGGAGCCGCGCTCTCACTGAAGGCGACCCTGATCGCGGTCGCGGTGGCGTTCGTCGTCGGCGGGGCGATCGGCCTGGTCGCCGGGTTCGTCGGTGGCTGGGTCGAGGACCTGCTGATGCGGCTGGTCGACGTCCTGCTCGCCATCCCCGCCCTGTTCCTCTCCCTGGCCCTGGTCACCGCGCTCGGCTTCGGCACGGTGAAGGTCGCCGTGGCGGTCGGCATCGCCAGCGTCGCCGGCTTCGCCCGCGTGATGCGCGCCGAGGTGCTGCGCGTACGGCACGCCACCTACGTCGAGGCGGCCCGGTCCTCGGGGGCGCGCTGGCACTCGATCCTGCTGCGGCACGTGCTGCCGAACGCGATGGGCCCGGTGCTGGTGCTGGCCACCCTCGACTTCGGTACGGCGATCCTGGCCGTGTCGTCACTGAGTTTCCTCGGCTACGGGGCCGCGCCGCCCGCACCGGAATGGGGAACGTTGATCTCGACCGGGCGCAACTACCTGGCGAACGCGTGGTGGCTCTCGACGCTTCCGGGTCTGGCGGTCGCGGCGACGGTGCTGGCCACGAACCGGATCGCCCGGGCCGTCGACGGGGAGTGGGCGAGCCAGCGATGACGGGACGACGGGATGCCTCCGACGGGGGCGGGAACCTGCTCGAGGTCCGGCAACTGCGCGTCTCGTACCAGTCCCGGTCCGGACCGGTGCAGGCGGTCGACGGCGTCGACTTCGACGTCCGCCCGGGTGAGGTCGTCGCCGTCGTCGGCGAGTCGGGTTCGGGCAAGAGCACGACCGCGCACGCCATCATCGGACTGTTGCCGGCCGGCGGGCGGATCGACACCGGCAGCATCCGGTTCGCCGGACGTGACCTCACCGGTCTCTCCGAGCGGGAACTCCGTACGTTCCGGGGCGCGCAGATCGGGCTCATCCCGCAGGACCCGGCCGTATCGCTCAACCCGGTGAAACGCATCGGCGAGCAGGTCGCGGAGGTGCTGCGCGTACACGGGCTGGCCAATGGCCGGTCCGCGGCACTGGACGCGGTCGAGCTCCTGCGTCGGGCGGGTCTGTCCGATCCGGGGACCCGGGCACGGCAGTATCCGCACGAGCTCTCCGGTGGCATGCGGCAACGCGTGCTCATCGCGATCGCGATCGCGGCCCGGCCCCGTCTGATCATCGCGGACGAGCCGACCAGCGCGTTGGACGTCACCGTGCAGCGGCTGATCCTCGACCACATCCAGACCCTGACCGAAGAGCTCGGCACCGCCGTGCTGCTGGTCACCCACGACCTGGGCATCGCCGCGGACCGGGCGCAGCGGCTGGTGGTGATGTCACGGGGACGGGTGGTCGAGACCGGGCCCACCCGGGAGGTGCTGCGCGACCCGGCCGACGAATACACCCGCGAACTGTTGCGCAGTGCGCCGAGTCTGGCCGCGACACGTCCGGCGCCAGCGGTCCGCAGCCGGCCGTCGGGGGCACCGGCACAACCGCCGCTGGTTGCGGTCGAGGGCCTGGTCAAGGACTTCCCCCTGCCGGGCGCGGGCGCCGGCCGGCGGAGCGTACGGGCGGTGGACGGGGTGAGCTTCACGATCGACCGGGGCGAGACACTGGCCCTGGTCGGCGAATCCGGTTCGGGCAAGTCGACCACCGCACGGCTGGTGCTGCGACTCGCCGAGCCGGACGGCGGGCGGATCCTCCTCGACGGCGACGACATCACCGCGGCCCGTGGTACGGCCCTGCGCCGGCTGCGCCGCCGCGCCCAACTCGTGTACCAGAACCCGTACGCGTCGCTGGACCCACGGTTCTCGATCCGTGAGGTGATCGTCGAACCGTTGCGGGTGTTCGGGATCGGCGACCGGGCGTCCCGCCGCGCCCGGGCCCGCGAACTCGTCGAACGGGTGGCGCTGCCGGTCTCGGTGCTCGACCGCAGGCCGGCACAGCTCTCGGGCGGTCAGCGGCAGCGGGTCGCGATCGCCCGCGCACTCGCCCTCTCCCCCGAACTCGTCGTCTGCGACGAACCGGTGTCGGCACTGGACGTGTCCGTACAGGCTCAGGTGCTCGAACTCCTCGCCGAGCTACAGGCGACCACCGGGGTGGCGTACCTGTTCATCTCGCACGATCTTGCGGTGGTGCGTCAGATCGCCCACCGGGTCGCCGTGATGCGGGCCGGGCGGATCGTCGAGACGGCCACCACCGAGGAACTCTTCGACCACCCAACTCATCCGTACACCCGTGAACTACTCGCGGCCATTCCGGGCCAGGATGCTGTCGCACGAGACCAATAACCACTTTCTCGTAACATCATCATTTCCTATTAAGCCCGTGGGAGATGAGCGTCGATAATTCCAGCTCAGCTCTTACTAGGGGCTCACCTAGGCCTGGGCGTACCACAATGTGGACTGCCATTGACACGCCTCATTCCACTGATCAATATCAGTACATGCGGCGCACCGGGGTCCTCCTGACCGCCCGCCTTGTTATCGATCTAGTTCGATACGCAGGCGGGCGGTGTCCGCGCTGAGCGCAGGCGGCGACACAGCCCACCGCGCTCGGCTCCACCGCGACTGAGCCTTCCACCGGCCCGTCGCGTCTCCCTCTCCCGCCGTACCCGGCGCCCGCCGCCGTCGTCGGACCGTGGGCCACCGACACGGCCGAACGCCCCCCGGGCCCATCCCTGGAGGTCACCGTGACCGCCCCGTCACCCGCCCCGGCGACCGTGGAGAACACCACTCGGGCACCCGCCGACGAACCGCTGAAGGTGGTGCCCGCCCGCCATCCGTGGCGCTGGGCCGCCACCGCCGTCACGCTGGTGCTGCTGGCCATGGCGGCCAATGCGCTGATCACGAATCCCGCCTGGGAGTGGCACTTCGTCGGCCAGTACCTGTTCTACGAGACCGTGCTCCGGGCGGTCGGCGTCACCCTGCGGCTGACCGTGCTCGGCATCGTGCTCGGTTTCCTGCTCGGCACGGTGATCGCCCTGATGCGGCTCTCGGCGAGCCCGCTGCTCCAGGCCGTAGCCTGGGGCTACGTCTGGCTTTTCCGGTCGGTGCCGCTGATCCTGCAACTGCTGTTCTGGTTCAACCTGGCGCTGCTCTACGACCGGATCTCGTTCGGGATTCCCTTCGGACCGTCGTTCTTCGACGTCGGCACCATGGACCTGATCGGCCCGATGACCGCGGCGACCCTGGGACTGGCCCTGCACCAGGCGGCCTACTGCGCGGAGATCGTCCGATCGGGCTTCCTCTCGGTGGACCAGGGACAACTCGAAGCCGCGGCGGCCCTCGGCATCCCCCGGACCCGGCAGATCCGCCGGATCCTGCTGCCGCAGGCGATGCGCACCATCATCCCGACCGCCGGAAACGAGATCATCGGCCTGGTCAAGGGCACCTCGGTGGTCTACATCATGGCCATCCCCGAACTCTTCTACCAGGTCCAGGTGATCTACGCCCGAAACGGACGGGTGATCGCGCTGCTCCTGGTGGCCGCGATCTGGTACCTGCTGCTGACCACCGTGCTGTCGACAGTGCAGTACTACGTCGAACGGCACTACGCCCGCGGCGCCGTACGGGTGCTGCCACCGACCCCGCTGCAGCGGGTGCGCCGGCTGGTCGGCCGGGTGCTGGCGGCGCGTCGACAACGGCAGGCCGTACGCGACCAGCTCGCCGCCGACCTGGCGGTGCCCCGATGAGCCCCGACGGCGCGGTCATGGTGGAACTGCGCGGCATCCACAAGAGCTTCGGACCGTTGGAGGTGCTGCGCGGGGTTGACCTGAGCGTGCGTACCGGCGAGGTGGTGGTGATCCTCGGCCCGTCCGGATCGGGCAAGTCGACCCTGCTGCGCAGCATCAACCACCTGGAGAAGGTCAACCGAGGCTCGGTACGCATCGACGGCGAGCTGATCGGCTACCGCCGGACCGGCAACCGGCTGCGTGAGCTCAAGGAACGCGAGATCCTGCGACAGCGTACGCACATCGGCTTCGTGTTCCAGAACTTCAACCTCTTCCCCCACCTGACCGTGCTCGACAACGTGGCCGAGGCACCCGTGTCGGCGCAGGGACGGCCCCGGCGGGAGGTGCTGGAGACGGCTTCCCGGCTGCTCGACCGGGTCGGCCTGGCGGACAAGGCGGACGCCTACCCGCGCCGTCTCTCCGGTGGCCAGCAGCAACGGGTGGCGATCGCCCGGGCGCTGGCCCTGGAGCCGAAGGTGCTGCTCTTCGACGAACCGACCTCGGCGCTCGACCCGGAACTGGTCGGTGAGGTGCTCGAGGTGATGAAGGACCTGGCCCGGGCCGGCACCACGATGATCGTCGTCACGCACGAGGTCGGCTTCGCCCGCGAGGTCGCCGACCGGGTCGTCTTCATGGACGACGGGGTGATCGTCGAGCAGGGCCCACCGGACGAGGTGCTCACCCGACCGCAGCACGAACGGACCAGGTCGTTCCTGGCGAAGGTTCTCTGAACCGCCCGCCCCAGGTACTCCCGACCACCCGAAACAGCCCCAGAGAAGGAGTTCCGCATGCCCCGCAATCGGCTTTTCCGCCGCCTCGCCAGCGTGCTCGCCCTGACCACCCTGCTGACCCTGGCCGCCTGCGGCTCGCCCGACGACGAACCGGCCGCCCTGGCCGCCGACCCGTCCGGCTCGGCGGCCGCGGTCATCAACACCAGCCCGGACCAGAAACGGATCCGCGCGCAGAAGGTCGACGCGGTTGCGGCGAAGGTGCCGCCGACGATCGGAGCGGGGGGCAAGCTCAGGGTCGGCATCAGCGCCGAGGGGTCACCGCCGTTGGCCTTCCGCGCCGACGACGACCGTACGCTGATCGGGGTCGAGGCGGACATCGCCCAGCTGGTGGCGGACGTGCTGGGGCTGGAGTTGGACCTGCAGCCGACCTCGTGGGAAAACCTGTTCCTGGTGGTCCGCTCCGGCCAGAACGACGTCGGCTTCTCCAACATCACGGTCACCGAAGAACGCAAGGACATCTACGACTTCGCCACCTACCGGGTCGACTCGCTCGGCTGGGAGGTGAAGGCGGACGGCAAGATCAGCAAGATCGAGAAGCCGGCCGACATCGCCGGACTCAACGTGTCGGTCGGCTCGGGCACCAACCAGGAGCAGGTGCTGCTGCGCTGGGACGCGCAGAACAAGGCCGCCGGCCTCGCCCCGGTCAACATCACCTACTACCAGAACCCGGCCGACTACCAGCTTGCCCTGCTGTCCGGGCGGATCGACGCGTACTTCGGGCCGAACCCGGCGCTGGCGTACCACGTCGCGGTCAGCGGCAAAACCAAAATCGTCGGGATCGTGCCTGGTGGCGGCGAGGTTCCGGCCCAGATCGCCGCGATGACCAAGAAGGGCAACGGCTTCGTCGAGGCGCTCAACGACGCACTCAACGCCGTGATCAAGGACGGCTCGTACGCCCGGGTGCTGTCCCGTTGGGGGCTCGCCAGCGAGGCGATTCCCGCCGCCCAGATCAACCCGCCCGGCCTGCCCCGGAAATGACCCATCGCCCCGGTCCCGGTGTCACCGCCTGGACCGGGGCCCGAGCCGGTCCCGTCCAGCCTCCGGAGCTGATCGATGACGTCAAGGGAACTGACCGTCCACTACACCAGCCCGACCGACCCGGCGGCCCGCCCGCTGCTCGACGAACTGACCCACGAGTACCGGACCCGTTACGGCCCGAACGAGGAGATGTCGCGGTATCCGGCGACGGAGTTCGCGCCCCCGCACGGCGCCTTCCTGCTGCTGCTCGACCCGGGCGGAGCAGCGGTGGCCGGTGGGGCCTTCCGCCGGTACGACCGCGAGACCGCCGAGATCAAGCGCGTGTGGACCCATTCGGCGCACCGCCGCCAGGGACTGGCCCGCCGGGTGATGCGCGAGTTGGAGGCCGAGGCGGTCCGACGCGGGTACCGCCGGATCTGGCTGACCACCGGTCCACGCCAGCCGGAGGCCGAGGCGCTCTACCTGAATCTCGGCTACCACCCCCGCTACGACCTCGACGCCGACCGGGCGATGCTGCCGTACCTGCCGTTCGAGACTCAGTTGCCGTACTCCGCGTTGGCGCCGTTCGGCCCCGAACCCCGACCGTGAGCCGCCCCCGCCGACCAGCTCGACCCTGGCCCCAAAACCTATCAACCAAGTAGGATTTCATCCGGTTGTAACGCTCCGACTCCCTCGGAGGTATCCCGTGCCCGGACTGTCACCCTTCAGCCGGCTGGCCACTCCCGTCGACCTCGACACGTACGGCGAGTACCGCATCGTCCGCCGGCCCGACGACCCACGCCCCCTCTACCGTTTCTCGGCCCGCCTGAGTGACAACAGCCCGGCCGGCTTTACCCCGCGTGCCGGCCGATACCACCTCTACGCGGGATGGTTCTGCCCCTGGTCACAGCGGGTGACCATCACCCGTGCCCTGGCCAGACTGGAAGACGTCGTCAGCGTCTCCTACGTGGACAACCAGCGCGACGGCCGAGGCTGGGCCTTCCGCGAGCGGTACGGGCCCGACCCGGTGAACGGGTTTACCCTGCTGCGCCAGGCATACGAGGCCACCGAAGAGGGCTTCGACGGCCACATCTCGGTGCCGACGCTCTGGGATCGCGCCACCGCCGGTGTGGTCAGCAACAACTTCAAGACCATCGGGATCGACCTCGCCACCAGCTTCCGGCATCTCGCCACCCCGATCGTCGACACCTATCCGGAGCGCTACCGCGACGAGATCGAAGAACTCGACGAGTGGCTCAATCCGGCGGTCAACCACGGCGTCGGTGCCGCCGCCCGGCCGGGCCCGGACGGGGCACACGCCCGAACCGCGCTGCTCGACGCGTTCGCCGTACTCGACGAGCGGTTGGCCACCCGGCGGTACCTGGTCGGGCCGACGCTGACCGAGGCCGACATCCGGCTCTGGGTGACCCTGGTGCGCTACGACGTCGGACCCAACGCCACCCGTGCCATCAACCCCGGCCTACACGAGTACCCACACCTGTGGGCGTACGCCCGGGACCTCTACACCCTGCCCGCGTTCCGGGCCACCACGGACTTCACGTCCTTCACCGCCGCCGGCGCGACGATTCCCGACTGGCACGCCCCGGCCATCCGCACCGCGGCGTGACCTCCGGCCCCACCGAGGGGACCGGTACGACGGGCGAGGGCCCGGATGCTCACCGCATCCGGGCCCTCGTTTGTCATCCGCTTACGAGACCTGTCATCCGCTCACGGGATCACGGGTCGGGACTACCGCTGGGCAGCCCAGAGCACGGCCCGGCCGAGCTGCGGTTGCAGCCCCTTCGGGTGGGTGCGGTACGTCGGGTCCGTACCGAAGAGCACCACGCCGTTGCCCCCGGCGCTCACGCCCCGGACGATGCTGGCCTGGTTGGCCGCCGCCGCCGGACCGTTGGTGCCGGCCGCGTTCGCCGCCCACCAGCCGGACAGCAGCGGGTCGGCGGTGTAGGACTGCTCCACCGTGACGCCGGCACCGAGGTTGGTGAACCAGACCGGCTGGTTGATGAACGAGTGCGGGATCGCACCCGAGGTCACCGGGCCCTGGCTGTTGACGATGTTGACCACACCACTGGCCAGGGAGGCACCGGCGGTGGCCGTGACGCTCAGCAGCGCGGCGGCGTTGCTGAAGTTCGCGCCAGCGGTGTCCAGACCGATGACCCCACCACCACGGGCGAGGAAGGCATCCAGCGCGGCGCGGTTCTCCGCCGTCAGGTTCGCCAGGTTGAGGTTGCTCGCCACCAGCAGTACGTCGACGTCGGCGGTCAGCGTGGTGGCCAGGGTCGCCGCGGTGACCGTACGCGCCTCGAAGCCGAGGTCGCGCAGCGTGTCGCGCTCCTCGACCGTACCCAGGTAACCGACGACGACCTTGTCGAGCAGCGTCCCCTGCCAACCCGCCGGGGCGGCTTCGAAGGCGACGTCGTGCTTACGGGACTCGGCCGCGGCGAGCCTGCGGTTGGTCGTCGTGTGCGGGATGGCGACCGAACCGTCGGCCAGCCGGTAGACCTTGACCCCCTGGTCCAGCAACGCGTTGACCGCGAGCAGGTCGGCGGCGTCCTGGATGTCGAGCCGCAGGTCGGGCGTGCCACCCGGTACCGAGCTTTCGGCCTTGCCGTCGTAGGCGCGCTCCAGGCCCACACCCGGCAACTGGTCCCACAGGGTGTCGACGGTCGCTCCCCAGGTCAGCCCCTGGCTCCAGGCGGCCGGCCCGGCGTAGAGGTCGTCCACCCGGTCGGTGATGTCGACGCCCGGTTCGAGCAGGGAGTTGACCAGGCCGCGCTTGGGCTGGTGCATGTCGATCACGTACGAGCCGGCGGGGTAGGACTTGCCGTTGGCGGTGAAGTTGCTCTTCGCCCGCCACACCCGGCCGCCGCTGCCGATGAGCAGGTCGACGAGACGGGCCGCGGCCGGCGCGGAGTGCTGACCGGAGCCGGCCGGGATGACGTACG
The DNA here is from genome assembly GCF_040676775.1 of Micromonospora sp. NPDC049523. Lineage (NCBI taxonomy): Bacteria > Bacillati > Actinomycetota > Actinomycetes > Micromonosporales > Micromonosporaceae > Micromonospora > Micromonospora sp. NPDC049523. The sequence continues at coordinate 8,648 of NZ_JBFAPP010000024.1, read as the reverse complement.
AGCGCGGGAAGACCGTGTTGTAGTTGTCCTCCGGGCCCCAGCCCGGCACGTAGCCGTCCGGGATGTCCCGCAGCGGCTCACCGGCCGCACCACGGCGGTAGACCTCGGCCTGGTCGAACAGCACCTCGGTCCGGTGGTCCTGGATGTACTGCAGCGAGGTCTTGATCGCCACCTCGTGCACGTCGGTGTTGATGCCCGACCGACGAAGCTTCTCCTGCGGGGTGAGGTTGCCACGCGGGTTCAGCGGCGCCTCGATGGTGTACGGGATGCTGCTCTGCAGCATCGCGAAGGACGGCACGTAGATCGGCGGGAAGTCGTCCCACACGCCGGGCTCGTCGTCGCGGAACGGGATCCGCGCCCGCTGCGTCTCGGCGTAGCCCAGGGCCTTCAGGCCCTGCTCGATCGCCAACGCGTTCGGCAGGCCGTGCTTGATGTAGAGGTCGTACTCGTTGTTGACGTTGTGCGGCGGGGTGCTCGGGTGCAGCAGCGTCGGGTTGACGTAGCCGTGCAGGTCGAGCGTGATGATCGGCTTGGTGTCGACGATCAGCTCACGGATCAGGTTGGTCTCGGGCTGCGACACGATGGTCAGGTCGCGGTTGAGGTCGTAGCCGGCCGCGTTCTGCCGGGTTCCGGCCACCCGACCGTCCGGGTTGGAGGTGACGTTGAAGACGAGCCGGTTGCGCTTGAGCAGCTGCGCGATCTGGGGATCGGTGCTGGTCGCGAACTCCTCGATCACCCGAAGGGCCGCGTCGGTGCCCTCCCACTCGTTGCCGTGGATGTTCGCGTTGACGAACAGCGGGGTCTTGTAACCCTCGATGAGGCGCCGGTCGTGCTGCGCCGTCGCCGGCTCGTTCTCGATCAGTCGCCGCCAGTTCTCCTGGCGCCGTGCCTCGTCCTGGGTCTCCGGCGCGGTCACCGTCACCGCGTACAGGTCGTAGCCGCCGGAGGACTTGCCGGCGACCCGGGCAGACACCCGGTTGCTGGCGGCCTGCAGGGCGTTGAGCTTCGGGGCGATCTCGTCGTACGGGGTGACGCCGATCGGGATCGAGGCGTCGTTCGGGTTGTCCGCCCAAACCGGCAGCACGTTCTGTACGGGGAAGCCCGTGATGCCCCAGAAGTCGATGCCGGACGGGGGTACGGACGGCAACGCGGACGCGTTCACCGGCCCAGCCCAAGCCATCGTGCCGACGAGCGACGCGGCAACCGTTGCCGCGGCGATCCTCGAGAGTTTCCTGACCATGGAAGACAGATCTCCTGTCGAGAGAGGACAGTGCACGCGGGCAGACGTCACCGCAGGGCCGGAGACCCACGGGGATTGGGGAGAACGTCAGCAGCGGGCGGGGAAGGGGGAGCCCGGCGTCAGATTGAGCGTCGACAGGCGGCGCTGGCGACACGCAGGAGGTCGATGTGACCCCGCTTTGTCAGATGGACGCTCCGCACGAAGTAGATCTTCGTTGAGTCATGATCCGCTGTCAACCAAAGGTGCGCATCTGTTGATCAGTCTGTAACGGATCAGACCCAACCGGGACGGCGGTCGACGGCATCCGTCGATACGCTGGCAGCACCGCCGTACAGCGGTCGACAGGGGGGACATCGGCATGCAGATCAGGGAGTTCGGCACCACCGGCCTGCGGGTCAGCGCGATCGGGCTCGGCGCATGGCAGCTCGGGCGCTCGGCCCAGTGGCCCGACGGACCCGAGCCGGCGGAAGCCGTGCGGATCGTGCACGCCGCACTCGACGCCGGTGTCAATCTCATCGACACCGCCCCCGGCTACGCCGACGGGCGCAGCGAGTCGAACATCGGCCGGGCGCTCACCGGCCGGCGCCGCGACGAGGTGCTGATCTGCACCAAGGTCGGCTACCACCCGGACGGCAGTCCCAACTGGGCGCCCGATGCCATCGAGGCGTCGGTCGAGAGCAGCGCCCGCCGGATGAACGTCGACCACGTCGACATCGTGGTACTGCACAGCCCGCCGCAGGAGATCATCGACGGCAGCCGCTGCGAGCACTACGGCGTCCTGCAGCAACTCAAGGACAAGGGCACGATCCGGGCGTACGGGGCGTCGGTCGACTGGGGCGCCGACGTCGACACGGTGTTGAACACCAGCGACTCGGACGCGCTCGAGGTGCGGATGTCCGCCCTCTACCAGGAACCGTGGCAGGCGATGGGCCGGGCCCGCGACCGGGGTGTCGGGACCCTGGTCAAGGTGCCACTGGAGTCCGGCTGGCTCTCCGGCAGGTACCACGCGGACAGCGTCTTCACCGACGTACGCGAGCGCTGGACCCGCGCCGACGTCGCCCTGCGCGCCGGGCTGGTGGACGAGTTCCGGGCGTTGCTGCCCGACGGGGTGAGCCTGCTCGACGGCGCGCTGCGTTTCCTGCTCGGCTACGACGCGGTGTCGACCGTCATCCCCGGCACCAGGTCCCTGGCCCAGTTGCGGAGCAGCATCGCCGCCGCCGGCACACCACTGCCGCCGGAGAGCTTCGAGGCGATCCGGGCCTGGTACGACGCGACGCTCGCCACCAGGCCCCTCGACTGGTAACCGCCGCCCGTCAGCCGCCGCTCCCGCTCTCCGGCTGGGAGCCGGCGGCCGTACGGGACTGCATGCGGGCGGTCCAGTTGCTCAGTCCGACGAGATCGTCCGGCGGCGCGTCGGGTACGTCGTCGTCGAACCGGGCCAGCGTACGGACCCGCAGCGACACCGCCACCACCACGGCGATACAGACGGCGAGCAGGATGTAGAGCAGGCCGGTGCCCCGACCGGGCCCGACACCGAGCACCTGCCCGACGCTGTCGGCGAGCGAGCCACCAGGCAGCAGCAGCGGCTCGAAGCGCGGCACCAGCAGCGGAGCGATGACCGCCTGACCGAGCGGCATGGTCGACAGCGCGATGACCATGTTCAGGGCGATGACCCGGGCGTGCAGTCGCTGCGGCACCTTGGTCTGGATGATGGTCAGCCAGATCCCGTTGATGACCGACAGCGACAGCGACATCCCGAGGGCGCCCGCGGCGACGACCGCCACGCTGGGGCGCAGACCGGTGACCAGACCACCGGCGGCGAACGCGAACGTCAGCAGCAGCATGCCGCGCATCCGCCGGTGCCGGGGGCCGCCCCACGCGGTCATGATCAGGCCACCGACGACCGCACCGACCCCGCCCGCCAGCGACACCTGCGCCACCGACTCCAGCGGGGCGAACGCCAGCACGAGCGGGGAGAGCAGCAGGAACAGCGGCGCGAGGAAGAGGTTGAACGCGGCGAAGAAGAGCACCATGGCCCGGAAGCTGCGGTGCTGCACGGTGTACCGCAGGCCGCCGGTGATCTCGGCGAGCAGGCTCTCCCGGCGTCGGCGGGCCATCGCGCGGGGGAACTTGACCAGCACCAGCACGGTGATCGCGAACAGGTAACTGCCCAGGTCGATCAGGAGGATGCCGCCCAGGCCGATGGTGGCGATCAGGCCGACCGCGACCAGCGGTACGAGGAACTGGGCGACACCGCCGCCGAGTTGGACCATGCCGTTCGCGTGGCCGAGGTAGCGCTTGGGTACGAGCTGCGGCACCGCGGACATGTACGCCAACCGTTGGAAGGTCAACGCGACCGACAGCCACCCGACGAAGGTGTAGATGTGCCACGGCTGGAGCTGGTCGGTCCAGTAGAGGGCGGCGAACGAGGCGATGGCGGTCAGTGCGGCGAAGTCACCGGCGAGCATCGCCCGACGGCGGTCACTGCGGTCGATGATCGCACCGGCGACCGGGGCGGCCAGGATGCCCGGCACCTGCCCCAACACCGCGAACAGCGCGAACCGGATCAGGGACCCGGTCTCCAGGTAGGTCCAGAGCGGCACCGCGAAGGTGGTCAGCGCCGACCCGATCCCGGAGACGAGCTGCCCGGCGGCGACGGTCAGGAAGCGACCCATCCCCGGCTGTTCCGTCGTTGCCGCGGCCGTCGGCTCGGCACCCTTGGAAACCGCGGTGACCTGCCACGACAGGTCCGGGTTGTACGCCGCGACGGGCTGTTCGAGCTCCCGGTCCACGGCGGTGATGATGTCGGCGACCTCGTCGGCGCGGAACTTGGCGAAGTAGTGCCCGGCCTCCTGCAACACCACCAGGGCGGTGGTGCCGCTGAGGAAGTGCCATTCCCGGTACCGCTCCTGGTGGTACTCCGTACCGGGGTCGCGGTCGCCGACGATGCTGATGATCGGCGTACGCAGCGGGGTGGCGTGCTGGTGCAGCAGTTCGGTGAAGTAGTTCTCGGCGGCTTCACCGTCGTGGCGCATCGCCCGGATCAGGAACCGCTGCTGCTCGGCGTCGAGCGCGCCGAGGTCGGCGCCCATGCCCTGCAGCCAGTTCGCGTAGACCCGGTCGCCGCGCAGCCGTTCACCGAGGCGGAGCCGGGTGAGCCGGCCGAGTACCCCGCCGACGGGTCGGGCGAAGGGGAAGATCCCGCCGAGGTAGAGGGCGTCCAGTTCCCGACCGGCCTCCTCCAGCCGGCGGGCGACCTCCACCGCCAGCGCCCCACCGGGACCGCAGTGTCCGTACACGACCAGCGGGCCGGTGATCGTGTTCAGGATCTCCTCGGTGAGCCGTTGCGCGGTCACCTCGATCGGCTCGATCTCCTCGGCCAGCCCGATGTCGTGTCCGGGTACGGCGACCGCGTACAGGCTGTGGCCGTCCGGGAGCGCGTCGGCCAGTGGCTGGTACACCACCGCGTTCGCACCGCCGTACGGGACGCAGACGTACGAACGGATCCGGGCCCCGCGGGGCGCTCGGCTCAGTTCGTGCAGCAGCCGGTCGGCCGGTTGCCCGGATTCACCGGTGGCGAGCAGGGCGAGTTCGCGCACCGTACGGCACCGGAACAGGTCCATCACGCTGATCGGCCGCTCGGTGCTGAGCGTACGCCGCAGCCGGGCCACCACCTGGGTGGCGAGCAGGGAGTGCCCACCGAGGTCGAAGAAGTCGTCCAGTGCACCGACCCGCTCGACCTCGAGCACCTCCTGCCACACCTGCGCGATGGTGGTCTCGACCGGCCCGTCCGGTGGGACGTGTTCGAGTCCGGAGGCGGCGGTCGCGGCCACCGGTTCGGGCAGCGCCCGGCGGTCCACCTTGCCGTGGTCCTGCAACGGCAGCCGGTCCAGCCAGACGAACTGGTTGGGGATCATGTACTCGGGCAGGGTGCCGGCGAGCAGCCGGCGCAGCGTACCCGGGTCCGGGTCGGTCGGGGTCGAGCCGGTGTGGTCGTCCGCGGCCTCGCGTTGCAGGTAGCCGACGAGCCGGTCACCGCGCAGCATCGCGACCGCCGCGCTCACCCCCGGGCAGTCGACCAGCGCGGCCTCGACCTCGCCCAGCTCGACCCGGTAGCCGCGCAGTTTGATCTGCCCGTCGCGCCGGCCGAGGAACTCCAGCTGCCCGTCCGGGCGCCACCTGGCCAGGTCACCGGTGCCGTACATCCTGGCCCCCGGCTCGGCCGCGTACGGGTCTGGCCGGAACCGCTCCGCGGTCAGTCCCGGCTGGCCGAGGTAGCCCCGGGCCAACCGGTCGCCACCGAGGTACAGCTCGCCCGGCACACCGACCGGCACCGGTCGCATCCGCTCGTCGAGTACGTACACCCGGGCGTGCGGCAGCGGCTTCCCGATCGGCGTGGTGCCGGTGCCGGTGTCGGACGCCTCGACCCGGTAGGTGGTGACGCCGACGGTCGCCTCGGTCGGCCCGTAGTGGTTGATCACCGCTGCCGGCCCGGCGGCCAGCCCGGCAGCCCAGTCCAGCCGGGACGCCTCCCCGCCGAGGAGCAGCGCCTTCGCCGGTACCAGCCGCTCGGACGGCACCTCCACCGCCAGCGCGGCGAGGTGCGAGGGGGTCATCTTGAGGTAGTCGATGCGCTGTTCGCGAAGGTAGTCGGCGAGTTCGTCGCCGGTGCACCGGCGCGGCACGAGATGCACCGCACCGCCGCTGGCCAGCCCGAGGTAGAAGACGGTCACCGCGAAGTCGAACGACAGCGACTGGAGCAGCGCCCAGCGGGCCCCGGGCACCACCTCGATCCGATCGGCCACCCCGTCGAGGTAGTTGCGCAGTTGCCGGTGGGCCACCGCCACGCCCTTCGGGCGCCCGGTCGAACCGGACGTGAAGATCACGTAGGCGAGGTCGTCCGGCTCCGCGACCGGTTCCGGCGCGACCGGGCTGCACGCGGCGATCTCGTCGCGTACCTCGTCCAGTTGGACGGTGGCGACGGACTCGAACCGGTCCACCAGGTCCGACGTGGTCAGCACCAGCGCCGGTCGGGCGTCGGCCATGATCGTGCCCAGCCGGGCCGGGGGCTGTTCCGGGTCCAGCGGTACGTACGCCGCACCGGCCCGCAGCACACCCAGCAACGCCATCGCCAGTTCGGCCGACTGCTCCAGACAGACCCCGACCAGCGCGCCCCGGCTCACGCCCTGACCGCGCAGCCAGGCCGCCATCCGGTTCGCCCCGGCATCGAGGTCCCGGTAGCTGGTGGCGACACCGTCGTAGACGATCGCGGGTGCGTCCGGGGTCGTGGCGACGTGCGGCGCGATCACGTCCGCGAGCGTGCCGTCGGCGGGTTGCGGTGCGGGTGCCCCGGTCCCCAGACCGAGTACGGCCAACCGTTCCGCCTCGGTCATCAGGTCCAGGTCGGCCAGGGGTGTGTCCGGTCGGGCCGCCGCCGCGGCGAGCAACCGGCGGTAGTGCTCGGCGAACCGGGCGACGGTGTCGGCGTCGAACAGTTCGGTGCGGTAACCGAAGGTGCCGCGTACGCCGTCGGGGTGCTCGTCCACGTACAGCGACAGGTCGTGTTTGGTGGTGGTGACCGGGCTGCCGAACGGCTGCCGGACCAGGCCGTCGGGCCACTCCCCGGCCGACCCGCCGGTGTTGTGCATGCCGAACAGCACCTGGAAGATCGGCGAGCGGCTGGTGTCCCGTTCGACGTTCAGCTCCTGCACGAGACGTTCGAACGGCAGCTCCTGGTGGCTCAGCGCCTCCAGCACCCGGTCCCGCGTCTGCGTCAGCAGCTGCGCGAACGTCAACTCCGTACGGAGATCGGCGCGTAGCGGCAGCATGTTCACGAACGGGCCGACCAGCCGTTCCAGTTCGGGGCGGACCCTGCCCGCGACCGGTGAACCGACGGCGAAGTCCCGCTGGCCGCTCAACCGGTGCAGCAGCACGTGCAGCCCGGCGAGCAACGTCATGAACAGCGTCGCGCCGTGCTCCCGGCCGAGCGACCTGAGCGCCTCGACCAGTTCGTCCGGGAAGCGGACCTGGTGGCCGTCGCCGCGCCACCCCGGCTGCGCCGGGCGGGGACGGTCGATGGGCAGGTCCAGCGGCGGCACGCCCTGCAACGCCTGCCGCCAGTACGCCAGATCCCGTTCCGCCGCCGGCCCGGCGAGGCGTTCCCGCTGCCACGCCGCGTAGTCGCCGTACTGGATCGGCAACGGTACGGGGGCCGGTGCCCGGTCGAGCCGGGCCGCGTAGAGCGCGGCCCAGTCGGCGAAGAACACCGGCCAGGACCACCCGTCGCCGACGATGTGGTGCATCGCGACGTGTACCACGTGGTCGTCGGGGCCGAGCTGCACCACCATCGCCCGCAGCAGCGGCGCCACGGTCAGGTCGAACGATCCGCAGTCCCGGGTGGTCAGGGTCTGCGCCTGTTCGAGTGGGTCCTGGCCGGCGTCCGGATCGAGCGGTACGACGCGGAACGGCACCTGCACGCGGTCCACCACGACGGCCGACACCCGTCCGCTCTCGTCGACCGGGAAGCGGGTACGGAGAGTGTCGTGGCGTTCGACGACGTCTTCCAGGGCGTGCTGTAGGGCGTCGAGGTGCAGCTCTCCCTGTAGCCGTACCGCGCCGCGCATGACGTACGCGTCCGTGCCGGGCTCGAGCTGCTCCATGAACCAGAGGCGTTCCTGCCCGAACGAGATGGGTGGTTCGACGCCGTCCGGCAGCCGCGGGATCTCCGGTGCCCGTACCGCTGCCCCGGCTCCCCTGCGTAGCCGCTGTGCGAGCAGGGCCCGGCGCTGCTCCGACAGCCGCTCCGTACGCGCTCGCGCCACTGGGGTCAGCACCGGCGCCGAGTCGTTGTTCACCTGGCTCTCGAGGTCGGTCACGGGTTCACGCCCCCGTCGAGCATCCGGACGACCTCGTCGTCGGAGAGCTGTTCGAGGTCGGCGACGAGCAGTTCTTCGAGCACCGCCGCGAAGGCTTCCACGGTCGAGTGGACGAACAGTGTGCGGATCGGTATTTCCATTTCCAGTGCCGCGCCGAGCCGCGCGACGGCTCGGGTGGCGAGCAGGGAGTGGCCGCCGAGGTCGAAGAAGTCGTCCAGCGCGCCGACCCGTTCCCGCCCGAGCACCTCACCCCAGGTCGCCGCGACCAGTTCCTCGACTTCGGTGGAGGGTGGAACGTGCTCGCGGGCGTCGGCGTCGGGTAGTTCGGTGGGGAGGTTGCGTCGGTCGATCTTCCCGGCGGTGTTCAACGGCAACGCGTCCAACACCACCACCTGCCCCGGAACCATGTACCCCGGCAACAACTCCGCCAGATACGAACGCAACAACCGCCCCGACGGCACCTCACCCGGCGCCGGCGACACATAACCCACCAGCCGGGCGTCCTCACCCTTACCCGCCACCACCACCGCCGC